>NZ_JADFUD010000014.1:0-159225 GCF_054820065.1 Bradyrhizobium sp. UFLA06-06
GAACGGGGCTCTAGATTCTTGTTTTGACGCGTTTTCTTCACGCGAACCGGTATCCACTTCGCTCGAAAACGCTCTAGAAATCCACCGTCATGGAAAGCCAGAGCGTCCGCGGCATGCCGCTGATCACATAGCCGGTTGGATTGCCGATCCAGTAGTGCCTGTCGAACAGATTGGTCAGTGACGCCCTGAAGGTGGTCGGACGCCCCGCGAGCGTCGTCGCGTAGCGCGCACCGATGTCGAAGGTCGCCCAGGCGGGGACGCTTTGGACGTTGTCGGCACTGACATAGGCCCGGCTGGTGTAGATGGCACGCGCCGTCGCGGTGAGGCCGGGCACGAAGGGCGTATCCCATTCGACACCGAGATTGCCCTGCAGGTCGGGCGCGCCGATCGCGTGATTGCCGTCGTAGAGGTGGCCCTGCGTTTGGGTGAGCCGGGCATCGAGCCAGGTCACGCCACCGAGAACGCGGACGCCGGGCGCGACCTCGCCGAAGGTATTGAGCTCGATGCCACGATTTCTCTGCTCGCCATCCAGACTGTAGATCTTGGTGACGGGATCGATCACCCCGCTCGGTTGGCTGATCTGGAATGCCGCAAGGCTCGCGCCGAAGCCTCCGAGATCGAGCTTGGTGCCGACCTCGACTTGCCGCGTCTTGAACGGCGCAAACACCGCATTGGTGTTCGCCGCGCCGGAAGGCGGCGTCGGCCCCGGCGTCAGCCCTTCGATGTAATTGGCATAAAGCGAGAGTTGCTTGATCGGCCTCACCACCAAGGCGATCGAAGGCGACGTCGCGCTATCGTCGTAGTGCGTTGTTTCCAGGCCGCTGACCGGATTGAAGCTGCTCGCGATCACCTGCTGCTGGCGCGCGCCCACGATCACCTGCAACAGGCCCCCCATCGTCGTGATGGTGTCGGCAACACCGACGCTGCGCAGCCCGAGGAAGCCGGACTTGCCCTCCGGGAATGTCGATACCGGCGCGCCGGCGGTCGTCAGCAAGGTCGGTCTGTAGATGTTCGTCAGGTAGGTCGCGTAGTTGGTCTGGCCGAGCCAGTCCGTCCGGTTTTGCGCGCTGCCGCTGACCACGACCTCGTGGCCGATGGGACCCGTGTCGAAACGCGCGCGTATGCCCGCCTCGCCGGAGGCGCCCTCCGACTTGCCGGTCTGGAACCGTGACGTGCCCAACGCATCGCCTGCGGTGTTGAGCAGCGTGGCACCGGGATCTTCCTGCTTGTCGTAGCGGAACTGGTTGCCGCCGATCGCGCCAAACACGGTGACGCTGTTGCTGAGATCGTATTCGGCCCTGGTCAAGCCGGTCAGGCTCTGCGACCTCGCATAGTCAAACGGCTGCGCGAGATTGATACGCGGATCGGGGGCGCTCGGCATTGCGATGCCGGGCACGGGCGTGTAGCCGCGCTGGGCCGCCTTCATCCAGTCGTCCTGGGAGATGATGTCCGCCGACCAGCGAAAGCGCTCTCCATGATAGTCCACGCCGAGCGAGCCCACGCCGTTGCGCGCCGACTGCCGATCGATCGTGGTGTTGCCGCCGTCGATCCCGCCGTTGAAGCGAACGCCCCATTCCTTCTGTTCGCCATAGCGGCGTGCGAGGTCCAGCTCCGTTCCAAAACGTCCATCCGAGATGTAGCCGGCGGTCAGGCGCGTGATGTCTTCCGCCGCCCGCTTCGTCACGACATTGACCGTGCCACCGATGCTGCCTTGCGGAGCCATTCCGTTGAGAAAGGCACCCGGACCCTTGAGCAGCTCGATGCGCTCGATGGGAGCCGGATTGATGCGGTAGGCCGGAACGAGGCCGTAGAGTCCGTTCAAGGCGATTTCGCTGTTCTCGACCCGGAAGCCGCGGATGGTCAGCGCGTCGTAACGGTTGCTGCTGCCGATCGCAGCACGCACCGACGGATCGGAATTGGTCAGCACTTCCGCAACGCTGGTTGCCTGCTGATCGCGGATCGTCTTCTCGGTGTAGCTCGTCAGACTGTACGGCGTCTCCATGTAGTCCTTGTTGCCGAGCAGGCCGAGTTGCCCGCCGCGCGCGACCTGGCCGCCGATATAGGGCACGGGCAACGCCGCCTGCTGCGCGCCGGCCGTCGGCGCGGCCGCAGCCTGCGGCGCGTGCTCGCGCCTGCTCACCTGACGCGATGCCGATGGGCGCACTGAGCGCGACGACGACGGCCTCCGAACCGGCGTGGCTCGATGCTGTGGCGCGGTGACGACGACTGGAGGCAGCGGCGCAACGCTGCTCGCGGGTGACTGCTCAGGCGACTGGGCGAGCGAAGGGACCGCGGAAAGGAGGAGAGACGCGCACGCGAATTGAAATGCGCGTGGAGCGTTTGAACTGACGAGCATGAGGTCCCCGGATTCTTCGTGGCTTCGCCTCGAACATCATCAGGGTTCGAGCGCGACCACCGGGGCATAAGCAGCATGCGTTGTGGGGCCAACTAGAACGCATCTAAGCGACGGGGATAACATCCTCTGCATGAAGCGCCATCGATGCAGCAAATTTCGCGTTTCGCTTATTCCTTCCTTGAAATGGCGACGCGCGTACGCGGTTCGGTCCCGACGGACGCTTTCGAGGTTAGAGGGATTCTTGGTGCGATCGTCGTCGCGATCGACGCGCTGCATCCAACCGTCGCGGTGAATCGTCGCAGACCGCGGATGCCGGCGGACGGAGCGATCGACAACGACGACCGATGGCTTCACCGACATGCGTCCCCTCGCCCGCCAGGGCGAAGGGACACGCAGCCACGGCGATCAGACGCCGGCCATCATCACGTATTTGATCTCGACATATTCATCCATGCCGTGACGCGAGCCTTCGCGGCCGAGGCCCGATTCCTTGACGCCGCCGAACGGCGCCACTTCGGTCGTGATCAGGCCGGAGTTGACGCCGACCATGCCCGACTCCAGCGCCTCGGCGACGCGCCAGACGCGGCCGATGTCGCGCGAATAGAAGTAGGAAGCGAGACCGAACGGCGAGGCATTGCACATCGCGATCACGTCGGCCTCGTCCTTGAAGCGGATCACCGGCGCGAGCGGGCCGAAGGTTTCCTCGTGCGACACCAGCGCGTCCGGCCGCACATCCGACAGCACCGTCGGCTCGAAGAAGCTGCGGCCGAGCGACGAGCGCTTGCCGCCGGTCACGATCTTGGCGCCGCCCTTCACGGCGTCGGCGATGTGCCGCTCGACCTTCTCGATCGCTTCCATGTTGATCAGCGGCCCCTGCGTCACGCCAGCTTCCGTGCCGTCGCCGATCTTCATCTCCGCGACCTTCTTCGACAGCTTCGTGACGAACGCGTCGTAGATCTTGTCCTGGGCATAGAGACGGTTGGCGCAGACGCAGGTCTGGCCCATGTTGCGATACTTCGAGACGATGGCGCCTTCGACCGCGGCATCGATGTCGGCATCGTCGAACACCACGAACGGCGCATTGCCGCCGAGCTCGAGGCCGAGCTTCTTCACGCCGACCGATGCCTGCCGGTACAGGATCTTGCCGACCTCGGTCGAGCCGGTGAAGCCGACGAAGCGCACCGCCGGATGCTCGCACAGCACCTTGCCGATCGGCGGCGCATCACCGGTGATGATGTTGAACACGCCCTTCGGCACGCCGGCCTTCTCGGCCAGCGCAACGAGCGCGAGCGCCGACAGCGGCGTCTCGTTGGCGGGCTTCAGCACCACGGTGCAACCGGCCGCCAGCGCCGGCGAGACCTTGCGGGTGATCATCGAATTCGGGAAATTCCATGGGGTGATGGCGCCGCAGACACCGATCGGCTGCCGGATCGCGAGCAGACGTGCGTCCGGACGCTGCGTCGGGATCGTCTCGCCATAGACGCGACGCGCCTCTTCCGCAAAGAATTCGACATAGGCGGCGCCGATATCGACCTCGCCGAGCGCTTCCGCCAGCGGCTTGCCCTGCTCGGAGGTCAGGATCAGCGCGAGATCCTCGCGGTTGGCGATGATCAGATCGAACCATTTGCGCAAGATGTTGGAGCGCTGTTTCGCGGTGAGCTTGGCCCAGGCCGGAAACGCGCGCTCGGCGGCCTCGACGGCCTTGGTCGCGTCATCGGCGCTCAGCTGCGGGATCTTGATCAGCTCGACGCCGGTCGCCGGATTGTTGACGGCGAATTCGGGGGTGCCGACCCAGGCGCCGTCGATATAGCAGCGGTCGCGCAGCAGCGAGGGGTCCTTCAGGCGGCTTTGCAGGGAGGATGCTGCGGATTGGGTGGCGCGTGCGGCAACGGGCGGGGTCATGGCGTTACTCCTGTCATTTCTGGAATTTCTTGGGGGTGTTCGCCGCCTATATAAGCGGAAAGCCGCTGCGATGCACCGGCGCCGGGCGCGACCCTGCTTCAAGCAATATTGAGGGCTCGCGCGCGATCTTTTTCCACGCGCCGACGTGCAGCGGTGCTCAGACTGCGCCGCCGGACATGTAGGTTTCACGACGGCCGATCATGCGCTCGGCCGCGGCCTTGGCGTCCGCCTTGGTCGAGGTCGCGCAGGTCCGGTATTCGAGGTCGGCCTGCGCCCGCGCATCGCGGCGGCCGAACCAGGATTTGGCGCCGGACCGCAGCAGCGCCAGCGCCTGCGCGACATTCTCGACGGCCTCGAACGAGTGCAGCGCGCCGGTACCTGCGTAGCGGACTTCGTAGAGACCTGGGCTGATCGGCGCCTCGATATTCTCGCCGCGGCCCGGCCGCGGATAGCGCTTCCATTCACTCCATGTCGAAATCATTGCTGCGCCCCCGCAAGGCGGGAAATGACGAATCTTTTCGTCAAATCCGGTCCAATCCGCCGCACCGTTTGTGCAGCGATCTGAATGCGTTAATGCAAATAATCAGGTACGAAAATCATTCCTTGATCACGTTACCGTGGCCGCTTGCGGAGGTCACCGGGACTTGCGCGGCGTCCCCTGCAAAATCTGCGCGCGTGGTGAACGCCTCCCGACCAAGGCCGTTCCTAGCGGCCCGGCCTTCACGACATCGCGACATCCTCGCATCGCGCCCGCCTTGCGGGAGCGGAAAAGCGGGAGGATGATCCGCCCACTTCAAAACAATAAACCCCACCGGAGGAAGCCCCCAATGCAGAGCAAGGCCCAGATCGATCAGGTATTGCGCCAGAAGAGCGAGGCAAAGGAAATTCCCGGCGTGGTCGCCATCGCGGCCACCGGCAAGGACGTGATCTACGAAGGCGCGTTCGGCAAGCGCGACCTTTCCAAGAGCGATCCCATGACGGCGGACAGTGTGTTCTGGATCGCCTCGATGACCAAGGCGGTGACCTCGGCGGGCGCGATGCAGCTTGTCGAACAGGGCAAGCTCTCGCTCGATGAGCCGATCGGCAAGCTGTTGCCCGATCTCGCCGCGGTGCAGGTGCTTGACGGCTTCGACGCCAAGGGCGAGCCGCAGCTGCGGCCGGCGAAAAAGCCGATCACGCTGCGCCAGCTCATGACCCACACCGCCGGCTTCGCCTACGATATGTGGGACGGCAACCTCGGGAAGTATCTGGAAAAGACCGGCACGCCCGGCATCATCACCTGCTTGAATGCCGCGCTGAAGACGCCGATCATGACCGACCCCGGCACGCGCTGGGAGTACGGCACCAATATCGACTTCGTCGGCAAGGCCGTGGAGGCCGCATCCGGCAAGAAGCTCGATGCCTATCTGCGCGACAACATGTTCGCACCGCTCGGCATGAGCGACACCGCGTTCAAGATCTCCGACGACATGCGCAAGCGGCTGGTCGGCATGCATGCCCGCGGCGAGGACGGCACGCTGGCGGCAATCCCGTTCGAGCTCGAGCAGAATCCTGAATTCCACATGGGTGGCGGCGGCCTGTATTCGACGGCGGCCGACTACATCAAGTTCTGCCAGATGATCCTCAACAAGGGCAAAGGCAACGGCAATCAGGTGCTGAAGGCCGAGACGGTCGCGACCATGGGGCAGAATCACATCGGCGAGCTCACCGTCGGCAAGATGACGACGGCCTTGCCGGTGTACACCAACGACGTCGATCTCTATCCCGACATCGTCAAGAAGTGGGGACTGAGCTTCCTCATCAACACCGCCAAGACGCCGGAAGGCCGCAGCGCCGGCAGCCTCGCCTGGGCGGGCCTTGCCAACACCTATTACTGGATCGATCCGTCGCGCGACGTCTGCGGCGTGATCCTGACCCAGCTGTTGCCGTTCGCCGACAAGCACAGCCTGGAAGCCTTCGCAGGCTTCGAGAAGGGCATCTATGCCGGGCTCGACGCCGGCAGCGGGCAGAGGGCGGCTTAAAATATCCTCTCCCTCTCCCCGTTCTTACGGGGAGAGGGTTGGGGTGAGGGGCTGCTTCCACGAGCTCTGACCGCAGTGAGACCTGTACCCCCTCACCCGGAACGCATCTCGCGATGCGTTCCGACCTCTCCCCGCAAGCGGGGCGAGGTAAGAGCCCGACCGTCTCATACCCGCCATAGGTCGGGCCTGTCCCATCGGCGCCAAACGACTAAGATCGCGCAAAAAGCGTGACGACACGAACACGACCACGAGGAGGACGATCTTGGCAGCCGATATCCTGGTCCCCAAGGCAGACAGCTATGTGTGCGGCATTTCCGATATGCCGCTGCTCGGTGAAACTATCGGCCGCAGCCTCGACCGTGCACGGGCGCGCTGGGGCGAGCGCGAAGCGCTGGTCTCGCCGAGCCACAACGTGCGCTGGACCTGGAACGAATTCGCCTGTCGCGTCGAGGCCTTGGCGGCGGGCTTTCTCGCGCTCGGGCTGCAACGCGGCGAGCGGATCGGCATCTGGTCGCTGAACCGGCCGGAATGGACACTGACGCAATTCGCCGCCGCGAAAGCCGGACTGATCCTCGTCACCATCAATCCGGCCTATCGCCTCAGCGAACTTGAATTTGCGCTCGGCAAGGTCGGCTGCGCCGCGATCGTGACGGCGACCGCATTCAAGACCTCGGCCTATATGGAGATGCTGAACACGCTGCTGCCCGAGCTTGCGAGCTCCGAGCCCGGCCATCTGCGCTCGGCGCGGCTGCCGCAACTGCGCGCCGTGATCCAGATCGGCGGACCGGCGGCGCCGGGCACCATTCCGTTCGATGCGGTCGCGCAGATGGGCGGCGAGCGCCATCGCGAGCAGCTTGCGGCGCTCGGCGAGAGCCTGCAGTTCGACGATCCCGTCAACATCCAGTTCACCAGCGGCACCACCGGCTCGCCGAAGGGCGTGACGCTGACCCATCACAACATCCTCAACAACGGCTACTTCACCGGCCGCGCCATGCGCCTGACCGAGCAGGACCGCATCTGCATTCCGGTGCCGCTCTATCACTGCTTCGGCATGGTGATGGGCAACCTCGCCTCGGTCACGCTCGGCACCGCCATGGTGTATCCCGGCGAAGGCTTTGATCCGCTGGCGACGCTGACGACGGTCGCGCAGGAGAGATGCACGACGCTGTACGGCGTGCCGACCATGTTCATCGCCGAGCTCGACCATCCGGACTTCGCGCGCTTCGATCTGTCCTCGCTGCGCACCGGCATCATGGCCGGGGCGCCCTGCCCGATCGAGGTGATGAAGCGCGTCAATACCGAGATGAACATGCGCGAAGTGACGATCGCCTACGGCATGACCGAGACCAGCCCGGTGAGTTTCCAGAGCGCGACCGACGATCCCCTGGAGCGCCGCGTCTCGACCGTCGGCCGCATCCATCCGCATGTCGAGGTCAAGGTGGTCGATCTCGACGGCAAGGTGGTGCCGCGCGGCGAACGCGGCGAGCTCTGCACGCGCGGCTACAGCATCATGCTCGGCTATTGGGACGAGAAGGAAAAGACGTCAGACGTGCTCGACGCCAATGGCTGGATGCACACCGGCGACCTCGCCGTGATCGACGACGAGGGCTATTGCAACATCGTCGGCCGCATCAAGGACATGGTGATCCGCGGCGGCGAGAACCTCTATCCGAGGGAGATCGAGGAATTCCTCTACCGCCATCCGAAGATCCAGGACGTGCAGATCTTCGGCGTCGCCGACGAGCGCTATGGCGAGGAGCTGTGCGCCTGGGTCAGGACCAGGCAGGGCGAAACGCTCACCGCCGACGAGCTCCGCGCCTTCTGCCATGGCCAGATCGCCCACAACAAGATCCCGCGCTATGTCGAATTCGTCGACGAATTCCCGATGACGGTGACCGGCAAGATCCAGAAATTCGTGATGCGCGACGCAGTGGAGCGGCGGCTGGGATTGAAGGCGTCGAAGACGGCGTGAGGCATTTTCTGCTCCCTCTCCCGCTTGCGGGGGAGGGTCGGGGTGGGGGCTCTTTCCGCGAGTCATTCCGTGGAGAGAGCCCCCACCCGCACCGCATCTTCGATGCGCTGCGACCTCCCCCGCAAGCGGGAGAGGTGAAGAAAGCCAGCGGCGCTCTTAAACCAGCAGCCCCTGCTGCTTCGCCAGATCCTGCAGCGACACCAGCGGCCGGGCGCCGATGTGCTGGATCACCTCGGCGGCGGCGAGCGCGCCGAGCCGGCCGGCATTCTCATGGCCGACATTGCGCACGAGACCGACCAGGAAGCCGGCGGCGAACAGGTCGCCGGCGCCGGTGGTGTCGACCAGCCTGTCGATCGGCGAGGCGGGCGCCGCGACGACGCTGTCGCCGGAGATCACGACGCAGCCCTTCTCGCTGCGGGTGACGACGCCGAGCCTGGTGTCCTTGCCGAACTGCTTCAGCGCGGTGTCGAAATCCGAGGTCTGGTACAGCGAGTGCAGCTCGGACTCGTTGGCGAACACCAGGTCCACAATGCCCTTGCGCATCAGGTCGAGGAATTCGTCGCGGTAGCGATCGACGCAGAACGAATCCGACAGCGTCAGCGCGACCTGGCGGCCCGCGCCATGCGCGATATCAGCCGCCTTCACGAAGGCGTCCTTGGCGTTCTTCGGATCCCAGAGATAGCCCTCGAGATAGATGATGCCGGCGGCCGCGATCTGCGCCGGATCGATATCGTCCGGCGTCAGGTCCTGCGCGGCGCCGAGATAGGTGTTCATGGTGCGCTCGCCGTCCGGCGTCACCAGGATGTAGGAGCAGCCGGTGGCCGGGCCGGTCCTGGCCGGCGTAGTATCGAAGGCGACGCCCGCGGCGCGGATGTCGTGGACGTAGAGCTTGCCGATCTGGTCGTCCTTGACCTTTCCGACATAGGCGGCGCGGGCACCGAGACTGCCGACGCCGACGATGGTATTCGCGGCCGAGCCGCCCGACATCTCGGTCGCCACGCCCATGTCGCCGTAGATCGCGGTGGCGCGCGCCTCGTCGATCAGTTGCATCGAGCCCTTGGTCATGCCGTGACGGGCAAGGAACCCCTCGTCGGTCTGTACCAGCACGTCGAAGATCGCGTTGCCGATCCCAAGAACGTCGTATTTTGCGTCAGCCATAGACCTGCCCTGTGTTAACGCCACTCAACAAGAGTGGCGGCCTATCACGTTCGGCCTCGGGGCAGCAAGGGAAGGGCTGCTGCTAGTTCCGTCATCCCCTCGCCTGTAACCCGTCATCCTGAGGTGCGAGCCTCTTGGCGAGCCTCGAAGGATGGACGGCCCGACTAGTGGCCGATGCATCCTTCGAGGCTCGCTTCGCTCGCACCTCAGGATGACGGGGCTGACGGAGTGCCGCTGGCAGCAAAGCGCGCTACTGCTATACAGACCTCATGTTCCGCTCCTTCCTCACGGTCTCCTCGGGAACGCTGGCCTCGCGACTGCTCGGCTTCGTGCGCGATTCCGCGATCGCGGCGCTGCTGGGCGCGGGGCCCGTGGCGGATGCGTTCCTGGCGGCGTTCCAGCTTGTGAATGTGGTGCGACGGCTGCTGGCCGAGGGTGGACTGAATGCCGCTTTGGTGCCGGCTTGGCTGAAGGCGCGCGATGCCGGCGGCTTGGACGCGGCAACCGCCTTTGCCGGCCGCGTGCTCGGCACCGTCAGCGCCGCCGTGATCGCGGCCGCGCTCGTCATCGGCGTGCTGATGCCGCTGGTGATCGCGGCGATCGCGCCGGGGTTCGTCGGCCGCGACACACTGCAATTCGCCGTCGACTACGCACGGCTGATGCTGCCCTATCTCGCCTTCGCCGGTCCGGTCACCGTGATGATGGCGCTGCTCAGCGCCCAGGGGCGCTTCGCGCTGACCGCGTTCTCGCCGCTGTTGTTCAACATCGCGCTGATATCAGTGATGGCCGTGCTGCTGGTGCGGCAGCAGGAGCCGGCGCAGGCCGCGATTGTCATGGCGGCGACGATCGGCATCGCCGGCTTCCTGCAACTGTCGATGCTGGCGCTGCGCGGCGCGAAACTCGCTTCGCCGCTCAGCGTGTCCTTCGATCCTGACGTGCGCCGCTTTCTCGGCCGCGCGGTCCCGGGCATGGTCGCGAGCAGCGCGCCACAATGGCTGATGGTGGCGGGCGCGGTGATCGCATCGACCTCGCCATCGGCGGTGTCCTGGCTCTATTTCGCCAACCGCCTGCTCGAGCTGCCGCTCGGCATTGTCGGCGTCGCCATGGGCACCGTGCTGATCCCGGAGATGACGCGCGCCGTGCGCAGCGGCGAATCCAGCGCGATCGCGCATGCGGAATCGCGTGCCCTCGAGCTCGCGGTCGGGCTGGCGCTGCCGGCGACGCTCGGCCTGATGGTGCTGAGCGAGCCGACCGTGCGGATGCTGTTCGAGCACGGCGCGTTCACCGCCCAGGATAGCGCGGCAACCGCGCAAGCCTTGACCTGGCTGACGCTGGCCTTGCCGGCGCATGTGCTGGTGAAGGCGCTGTCGCCGGCATTCTTTGCGCGCGAGGACACGCTGACGCCGCTGCTCGCGACGCTGAAAGCGGTCGTGGTGGCGATCGCGGCGGCCTTCCTGCTCGGCCAGATCTTCGGTGCGAGCGGAATTGCCGCAGGCATCGCGCTCGGCGCCTGGAGCAACGCACTGGCACTGATCCGCAAGGGGGCCGCGACCTTCGGCTTCTCGATCGATGCCGATGCGCGCCGCCGGCTGCCGCGCATCCTGGCCGCGGCGCTCGCGATGGGCGCCCTGCTCTGGCTCGCGCAGGGCGCGCTGCCGTCAGCCGGCAGCCACGGTTTCGTGCAGGCAGCCTCCCTGCTCATGCTGATCGCCTCAGGTATCGCCGGTTACGGGCTGTTCTTGCAGCTTTTCGGCGTCACCGGCTGGCGCGAGGCGGTTAACGCCGTCAGGCAAAGGCGCCCCGCGTGACTTGCGCGCGCGAAGCTTAAGTGGCAAACGACGCGGCAAAACTAGCCATTTCCGGGAATTAGACCATGGCGTTCGTTGAACGGGTTTTCTCAGGCGTCCAGCCGACGGGCAATCTGCACCTCGGCAACTACCTCGGCGCTATCGTCAACTTCGTGAAGATGCAGCAGACTCACAACTGCATCTATTGCGTCGTCGACATGCATGCGATCACGCAGGGCGTCGAGGTCTGGGGCGGCCCGGCCGAGCTCGCCCGCAACACCCGCGAGGTCACCGCGGCCTTCATCGCCGCGGGCATCGATGCCAAGAAGCACATCGTGTTCAACCAGAGCCAGATCGCCGGCCATGCCGAGCTGACCTGGATCTTCAACTGCGTCGCGCGGATCGGCTGGCTGAACCGCATGACGCAGTTCAAGGAGAAGGCCGGCAAGGACCGTGAGAACGCCTCGGTCGGCCTCTACGACTATCCGGTGCTGATGGCCGCCGACATCCTGCTCTACCGCGCGACCCATGTGCCGGTCGGCGAGGACCAGAAGCAGCACCTGGAGCTGTCCCGCGACATCGCGCAGAAGTTCAACAACGATTTCGGCGATTCAGTTCGTGGTCACGGTTTCGCCGACGGCCTGTTCTTCCCGCAGCCCGAGCCGCTGATCACGGGACCCGCGACGCGGGTGATGAGCCTGCGCGACGGCACCAAGAAGATGTCGAAGTCGGATGCGTCGGACAATTCGCGCATCAACCTCACCGACGACGCCGACACCATCGCGCAGAAGATCCGCAAGGCGAAGACCGATCCGGAGCCGCTGCCGTCGGAGGAAAAGGGCCTGGAGACGCGTCCCGAGGCCGACAACCTGGTCGGCATCTACGCGGCGCTGGCCGGCATCTCCAAGCAGGAGGTGCTGACGCAGTTCGGCGGCGGGCAGTTCTCCAGCTTCAAGAACGCGCTGGTCGAGGTTTGCGTCGCAAAACTGGCGCCGATCGCCTCCGAGATGAAGAAGCTGGTCGCCGATCCCGGCCATGTCGACGCGGTCCTCGCCGACGGCGCCAACCGCGCCCGCGGCATCGCCGACGAGACCATGCGCATCACCAAGGACATCGTCGGCTTCATCCGTCCGCGCTGACGCGCAAGGCAGGAACTGCGCGCTCCCTCTCCCAAACGGCGAGGGAGTATGGCACCATGGGTTGGTTTGGTTCAGCACCGGGACATGCATGACCACCCAGCGACGAAGCTACGAGACAGGTCACAAGCCGAAATGCCTCGTCATCGTTGACGACACTGCGGAATGGGACCGCGCGGTCTATTACGCCAGCCGGTGGGCGATCCGGGTCGGCGGCGGCGTCGTGATGCTGCGGGTGATCGAGACCGAGGATCAGAACCAGCAATGGCTAGGGGTCGCCGACATCATGCGCGCGGAGGCCGAGGAGGCCGCCAATGAGGCGCTCGACCGCGCCGCCGGCCGCGCCAACGGCATCGCCGCGATCACCCCGGAGCGGGTGATTCGCGAGGGCGACCCGATCGAGCAGATCCTCGACGTGATCGACAAGGACGTCGATATCTCAGCGCTGGTGCTGGCCGCCAATCCGGGCGCCGAGGGGCCCGGGCCGATCATCACCACCATGGCCAAGACCATGGGGGCATTCCCGATCCCGGTGACCATCGTGCCAGGCGGCCTGACCGACGCCGAGATCGACGCCCTGTCCTAGCCCGTTACCGGCCCCGGACCCGCTTCCGGGCATGGGTAGGCGCCTGGAACCGCGGTTTTGCGGCTTGATCGCGGGCTTTTTAGTTGCCATCTGATTCCTTGATTTGACGCGTTTTCTTCGCGAACCGGTGTCACTTCGCTCGAAAACGCTATAATGGAACCCAACGCGCCGGCCTTGAACCGGCGACGCCGGAGACAGCAAATGTTCATTCAGACCGAAGCCACGCCGAATCCCGCCACGCTGAAATTCATCCCGGGCCGCATGGTGCTCGACAGCGGCACCATGGAATTCTCCTCGCCCGAATCCGCCGCACGCTCGCCGCTCGCCGAACGGCTGTTCGCCGTATCCGGCGTCACCGGCGTGTTCTACGGCGGCGACTTCATCACCGTGACCAAGGCGGACGGCGACTGGCAGCACCTCAAGCCCGCGATCCTCGGCGCGATCATGGAGCACTACATGTCCGGCGCGCCGCTGCTCGCCGACGGCACCGCGGCCAGCGACGACGCCCGCGACGAGCAAGACGAGTTCTTCGACGAGGCCGACGCCGAGACGGTCGAGCAGATCAAGGACCTGATCGAGACCCGCGTGCGTCCTGCGGTCGCCAATGACGGCGGCGACATCACCTTCCGCGGCTTCAAGGACGGCATCGTCTATCTCAACATGAAGGGCTCCTGCGCCGGCTGCCCGTCGTCGACCGCAACCCTGCAACACGGCATCCAGAACCTGCTCCGGCACTTCGTGCCCGACGTGCAGGAAGTCCGGCCGATGTGATGGAGCGGCGAATGGCGAGTGGCGAATCGCGAATAGCATTCTCCGCAAGACCCCTGTTCGCCATTCCCTATTCACTATTCGCCCTCCCATGATGATTCTCGCCATCGATACGGCGCTCGACGCCTGCTCCGCGGCGGTGCTCGACACCACCTCCGGCAATACAATCGCCATTGAATCGCAGGCGATGCAGCGCGGCCATGCCGAGGCGCTGATGCCGCTGATCGCGCGGGTGATGAAAGAGAGCGGCATCGGCTTTGCCGGGCTCGACCGCATCGCCGTCACCACCGGCCCTGGCAGTTTCACGGGCCTGCGCGTCGGCCTCTCGGCGGCGCGCGGCTTGGCGCTGGCCGCGGAAAAGCCGGTGGTCGGACTGTCGACGCTCGCCGCTTACGCCGCGCCTGTCGTCGCCGAGAATGGCGCGTCTGCGATCCTGTCGGCGATCGATGCGCGGCATGATCACGTCTATTTCCAGCTGGTCGGCGGCGACGGCAGCCCGATCATCAAGCCGAAGGTGGCGCCGATCGCGGAAGCGCTCGAGGCCTCCCAACACGGCGCGCTGCATCTGGTCGGCAACGCCGCCAATATCCTCGCCGAGCGCTGGCCCGCCGACGCCGCACCGCCGGTCAAGGTCGACCGGCAGCCCGCGCCCGATATTAACTGGGTCGCATGGATCGGCGCGGCCGTGGATCCTGAGACCGCGCCGCCGCGGCCGTTCTATCTGCGCGCGCCCGACGCCAAGCCGCCGAAGGACCGGCTCGAAATCAGCGCGCCGCGATCGACATGATCGACTGGCTGTCACGATGGTGGGGCGGCGGTCCGCCCGCGATCGAGCCCGCATCGCTGCGCGATGCGGCGCGGCTCGCGCAATTGCACGGCGCGTCGTTTCATCGCGGCTGGGGCGAGGGCGAATTCGAGGCGATGCTGACCGAGCGCAACACGCTGGTGCACCGGCTGCGGCAGGGACGCAAGGTGATCGGCTTTGCCGTCTCGCGGATGGCGGCGGACGAAGCCGAAATCTTGTCGATTGCGATCGATTCCAATCAGCGCGGCCGCGGGCTGTCGCGCGACCTGCTGCTGACCCATCTCGGCCATCTTGCCGGCCGCGGCATCCGAACCATCTTCCTCGAGGTGGAAGAGAACAATCAGCCGGCGCGACGGCTCTATGAAAGGGCCGGATTCGGCGTGATCGGCCGCCGCGGACGCTACTACAAGCAGCCCGGCGGGGAACATTTGAACGCGCTTCTGATGCGGCGCGACTTGTCGTAACATCGGCGCGATGGCAGAACAGCGCCCTGCTCTGCCATCCAAGGCCCAAGGACTGGCCAAGGACCTGCCAAGGACCCATGACGACGGTGAAAATCACGCCTGCGCAGAAGAATACCGGCATCGAGGCGCGCTGCGCCGCGACCGGCATGCGCATGACCGAACAGCGCCGCGTGATCGCACGCGTGCTGGCGGAGGCCATGGATCACCCCGACGTCGAGGAGCTCTACCGCCGCTGCGTTGCGGTCGACGACAAGATCTCGATCTCGACCGTCTATCGCACCGTCAAGTTGTTCGAGGATGCCGGCATCATCGAGCGCCACGACTTCCGCGAGGGCCGCGCGCGCTACGAGCAGATGCCGGAGAGCCATCACGACCATCTGATCAATCTGCGCGACGGCAAGGTGATCGAGTTCACCTCCGAGGAAATCGAGAAGCTGCAGGCCGAGATCGCGCGCAAGCTCGGCTACAAGCTGGTCGATCATCGTCTCGAGCTGTATTGCGTCCCGCTCGACGAAGACAGCAAGTCCTAGGCGCGTGCGGGAACGCGTCACCCGACCATGACATTCGATCTCGTCATCTTCGATTGCGACGGCGTGCTGGTCGACAGCGAGGTGATCTCCTGTCGCGCGCATGCGGAAACGCTGACGCGGCACGGCTTTCCGATTACGCCTGACGGCGTGCTGAAGCGCTTCCTCGGCGTGTCCGACCGCGAGGCGCGGCGGATCGTCGAGAGCGAGATCGGCCGCGCGCTGCCCGAGACCTTCGAGGCCGAGGTCAAGCACGCGACGCTGAGCTTCTATGCCGACGATCTCAGCGCCATCGCGCATGTCGGCGAGGCGATCGCCGCGCTCGGCTTACCGAAATGCGTGGCGTCGAGCGGCACGCCGGAAAAGATCCATCACGGCCTGACCTGCGCCGGGCTCTACGACCAGCTGGCGCCGCATATTTTCTCCGCCACGCAGGTCAAGCGCGGCAAGCCGGCGCCCGATCTCTTCCTGTTCGCGGCCACGCAGATGGGCGTGACCCCTGCGCGTTGCGTCGTGATCGAGGACAGCGTGGCCGGCGTCACCGGCGCCCGTGCCGCCGGGATGACCGTGCTCGGTTTTTACGGCGGCAGCCACTGCACCGCGGAACATGAGGGGATGCTGCGCCAGGCCGGCGCGGCCGTAACCTTCGCCGATATGCGCCAATTGCCCGATTTGATCGCCCCGGGTGGGGGCCACGGCGAGCGCTGACTGACCCTGCGAGGTCATTCCGGGGCGCGACCGAAGGGAGCGAACCCTCAGGTGCGCAATTGCGCACCGAGAATCTCGAGATTCCGGGTTCGATGCTGACGCATCGCCCCGGAATGACGTCCAGACCGCTGGATTTTCGCCGGTTTAAGCTATATTTCAGCTCCGGCGCCCGATGGCGCCGTTTCCATTTTTCGCTCTCAGGGTTCCATGACGACGCCGCGCAAGCTGCACATCAAGTCCTATGGCTGCCAGATGAATGTCTACGATGCGCAACGCATGGCGGACACGCTGGCCGGCGAGGGCTTTGTCGAGACCGCGAGCGCCGAAGACGCCGACCTCGTGATCCTCAACACCTGCCACATCCGCGAGAAGGCATCGGAGAAAGTCTATTCCGAGCTCGGGCGGCTGCGCGTCGCCAAGGACGAGGCCGCGCGGGCGGGCCGCGAGATGAAGATCGCGGTCGCCGGCTGCGTCGCGCAGGCCGAAGGCGCCGAGATCATCCATCGCGCGCCGACCGTCGACATCGTGGTCGGGCCGCAGAGCTATCATCATCTGCCCGAGCTCTTGAAGCGCGCCAAACAAAACGGCCGCGCGCTGGAAACGGAATTCCCGGTCGAGGACAAGTTCGGCTTCCTGCCGCAGCCGAAGCCGGATGCGATCCGCGCCCGCGGCATCTCCGCCTTCGTCACGGTGCAGGAAGGTTGCGACAAGTTCTGCACCTTCTGCGTGGTGCCTTACACGCGCGGCGCGGAAGTCTCGCGTCCGGTCACCAGGATCATCGACGATGTGAAGCAGCTCGCCGACAATGGCGTGCGCGAGTTCACGCTGATCGGACAGAACGTCAACGCTTATCACGGCGAAGGCCCCGACGGCCGCGTCTGGCCGCTCGGCAAATTGTTGCAACGGCTCGCCGCAATCCCAGGCGTCACGCGGCTGCGCTATTCGACCAGCCATCCGCGCGACGTCGACGACGCCCTGATCGCGGCGCATCGCGATTTGCCCGAACTGATGCCGTTCGTGCACCTGCCGGTGCAATCGGGGTCGGACCGGATCCTTGCCGCCATGAACCGCAAACATACCGCCGATGACTACCGGCGCGTCATCGACCGGTTCCGCGCCGCACGGCAAGATATTGCTTTTTCATCAGATTTTATCGTGGGCTTCCCAGGAGAGACCGCGGAAGAATTTTCCGCCACCCTCGCGCTTGTCACGCAAATCGGATACGCTGCGGCGTATTCATTCAAGTATTCGCCACGGCCGGGCACGCCGGCGGCGGAGATGCGGGAGACAGTGTCAGCAGCCGAGATGGACGAGCGCTTGGGGCGGCTTCAGGAATTGATCGACAGCCAGCAATCGGCCTTCAACCGGGCTGCGATTGGCACAACGGTCGATGTGCTGTTCGAGCGCGCCGCGCGCAATCCGGGCCAGATCGTCGGCCGCACCGCCTATCTGCAGCCCGCCCATGTGATGGCGTCGCACGACATCATCGGCCGGGTCCTCCCGGTGAGGATCGACAGCCTCGAGCGCTACAGCCTGATCGGCGAGCTCGCGCCGCGACCCGCGCCCGGCCTCATTTCGCAGACCATTGGAGCCTGAAATCCTTGCCCAAAAGCGCATCGGATTCGTCTTCGCTCGCTCCCAGCCGCAAACCTGACCGCGACATGCAAATGCCACCTGAGACCCGGCCCCCTGAAACTCAGGTCGTCATCGATTTCGACGACAACCGCGCGGCATCCGCGCTGGTCGGCCCCTACGGACAAAATCTGGCGCTGATCGAGCGGCGGCTCGGCGTCGTGGTCGATTCCCGCGGCAATCATCTGACCATCGCAGGCTCCCGCGACGGCTGCGACGCGGCGCGGCGCGTGCTGGAGACGCTCTACGCGCAGGCCGTCGAGGGACACGACCTCGACCAGGGCGAGGTCGAAGGCGCGATCCGCGCCGTGATCGCGCAGGGCTCGCTGTTCGAATTCGACAACAAGACCGCCAAGCCGACCTTCGAGACCATCAATCTGCGCAAGCGTCCGGTGCGCGCCCGCACCGCGGCGCAGGATTCCTACATCCGCGCGCTGAAGCGGCATGAGCTGGTGTTCGGCATCGGCCCGGCCGGCACCGGCAAGACCTGGCTCGCGGTCGCCCATGCCGCGCAGTTGTTCGAGCGCAAGGAGGTTGATCGCATCATCCTGACGCGGCCCGCGGTGGAAGCCGGCGAGCGGCTCGGCTTCCTGCCCGGCGACCTCAAGGAGAAGGTCGATCCGTATCTGCGCCCGATCTATGACGCGCTGTACGATCTGATGGACGCCCGCGTCGTCGAGCGCGCGCTGCAGGGCAACGAGATCGAGATCGCGCCGCTTGCCTTCATGCGCGGCCGCACCCTGACCAATGCCGCCATCATCCTCGACGAGGCGCAGAACACCACGACGATGCAGATGAAGATGTTTTTGACGCGTCTCGGCGAGAACAGCCGGATGATCGTCACCGGCGACCCGTCGCAGATCGACCTGCCGCACGGCCAGGCCTCGGGGCTCACGGAAGCCGTGAAGCTGCTCGACGGCGTCGAGGGCATCGCGCAGGTGCATTTCAAGGCCGAGGACGTCATCCGCCATGAATTGGTGGCGCGCATCGTGGCCGCCTATGAGGGATTGCCGCAAAAGCCGGCAAACGCCAGATCTTGAGACCAATAGCTTCGGCCGCGAGCCCGCACGATGCGGGATCCGGCCATAACGCAGATTTTGAAACCAACGTGTCTGCTTTTCCTGCAACCGAGGTTCTCGTCACCGCCGAATGCTGGCAGGCCGAGCCCAATGCCGACGCGGTGATCCACCGCGCCATCGAGGCTGCCGCCGAGATCGCCGATGCCGATGTCGCCGACGCCGAGCTTGCGGTGATGCTGACCGACGATGCCGGTATCCGCACCCTGAACGCCAACTGGCGCAGCATCGACAAGCCGACCAATGTGCTGTCGTTTCCGGCGCTGCAGCCGGAAGGCGCCAGCGGATCCGACGATGCCCCGCGCATGCTCGGCGATATCGCGATCGCCTATGAGACGACGCGGCGGGAAGCCGATGAAGAGCAGAAGCCGTTCGACCATCATTTGAGCCATCTCGCGGTGCACGGCTTCCTGCACCTGATCGGTTACGACCACGAGAACGACGACGATGCCGAGGACATGGAGGCGCTCGAGCGCGAGATCCTCTCTTCCCTCGGCATTCCCGACCCCTATGCGGATCGGATCGCCTGACATGCCGGATTCCGAACCGACCCACGACAACCCGCGCAACGTGAGCAACCTGCCCGCCGTGGTGCACGAGGGCGAGGTGCAGCGCCCGGCGGCCGAGGGCTGGCTGGTGCGCGCGATCCGCACGCTGTTCGGCTGGAAGGCCGGCTCGGTGCGCGACGATTTGCAGGTCGTGCTCGACGCCTCGACACCCGACGATGTCGGCTTCTCGGCGATCGAGCGCACCATGCTGCGCAACATCCTGTCGCTGAACGAGCGGCGGATCGCCGACGTCATGGTGCACCGCGCCGACATCGTCGCGGTCAAGCGCGACATTCCGCTCGGCGAATTGATGAGCCTGTTCGAGAGCGCGGCGCATTCGCGGCTCGTCGTCTACAACGAAACCCTCGACGACCCCGAGGGCATGGTGCACATCCGCGACCTGCTCGCCTTCATGACCGCGAAGGCCCGCGTCACCGACGCGACCAAGACGAAGCGCAAGAAGCCGTTCCCGGCGGGGCTCGATCTGCGCAGCGTCGACCTCGCGCTGCCGCTGTCGGAAGCCAATATCATCCGCAAGCTGCTCTATATCCCGCCATCGATGCGCGCGATCGACCTGCTGGCGCAGATGCAGGCCTCGCGGATCCATCTCGCGCTGGTGGTCGACGAATATGGCGGCACCGACGGGCTGGTGTCGATCGAGGATATCGTCGAGCAGATCGTCGGCGAGATCGACGACGAACACGATTCCGACGAGCCGCCGTCCATCGTTCGCCAGCCGGACAACTCCTTCATCGCCGATGCGCGCGCCAGCCTCGACGATGTCCGCTCGGTGATCGGCGAGGATTTCGTGATCGGCGACGCCGGCGAGGAGGTCGAGACGCTCGGCGGCTACCTCGTATCGTTCGTTGGGCGCCTGCCGGTGCGCGGCGAGGTGATTTCGGGACCCGGCAATTACGAGGTCGAGGTGCTCGACGCCGATCCGCGGCGGGTCAAGCGCGTGCGCATCACCGCGCGCAAGGAACGGCCGACGCCGCGCAAGGAGCGCGAGCGGCGCCGCGAGCAGGCGCCGGACTCCGGAAACCCGCAGGCGAACGACAACATGCCGCCGCCCGGCGAGGGAGCCGGTCCGCAGTGAGGCTGTCCGACAAGCTCCGATCGATCGGCCTTGCAATCATCCTGACCTGGGGATGGAAACGCGCCGTCCTCGCGCTCACGGCCGGCGCGCTGTCTGCGCTGGCGATGGCGCCGTTCAACGCCTGGCCGGTTCTGTTTCTCACCTTTTCCATCGCGGTCTGGCTGATCGACGGCAGCGCGGCCGGCCGCTGGCGCGGTCTGCCCGCCGCGGCGCTGTCCGGGTTCTGGTTCGGCCTCGGCTATTTCGTGCCGGGCCTGTACTGGATCGGCTACGCCTTTTTCGTCGATGCGGACACCTTCGCCTGGCTGACGCCGTTCGCGGTGCTCGGCCTGCCTGCCTATCTCGCTTTGTTCACTGCGTTCGGCTTCGCGCTGGCGCGGCTGATCTGGCCGCGCGACGCCTTGCGCGTGCTGGCGCTCGCGGTCAGCCTGACGATTTCGGAATGGCTGCGCGGCCATCTCCTCAGCGGCTTTCCGTGGAATGCGTTCGGCTACGCACTGACCGAGCCGCTTGCGCTGGCCCAGACCGCGTCGCTGATCGGGCTGTGGGGCATGACGTTCCTGGCCGTCGCGATCTTCGCAAGCCCGGCCGTGTTGATCGACGGCGCCTCGCGCGGCCGCAAGCCGTGGCGTGCCCCGGCGGCGGCGGTGCTGGTTCTGGCAGCGATGCTGGTGTTCGGCGTGGTCCGCCTCGCGCAGCAGCCGACCAGGATGGTCGACGGCGTCAAGCTGCGCATCATGCAGCCCGATTTGCAGCAGGACGCCAAGTTCAACTACTCCGCCAAGGCGGCGGTGATGCAGAAATATCTCACCCTGTCGGATCGCGCCTCCGGGCCGCACGCCACCGGCGTGAAGGATGCCACCATCCTGATTTGGCCGGAATCCGCGTTTCCGTTCTTCCTGACCAAGGAAGCCGACGCGATGGCGCAGATCGCCGACCTGCTGCCGAAGGGAACCGTGCTGATCACCGGTTCGGTGCGCGCGCCCGATCTGCCGCCCGGCGTCCGCGTCACGCGCGCCTATAATTCCATCTACGTCATCGACCACGACGGCAGCGTGCTTGCGGTCTACGACAAGCTGCATCTTGTCCCGTTCGGAGAATATCTGCCGTTCCAGGACTGGATGGAGAAGGTCGGCTTCGTGCAACTCACCAAGGTGCAGGGCGGCTACATTCCCGGCACGATCCGCCGGACGCTCGATATTCCGAATGCACCGCGCGCCCTGCCCCTGATCTGCTACGAGGCGATCTTTCCCGGCAATGTCGTAAGCCGCGACGACCGTCCCGGCTGGATCGTCAATGTCACCAATGACGGATGGTTCGGAATCTCGACCGGCCCTTACCAGCACCTGCAACAGGCCCGGCTGCGCACCATCGAGGAAGGCCTGCCGATGGTCCGCGCCGCAAATACGGGCATCTCGGCCGTCATCGACCCCGTCGGCCGGATCGTCGCACAACTCGGGCTCGGCATCGAAGGCGTGCTCGATGCCGGCCTGCCGGCGGCCATCGCGCCGACGATCTACGCGCGTGTCGGGAACATCCCCGCCGCTGTGATTGTGATCACAGCCCTGGCGTTCGTGTTGCGGCGGCGGTTTGTGAGGCGAAAACCCTGACGGCTGCATATCGCCGGTTGTCGCGAACCCGAAAAAACGTCGAAATTTACCTCAGTATGATTCCACCAGTTGACAGATCGACCGTGCACTTCGCATTGTACGGGTCCACGCGAAATCACAAGCCAAGTCAGCCCCTTTGCGCAAATTGTCCGCATTTCGTCCCGATCCTCCTTGCAGGATTTGACGGCACCGGCGCCTGAGGCATACTCCACTTCCAACTTGCCTCATCCACGGGCGCGCAATCCCTTAGGAGAGTTGGAGATGTCCACCAAAGCGCCCAATCCTGTTGACAAATATGTCGGCAGCCGCGTCCGGATGCGACGCATCATGCTCGGCATGAGCCAGGAGAAACTGGGCGAGGCGTTAGGCCTGACGTTCCAGCAGGTGCAAAAATACGAGAAGGGCACCAACCGCGTCGGCGCCAGCCGGCTGCAGCAGATCTCCGAAATCCTGCAGGTGCCGGTTTCTTTCCTGTTCGACGGCGGCCCGAGTGGGGTCAAGACCGCCGACGGCTTCAGCGAGGGCGCCTCGCCGACCTATGTCTCCGATTTTCTGGCAACCGCCGAGGGCCTGGCCCTGACCCGCGCCTTCACGCGGATTGCGGACGCCAAGCTCCGCCGCAGCATCGTCGAACTGGTCGAGCAGATCGCGGCGCGCGAGGCTGCCGAGCAGGTCTGATTCAGCCATATCCGTTTGAGCGATCGTCAAATCTGGAATATGCCATTCCAGCGTACGCTAACGCGATGAGTTCAGCTTGAGCATCATCGCGCTTTAGCGCCTCGTTTGAGCATGATTTCGGATCATGCTTTGGCGCGTGCGCGCAATGACAAAGCGAATTCACAGGCGACGACAACAGCATGTCCAGCAATCCGTTCGAAACCGCCGTGATTCTCGACGGCATCCGCCGCTGGGTCGAGATCGAATCTCCGACGGAGCGGCCCGATCAGGTCAACAAGCTGGCTGATCTCGTCGCGTCGGGCTATCGCGACCTGCCGGCCACGGTGGAGCGGATTGCGGGACGCGACGGCTGCGGCGATCACCTGGTGACGCGCTCGTCCTGGGGCCAGGACGCGCCGGGCATCCTGGTGCTGAGCCATCTCGACACAGTCCATCCGATGGGATTCATCGAACGGTTACCATTCCAGGTCGACGGCGACAGCGCGTTCGGCCCCGGTATCTACGACATGAAGGGCGGCGCCTACCTCGCCTATCATGCATTCAGGCAGGCCTGCGCCGACGGCGCGCGCCCGCCGCTCGGCATCACCCAGCTCTACGTCTCGGACGAGGAGATCGGCAGCCCGACCTCGCGGGCGCTGATCGAGGCCGAGGGCCGCAAGGCCAAATACGTGCTGGTGACCGAGCCGGCGCGCGACGGCGGCAAGATCGTCACCGGACGCAAGGGCGTTGCGCGGTTCGACGTGTTCATCAAGGGCGCGCCGGCCCATGCCGGCACGCGCCCCGAGGACGGCCGCAGCGCGATCCGGGAACTCGGCAATGTGATCCAGGCGCTGGAGGCGATGAACGACCTCGAGCGCGGCGTCACCGTCAATGTCGGTGTCGTCCGCGGCGGCACCAAGCCGAATGTGATCGCCGAAGAGGCCTATGCGGAAGTCGACATGCGCGTGCCGACCATGGCCGACGCCGACGAGCTGGTACCAAAGATCCTCGGGATCACCTCACGCACCGAGGGCGTCAGCGTGAAGATATCGGGCGAATTGAACCGTCCGCCCTATGAGAAAAGCAACGCCGGCGCCGCCCTCTACGAGCACGCCAAGGGGTTGGCCGCCGAGCTCGGCTTCGAGCTGGTGGATGTGTTCACCGGCGGCGGCTCCGACGGCAATTTCACCGCCCCGCACACCGCGACCCTCGACGGCCTCGGCGTCGACGGCAAGGGCGCGCATACCCATTACGAGCAGCTCTACATCTCGTCGATCGAGCCGCGCGCGCGGCTGCTCCACCGTCTCTATCAAACGCTGCGATGACACCGGCTCCAGGCGACCGCGGCGATCGCGATTCCCCCGACGACGGCGCGATGGCGCATGCGCGCGGCTCGTTCTTCGGGCGGCGCAAGGGCCATAAGCTGCGCCCGCATCAGGCCGACCTGATCGGCACTCTGCTGCCGCATCTGGCCGTCGACATCTCGGCGCCCGCGCCCGAGGCGCTGACCGAGTTGTTCGATGACGGCATCGGGAATGTCAGGCTCGAGATCGGCTTCGGCGGCGGCGAGCATTTGATCGCGGAGGCACAGGCCTTTCCGACCACGGGCTTCATCGGCTGCGAGCCCTATGTCAACGGCATGGCGAAGATCCTGACCCAGATCGAGGCGCTGAATATCGGCAATATTCGCCTGTTCGCCGGCGACGCGGCCGAACTGCTGGCCTGGGCGCCACAGCGCTCGCTTGCGCGCATCGACCTGATTCATCCCGATCCCTGGCCGAAGCGGCGGCACTGGAAGCGGCGCTTCGTGCAGGATGCGACGGTCACTGCGATGACGCGGCTGCTGCCGCCGGGCGGCGAATTCCGCTTCGTCAGCGATATCGACGACTACTGCGCCTGGACGCTGGCGCATCTGATGCGCTCGCCCGACTTCGCCTGGCTCGCCGAGCGCGCGATCGACTGGCAACAGCCGTGGCCGAACTACACGATGACGCGCTACGGCGCCAAGGCCGAGCGCGAGGGGCGCAAGGCGGCGTATTTGAGGTTTCGACGCACGCCTTAGTGTCGTCGTTCCGGGGCGATGCGCAGCATCGAACCCGGAACCTCGAGATTCCGGGTTCGTCGCTATCGCGCCGCCCCGGAATGACGAACAGTTAGCCCTTCACTTCCGCCAGCCGCGCCTTCCTGATGTCGGTCGCCTCCCACACCATCCGCTTGCCGCGCTCGCGGCCGAGCAGTTCGATCGGATCGTGATTGTCGATGTGGCCGAACTGGCCCTTGTAGACGCTGTAGCCGCACAATTCCTGCAAACGGCGCGGAAAGCGGGCCGCAGTCTCGCGCGGAATGCCGAGTTGCAGGTTCTCCTGCTGCCGCATCCAGCCCCAGCAATAGGCGCAAGAGAAGGCAAAGCGCCTGGCGTCGCTGGTGTTGGCGCCGCCGCCATGCCACAGCGCGCTGTCGAACAGCATCACGCTGCCGGCCGGCATGGTCGCGGTGACCACGTCGTACTCCTTGCCGTATTCGGGGGACGAATCGAGTTTGTGGCTGCGCGGGATGATCCGCGTCGCGCCGTTGTCGTCGCGGAAATCGGACAGCGCCCAGATCGCATTGATCGTGATCGGAATGTGCGGCCGCGGCAGCGGGATCAATTGGGTGTCTTCGTGAATCGGCTGCGCCTCCTGGCCGGGCCCGAGCACCAGCGAGCAGAACGACGAGAGCAGGCATTCCCTGTCCAGCACGCGTTCGACCACCGGCAGCACGTTGTCATGCAGCGGCACCTCCCAGAACAGATCGTCATAGGTCAGGAGGTTGTTGATGCGCAGCGTCTTGAAGCCTTCGAACGACGTCCTGGCAGGTGCGAGATTGTGCTCGCGCTCGATTCTCAGCACCGCCGCCTTCAACCCCTCGACCAAATCCGGCGAGGCGGCGCGCTCGAACACGGTGTATCCGTCGTCGCGGATCCGCGCGGCGTGCGATTGGATGTCGGCGTCCGTCAGCATGGCGATCTCCCCGTTGGCGCTGTGTCGCGCCTTGCGGAAAGCATAGCGGAACGACTCTAGTCCGTCACCCTGAGGAGCGCGGAACGCGCGTCTCGAAGGGTCGACAGCCCGACTGTGGCCGCGCATCCTTCGAGACGCGCCTGCGGCGCTCCTCAGGATGACGGAGCCAAGAGCTGTTAGCGTGAACTAGCGCGACTTCCAGAACTCCACGACGCGCTGCGCCGTTGACGGCATCAGGCGCACGAAATTCACCCGCGCACCTTCGATATCGGCAGGAGACGGCACGCGGTTCGGCCCGAGCCGCATCAGGATCAGGGCGCGCACGGTGGGCCATTCGAAGCCGATCGTCTTGCTGGCGATCAGGATCGGATCGTAACGGTCGCCGGAGATCAGGCGATCGAGCGTGACGATTTTCACGCCGGCCATCGCGGCGAGCGCCGCCACGCATTCCTCATATTTGAAGGCCTTTGCGAAGCCGGCCACCGCGGCCTCGTTCAATTCGCCGGCGCGGTACAGCGCCAGGATGGCGCGCTGCGCAGCCGTGAAGTCGCGGCCCTCGACCTGAACGATCACACCCTCGATCTCGTTCATCGCGAGCTTGATCTCGGCCTGGCGCTCCGGCTTGGCGACGGCATGCAAACGGCGGCGGATCACGTCGATCGAGCCGGCGAGCAGGCCCTTCAGATGCTCGGGCGGAAGATCATCGCGGCGGCCGATCCGCAGCGTCAGCACGCCGTCCTGGCCGGCGCGCCGCACCAGCGTCGCGAAGGACGCATCCGAGAACGCGGCGCCCGCATTGCCGGCCGCGCATCGGATCACATCGCGATCGCCGCGGCGGACAAGGACGTCGGTCAGCGCGGTCGAGAGCTTTGGCCGCTCGGCCATCGCGAGCAGATGGCCCTGGCCCTTGGCATTGGCGATCTCGACCAGCACCTTTTCATCAATCACCGGCGATCGGCGCAGCAGCGGCCCCGCGATCGCGACCTCGTCCTCGCGCGCGAGGTGCCCGACCAGATGGCGCGGCGCGTTGCCGAGGGGCGCGAGCCGTTCGGCGAGATCGACCCGCGCAGCAAGCTCGGCATGCGGCACCAGGCTGGTCAGCACCCCGTCGAACAGGTCGATATGGTCGGGGCGGAAGCTCGCGGCGCCCTGCAGGAACAGCTCGCCGAGCCGCCGCGCGGCCTCGGCGCGGCGCTTGGGGTCGCCGCGGCGAACGATGTCGTCGAGTTCCGGAATCAGCGCAGGGGCTGTCGTCATGAGCCTTGTCCAACCGGCGACTTCTGCCGATTTTCGGCAATCTATGGCCCCGTTCGTAAACGGAGGGTTAGATCGATCCGGCATCCGGGGAGCCGTAAAATCGCCTCCCGCCGGACCCGAGGGGCCTTGCCCGACCCGGGCAAAAGAGCTATATCCACCGCAACTTATGGTATCTCATACGATCGCGTAGGAGAGTGGGCCCCCCGGGACCCGCTCTTTTTTATTACCTGACGGGACCCAGCGAGGCCGGGTCCGGTTTGGGTAGCGTTAGCGGCCCCTTAAGGCCATCTGAACAACACAACAGACCTCAGCAGCCTTTAGACCTTAGACAGCCTTTGACACTGGATATGACCGAACCGACCGCCACGTCCGTGGACACCGAACTGCTCGCCGAGCCGCGTCTCGTCGTCGAGCCCGGGGTTGCGGCGCGCGTCGCCGCCGTCGCGGTCCCGGTGCTGCAGGGCATGGGCTATCGCCTGGTGCGCATCAAGGTCTCGGGCGATGCCGGCTGCACCGTGCAGATCATGGCGGAGCGGCCCGACGGCTCGATGCAGCTCGAGGATTGCGAGGCGATCTCGCGCGCGCTGTCGCCGGTGCTCGATGTCGCCGACCCGATCGAGCGCGCCTACCGGCTGGAAATCTCCTCGCCTGGCATCGACCGCCCGCTGGTGCGCCGCTCCGACTTCGAGCGCTATACCGGGCATCTCGTGAAGATCGAGATGGCGGTGGCGCATCAGGGCCGCAAGCGGTTCCGCGGCGTGCTTGCCGGCGTCGAGGGCGATGCGGTGCGCATCAGGCGCGACGATCCGCGTCCCGACGAGGACGCCGAGGTTCTCCTGGTGATGGAGGACATCTCGGACGCGCGGCTGGTCCTGACCGACGAGCTGATCGAGGAATCGATGCGCCGCGGCAAGGCCGCCGAGCGCGAGCTGCGCCGCGAGCTCGGCCTCGCGCCGCCGCAACCGGCCCACGCCAAGAAGAGCGATCCGGCGAAGAGCCAGAAGCCGAAACCCAAGCCTGGTGACAAGCCTGCTCACATGCCCGGCAAGAAGCCGGCCCCGACCAACACCAAAAAGCACCGCCTGGCGGCCGAGCGCGCGCGCCGTGGCGAGATCGATCCATCCGAAGGAGACTAAGCCATGGCAGTCAGCGCCAACAAACTCGAACTGCTGCAGATCGCAGACGCAGTTGCGCGCGAAAAGTCGATCGACCGCTCCATCGTGATCGCGGCGATGGAAGACGCCATCGCCAAGGCCGCGCGTGCCCGCTACGGCAGCGAGACCGACGTCCATGCCGAGATCGATGCCAAGAAGGGCGAGCTGCGGCTGACCCGCCACATGCTGGTGGTCGACGTCGTCGAGAACTCGTCGAACCAGATTTCGCTGCACGACGCGCAGCGCGCCAATCCGGGCGCCCAGGTCGGCGACACCATCGCCGACACGCTGCCGCCGCTGGAATATGGCCGCATCGCCGCGCAGTCGGCCAAGCAGGTGATCGTGCAGAAGGTGCGCGAGGCCGAGCGCGACCGGCAGTACCAGGAATTCAAGGACCGCATCGGCGACATCGTCAACGGCATCGTCAAGCGCGTCGAATATGGCAGCGTGATCGTCGACCTCGGCCGCGGCGAAGCGATCGTGCGCCGCGACGAGATGCTGCCGCGCGAAGTGTTCCGCAACGGCGACCGCGTCCGCGCCTATATCTTCGACGTCCGCCGCGAGACCCGCGGTCCGCAGATCTTCCTGTCGCGCACCCATCCGCAGTTCATGGCGAAGCTGTTCGCGCAGGAAGTGCCGGAGATCTACGACGGCATCGTCGAGATCAAGGCGGTCGCCCGCGATCCGGGCTCGCGCGCCAAGATCGGCGTGATCTCGCGCGATTCCTCGGTCGACCCGGTCGGCGCCTGCGTCGGCATGCGCGGCTCGCGCGTGCAGGCCGTGGTGAACGAGCTGCAGGGCGAGAAGATCGACATCATCCCGTGGTCGCCCGACATCGCGACCTTCGTCGTCAACGCGCTGGCGCCGGCCGAAGTCGCCAAGGTCGTGATCGACGAGGACCGCGAGCGCATCGAGGTCGTGGTTCCCGACACCAACAACCAGCTGTCGCTGGCGATCGGCCGCCGCGGCCAGAACGTCCGCCTCGCCTCGCAGCTGACCGGCTGGGACATCGACATCCTGACCGAGCAGGAAGAGTCGGAGCGCCGCCAGGCCGACTTCGAGAACTCGACCCGCGTGTTCATGGAAGCGCTCAATGTCGACGAGGTGGTCGGCCAGCTGCTCGCCTCCGAAGGCTTCACCTCGGTCGAGGAACTCGCGCTGGTCGACGTCAAGGAACTCGCCGGCATCGAGGGTTTCGACGAGGAGACCGCCAACGAGCTGCAGACCCGCGCCCGCGAATATCTGGAACAACTCGAGGCGGAACTGGAAGCCAAGCGCAAGGAACTCGGCGTCGAGGACGCCATGAAGGACGTGCCCGGCATCACCGGCAAGATGCTGGTCAAGCTCGGCGAGAACGAGGTCAAGACGGTCGAGGATCTCGCCGGCTGCGCCACCGACGATCTGGTCGGCTGGACGGAGCGCAAGGAAGGCGGCGAGCCGACCAAGCATGCCGGGTTCCTCGACGGCATCGAGATCTCGCGCGACGAGGCCGAGGCCATGATCATGCAGGCCCGTCTGAAGGCCGGCTGGATCACCGAGGCCGACCTCGCCAAGCCTGCCGAGGAGGCCGAGGCCGCCGAAGCAGAAACGACGGCTTCGTAAGGAGATGCCCGACGGATGCTGGCTCAGGCTGACCCCGATCTCGACGATGGACCGCGGACGCAGAAGTCCGCGACCACGCGGATGTGCGCGGTCAGCCGCGAGGTGCGTCCGATCGACGAGCTGATCCGGTTCGTCATTGCGCCCACGGGCGAGGTGATCCCGGATCTCAAGCGCAAGCTGCCCGGCCGCGGATTATGGGTTTCCGCATCGCGGCGCAGCGTTGCGGAAGCGGTCCGCCGTCACCAATTTAGCAAGGGATTCAAGCGCGACGTCCGCGTCGCGCCGACCCTCCCCACCGACACCGACACCCTCCTGGTGCGTAGCGTCACCGAGGCCCTGGCGATGGCCGCCAAGGCCGGTCAGGTCGTCTCGGGCTTCGGCAAGGTCGAGGACGCACTCAACCGGAACGAAACTGCAGCCCTGATCCACGCTTCCGACGGCGCAGCGGACGGAATCCGCAAATTGGACGCGATCGTCAGGCAAAGGGGCGAAAAACGTGGTGAATCGCCGGTAATCCCCGTCGTCAATGTTTTGACGTCGGAAGAATTGGATTTGGCACTTGGGCGGTCAAATGTGATACATGCTGCGCTGCTCGCGGGCCCAGCGAGCAAGACGTTCCTGTCGCGCTGCCAGATGCTGGTCCGATACCGGATGGCCGACGACGACAAGACCGCCGAAGCGGCCAGAAATTCCAGAGCGTGATCCGGGAAGGCGGACGCCGTCTTTCCGACCGGTCATGCTCAGCAAACGACGACACGTTGAAGGATTTGTGCGGCAAACGCACAGCGAAACGAGATTAGGACTGCTGAATGGTTGATACCAAGACCCCTGGCGACAAGACTTTGAGTGTCCCGAGCAAGACGTTGTCGCTGAAGCCGCGCGTCGAGACGGGCACCGTGCGCCAGAGCTTCAGCCACGGCCGGACCAAGCAGGTCGTGGTCGAGAAGCGCGGCAAGCGCCGCGTCGGTGGCGATGGCCCCGGCGAGGCGCATGCGCCGGAACCCGTGGTTGCAAAGCCGGCGGCGCCCGCCGCCAGGCCGCCGCTCGGCCGCCCCTCGGGCCCGCCTCCCGGCCAGCAACAGCGTAACACCCGCTCCGGCGTGGTGCTGCCGACCTTGACCGAGGACGAGCGTTCCGCGCGTGCCAGCGCGCTGGCCGACGCCCGTCAGCGCGATATCGAAGAACGCCGCCAGGCCGAAGAGGAAGCCAAGCGCCGCGCCGTCCGCGAGGCTGCCGAGAAGGCAGAGCGCGAGGCCGCCGAGGCCCGCCGCAAGGCGGAAGAGGAACGCCATCGCCACGAGGAAGAGGCCAAGCGCAAGGCCGAGGTCGAGGCCAAGCGCCGCTTTGGCGAAGGCGAGGCCAAGCCCGGTGCGGCACCTGTCGCTGCTCCCGCCAAGCCTGCTGGAGCCGGAACTGCGTCTGCTCCGGCCGCCCGTGCGCCCGGCGCAGCCCGCCCGACAACGACCACGACGCCTGCTGCGCGTACGCCTGCTGCCCCGGGGCGGCCGCCGGCCGTTGCCGCCGAGGCGGACGAGGACGAAGGTCCGCGTCTGGTGCGCCGCCCCGGCGGCGCCGTGCGTCCCGTCGCGGCCCCGAAGACCACTCACAAGCCCGGTCCGCAGAAGCAGCGCGGACGCCTGACCGTCGTCACCGCGCTCAACGCCGATGACGTGCGCGAGCGCTCGATCGCCTCGTTCCGCCGCCGTACCCAGCGCCTGAAGGGTCACGCCGCAAACGAGCAGAAGGAAAAGCTGATCCGCGAAGTCGTCATTCCGGAAGCGATCGCGATCCAGGAACTCGCGAACCGGATGTCGGAGCGCGCGGTCGACGTCATCCGCATGCTGATGAAGCAGGGCGCGATGCACAAGATCACCGACGTGATCGATGCCGACACCGCACAGCTGATCGCCGAAGAACTCGGCCACACCGTCAAGCGCGTCGCCGCGTCCGACGTGGAAGAAGGCCTGTTCGACGTCGTCGACGATTCCACCGACACCGAGCCGCGTTCGCCCGTGGTCACCGTCATGGGCCACGTCGACCACGGCAAGACCTCGCTGCTCGACGCGCTGCGCCATGCCAACGTGGTGTCGGGCGAAGCCGGCGGCATCACCCAGCATATCGGCGCCTATCAGGTGCTGTCGCCCGAGAGCGGCACCAAGATCACCTTCATCGACACGCCCGGCCACGCCGCGTTCACCGCGATGCGCGCCCGCGGCGCCAAGGTCACCGACATCGTCGTGCTGGTGGTCGCGGCCGATGACGGCGTGATGCCGCAGACGATCGAAGCGATCAACCACGCCAAGGCGGCCAAGGTGCCGATGATCGTGGCGATCAACAAGATCGATAAGCCCGACGCGCGCCCCGAGCGCGTGCGCACCGAATTGCTCCAGCACGAGGTGCAGGTCGAATCGCTCGGCGGCGACGTCGTCGACGTCGAGGTCTCGGCCAAGAACAAGACCAATCTCGACCGGCTGCTCGAGATGATCGCGCTGCAGGCCGAAATCCTCGACCTGAAGACCAATTCGCAGCGTCCGGCGGAAGGCACCGTGATCGAAGCCAAGCTCGATCGCGGCCGCGGTCCGGTCGCGACCGTGCTGGTGCAGCGCGGCACGCTGCGCATCGGCGACATCATCGTGGCCGGCGCCGAAATGGGCCGTGTCCGCGCCTTGATCTCCGACCAGGGCGAGAATCTCGAGGAGGCCGGTCCGTCCGTGCCGGTCGAGGTGCTCGGCTTCAACGGTCCGCCGGAAGCCGGCGACCGTCTCGCCGTTGTCGAGAACGAAGCCCGCGCCCGCCAGGTCACGAGCTACCGCGCGCACCAGAAGCGCGAGAACGCGGCTGCCTCGATTTCCGGCATGCGCGGCTCGCTCGAGCAGATGATGTCGCAGCTGAAGACCGCGGGCCGCAAGGAGTTCCCGCTGATCGTCAAGGCCGACGTGCAGGGCTCACTGGAAGCGATCCTGGGCTCGCTCGAGAAGCTCGGCACCGACGAGGTCGCCGCCCGCATCCTGCATGCCGGCGTCGGCGGCATCTCGGAATCCGACGTCACGCTCGCGGAAGGCTTCAACGCCGCGATCATCGGCTTCTCGGTCCGAGCCAACAAGGAAGCGGCGGCTGCGGCCAAGCGCAACGGCATCGAGATCCGCTACTACAACATCATCTACGACCTCGTGGATGACATCAAAAAGGCGATGTCCGGCCTGCTCGCGCCCACGCTGCGCGAAACCATGCTGGGCAACGCGCAGATCCTGGAAGTGTTCAACATTTCCAAGGTCGGCAAGGTCGCGGGTTGCCGCGTCACCGACGGCACCGTGGAACGCGGCGCCAATGTTCGCCTGATCCGCGACAACGTGGTGGTGCACGAAGGCAAGCTGTCGACGCTGAAGCGCTTCAAGGATGAAGTGAAGGAAGTGGTCGCCGGCCAGGAGTGTGGCATGGCGTTCGAGAACTACGGTGACATGCGCGTCGGCGACGTGATCGAGTGTTACCGCATCGAGACGATCCAGCGCTCTCTGTAAGTCCAAATCTTACGAAGCGTTGGGTCCATTTAACTGAAAATGCGACTGCGCGGCCGGACTTTGGTCCGGCCACCAGCGCATTGTCTGATTGAAAGCAAAGCTAGACATTGATGCCCGCGGCCAAGGCCTGCGGGCGTGACGGTTTTGGAAGAAGGTCATGCCCCGTCAAAAGAAGAGCTCCAGCCCCGGCGGATCGCAACGTCAGCTGCGCGTCGGCGAAACGGTTCGCCATGCAGTTGCCGAGATTCTGTCACAGGGTGAGGTCCACGATCCCGATCTGGAAGGCCACATCATCACCGTTCCCGAGGTGCGCATGTCGCCGGACCTGAAGCTCGCGACGATCTATGTGATGCCGCTCGGCGGCCGCGACACCGACACGGTGATATCAGCGCTCGAGCGCAACAAGAAGTTCCTTCGCGGCGAGATCGCGCATCGCGTCAACCTGAAATTTGCACCCGACATTCGCTTCCGCGTCGACGAGCGGTTCGACGAGGCGGAGCGCATCGAGAAACTACTGCGGACACCTGCGGTGCAGCGAGACCTTGCACCCGATTCGGACGACGAGTGATGACTGTGATGACGACCAACGGCGTTATCGACGCGAAGGATGCCGACGCGCGCGACGCTGAGCGGGATGCTTTTGCCGGCCAGCGCACCGACGATGCGCGCCGCACCAACAACGACCCGCGCCAGAAGCAGGGCAGACAGAACCAGCAGCCGCGCCGCGACAAGCGCGACGTCCACGGCTGGGTGGTGCTCGACAAGCCGATCGGCATGACCTCGACGCAGGCGGTCGCGGTGCTCAAGCGCCTGTTCCAGGCCAAGCGCGCCGGCCATGCCGGCACGCTCGATCCGCTCGCCTCCGGCGGCTTGCCGATCGCGCTGGGCGAGGCCACCAAGACGGTGCCGTTCGTGATGGACGGCCGCAAGCGCTACCGCTTCACGGTGTGCTGGGGCGAGGAGCGTGACACCGACGACACCGAGGGGCGGCCGGTCAGGACCAGCGAGAGCCGGCCGACCGCGGATTCGATCCGGGAACTTTTGCCGCGCTTCACCGGGGTGATCGAGCAGATCCCGCCGCAATATTCGGCGATCAAGGTGCAAGGCGAGCGCGCCTATGACCTGGCGCGCGATGGCGAGACCGTGGAACTGAAGCCCCGCCCGGTCGAGATCCACGAATTAACCCTTGTGGAACATGGAGATAACGGCCAATCCGTGTTCGAGGCCGAGTGCGGCAAGGGAACCTATGTCCGGGCCCTGGCCCGCGATATGGGCCGGATTCTCGGCTGTTTCGGCCATATCTGCGCCCTGCGGCGGACCCTTGTCGGTCCGTTTACCGAACGGGACATGATTCCGCTGGAACAGTTGGAGGCTTTATGCAATAGAGCCGCGTCTGGCGAGGGCAGCCTCGCCGACGCGCTTTTGCCCGTTGAGACCGCGCTGGACGACATCCCGGCACTGGCCGTCACACGGGCTGATGCGGCAAGGCTCCACAGGGGCCAGGCCGTTTTGTTGCGCGGACGGGATGCGCCCAATACCAGCGGCACAGTCTATGTCACGGTGGCAGGCCGGCTTCTCGCGCTTGCCGAAATTGGCAATGGCGAACTCATCCCCAAGCGCGTGTTCAACCTGAACGGACTGACTGCCGGTCCGGCTCGCAACAATGAAAGTAACTGACGATGTCGATTACCGCCGAACGCAAAGCGGAAGTCATCAAGACGAATGCCAACAAAGCCGGCGACACCGGCTCGCCCGAGGTTCAGGTCGCGATCCTGTCGGAACGCATCAATAACCTCACCGAGCACTTCAAGAGCCATGTGAAGGACAACCATTCCCGCCGCGGCCTCCTGAAGCTCGTGTCGACGCGTCGCTCCCTGCTTGACTACATCAAGCGCAAGGACGAGGCGCGCTACAAGGCGCTGCTCGAAAAGCACAACATCCGTCGTTGATTTGAGAAGCACGCGCGCGAGGGTTCGCGCGCGTTTTCGCATGGTCGTCCGTGAACTCGGGCTTTCGAATTGTCGAAAGATGATCATGCGCAGCATGGCAGTCGCGCCATGCACACTAGCGTCCAGCAGCAATCCGGCCGCTGGACCGGGCAAGATGCCCAGATGACCGAAGGGATGGACGCCATCCGAAATCCAGGGACCATGGCAGGATCGCCGGATACTGATCGCAACCGCGTGTCAGTGTCTCGCCGTCTTGGCATGGTCTTTGTGTTTCAGGGCGCCATGCTTTCGTGAAACCATGAAAGAAGACCGAAATGTTCAATACGCATTCCGTCGAGATCGACTGGGGTGGACGTCCCCTCAAACTTGAAACCGGCAAGATCGCCCGCCAGGCCGACGGCGCCGTGATGGCGACCTACGGCGAGACCGTGGTGCTTGCCACCGTCGTCGCGGCGAAGGCACCGCGCGAAGGCGTCGACTTCCTGCCGCTCACGGTCGACTACCAGGAGAAGACCTACGCGGCCGGCCGCATTCCCGGCGGCTATTTCAAGCGCGAAGGCCGTCCGACCGAGAAGGAGACGCTGGTCTCCCGCCTGATCGACCGCCCGATCCGTCCGCTGTTCGTCGACGGCTGGCGCAACGAGACCCAGGTGATCGTCACCGTCCTGTCGCACGACATGGAGAACGATCCGGACATCGTCTCGCTGGTCGCCGCCTCCGCCGCCCTGACCCTGTCGGGCGCGCCGTTCAAGGGCCCGATCGGCGCTGCGCGCGTCGGCTTTGCCAATGACGAATACGTGCTCAACCCGACGCTCGACGAGATGACCGAGACCCAGCTCGATCTCGTCGTCGCCGGCACCGCGGACGCCGTGCTGATGGTGGAATCGGAAGCCAAGGAGCTCAACGAAGACGTGATGCTCGGCGCGGTCATGTTCGGCCACCGCCACTTCCAGCCCGTCATCAACGCGATCATCGAGCTCGCCGAGAAGGCCGCCAAGGAGCCGCGCGAAGTCACCACGATCGACAATTCGGAGATCGAGAAGGAGATGCTCGGCATCGCCGAGCAGGAGCTCCGCAATGCCTACGCGATCCCGGTCAAGCAGGAACGCTATGCCGCGGTCGGCGCCGTCAAGGAGAAGGTGCTCGCGCACTTCTTCCCGGAAGGTCAGGAGCCGAAATACGACAAGCTCCGCGTCGCCGGCGTGTTCAAGGAACTGGAAGCCAAGATCGTTCGCTGGAACATCCTCGACACCGGCAAGCGCATCGACGGCCGCGACGCCAAGACCGTGCGCAACATCATCGCCGAAGCCGGCGTGCTGCCGCGCGCCCACGGCTCGGCGCTGTTCACCCGCGGTGAAACCCAGGCGATGGTCGTGACCACGCTCGGCACCGGCGAGGACGAGCAGTACATCGATGCACTGTCGGGGACCTACAAGGAAACGTTCCTGCTGCACTACAACTTCCCGCCCTACTCGGTCGGCGAGACCGGCCGCCTCGGCGGCACCAAGCGCCGCGAGATCGGCCACGGCAAGCTCGCCTGGCGCGCGATCCACCCGGTGCTGCCGCCGCACCACGAGTTCCCGTACACGATCCGCGTGGTCTCCGAGATCACCGAGTCGAACGGCTCGTCCTCGATGGCTTCGGTCTGCGGTGCCTCGCTGTCGCTGATGGACGCCGGCGTGCCGCTGAAGCGGCCGACCGCCGGTATCGCCATGGGCCTGATCCTCGAAGGTCAGCGTTTCGCGGTGCTGTCGGACATCCTCGGTGACGAGGATCATCTCGGCGACATGGACTTCAAGGTCGCCGGCACCGACCAGGGCATCACCTCGCTCCAGATGGACATCAAGATCGAGGGCATCACCGAGGAGATCATGAAGGTTGCGCTTGGCCAGGCCAAGGAAGGGCGCATCCACATCCTCGGCGAGATGGCCAAGGCGCTGACCGCGGCGCGCGCCGAGCTCGGCGAATACGCACCGCGCATCGAGACCTTCAAGATCGCCACCGACAAGATCCGCGAAGTGATCGGCACCGGCGGCAAGGTGATCCGCGAGATCGTCGAGAAGACCGGCGCCAAGGTCAACATCGAGGACGACGGCACCGTGAAGGTCGCCTCCAACGATGGCGAGGCGATGAAGGCTGCGATCAAGTGGATCAAGTCGATCGCCTCCGATCCGGAGGTCGGCCAGATCTACGAGGGCACCGTCGTCAAGGTGATGGAGTTCGGCGCGTTCGTGAACTTCTTCGGCGCCAAGGACGGCCTCGTCCACATCAGCCAGCTCGCGGCCAACCGCGTGCAGAAGACCTCCGACGTCGTCAAGGAAGGCGACAAGGTCAAGGTCAAGCTGCTCGGCTTCGACGATCGCGGCAAGACCCGCCTGTCGATGAAGGCCGTCGACCAGACGACCGGCGAGGACCTCGAGGCCACGCAGAAGACCGAGGCTGCGGCGCCGCGCGAAGCTGCCGGCGAGTAAGCCCAGGCCAATCGACTAGCAAATCGACTGTTACGAAAAGGGCGGCCCTGGGGCCGCCCTTTTTGGTTTGCCGAGGTCGGACGCAAATCAATCTCCGCTGATCGGCATGCGCGGTTTTGACCCGGCATTGTGATCGGGATTCGTTGGAACCCGTTCACAACTCGGGCCTAACATCAGGATGCTTTCCCAGCACGGAGAACCACGATGTCCTCGATGTCCCGACGCCATTTGATCATCGCAGCAGGCGGCATCGCTGCGGCCGCCGCCTCGTCGCGCGCTGCGTTCGCGCAGGCCACGGCGCCGGCCCCGGCCGGACCATTCAAGATCGATCCGCTGACCTATCCCACCAATGCGCTGGAGCCGCATATCGATGCCAAGACGATGGAGATCCATCACGACCGGCATCATCAGGCCTATGTCACCAACCTCAACAATTTCGCCAAGGACAATCCGCAGATCGCCGAGAAGCCGGTCGTCGAGGTACTCGCCAATCTCGGCAGCGTGCCGGACGCGATCCGCACCGGCGTGCGCAACAACATGGGCGGCCACGCCAACCACACCATGTTCTGGCAGATCATGGGACCGAACGGCGGCAAGGCGGACGGCGAGGTGCTCGCCGCGATCGATCGAGACCTCGGCGGCATGGAGAAATTCCAGACCGATTTCAACGCCGCCGGCGGGCGCGTGTTTGGCTCCGGCTGGGTGTTCGTCACCGTCACCAAGGATGGCAATCTCGCCATCGAGACGCGGCCGAACCAGGACAATCCGATCATGGACGGTAAGCGCGCGCTGCTCGGCAACGACGTCTGGGAGCACGCCTATTACCTGACCTACCAGAACCGCCGGCCCGATTATCTCAAGGCGTGGTGGAATACGGTGAACTGGAAGGCCGTGGCCGAGCGCTATGCGGCGGCGAAGGCCGGGACGCTCGGCGTGTGAGCCGCCGGGCTCGCCGGTCGCGAGGAACTGCGTTACCTTCGAAAGCTCCGCGATCGCTTCGCGGGGCTTTCACCTTTATGTATCCACAGCGTCGCGCCGCCGGTGTCGAACGCCGTGAGGATCGACGATGACGCCGCCGACCATCCGCCCCGCACGTTCCGACGAACATGACGCGATCGCGCGCGCCTGGATGGCGAGCTGGGCCTCGACCGGGCTCTCGCAAGCCAACGACAGTTTGTTGAACGATCTGCGTACCCGCCTGCCGCGCGAGATCGCGGGTGGCTGGAGCCTGTTCGTCGCCGACGATCGCGGCAGCATCGCCGCCATGCTGGCGCTGCACCTGCCGACCTCGCGGCTCGACCAGCTGATGGTGGTCCCCGCCTATCAGGGCCGGAGCCTGGGACGTCAGCTGCTCGCCTTCGCGCGCCGGCAGATGCCCGACGAGATCTGGCTGAAATGCGTCCGCGAGAATGAGAAGGCCTGGCGCTGGTACGAGCGCGAAGGCTTTGTGTTCGAGAAGGAAGCGCCCAATCCGGTCACGGGCTTCATGATGAAGTATTATCGGTGGAAGAGAACAAACCGCACATCGGAGGCTAAGCCATGATCAAGCTGTACTGGTCGCCGCGCTCGCGCTCGTTCTCCGCCATCTGGCTGCTGGAGGAAACCGGCCTGCCATACGAACGGGTGCTGACCGACATCAGCACCGGCGCGCAGAAATCACCCGATTTCCTCAAGATCAACCCGATGGGCAAGGTGCCGGCGTTGACCGACGGCGACGCGCAGCTCGCCGAGGCCGCCGCGATCTGCGCCTATATCGCCGACCGCTATCCCGAGACCAAACTTGCGCCGGCAGCGACGGACCCGAAGCGGGCGCGCTATCTGCAGTGGCTGTTCTTCTCGCCGAGCTGCATCGAGCCGGCGCTGATCCAGCTCTTCACCAAGCTCGAGGTGCCGACCAGCACCGCGGCATGGGGCAGTGCCGCGCAGGTGTTCGACGTGCTCGACGCCGAGTTGCAGAAGGGGCCGTGGATCCTCGGCGATCAATTCTCCGCCGCCGACATCGCGATCGGCGCGGGACTGAACTTTGCGGTGCGCGTGTTCAAGATGGTGCCGCCGCGGCCGTCGTTCGAGGCCTATATCGACCGCTGCGTGGCCCGGCCGGCGTTCCAGCGCGCGGAAAAGATCGCGGCGGGGTGAGCGTCGGATCTTGTAGCCCGGATGGAGCGAAGCGAAATCCGGGAAAAGTCTCTGATGTAGAAAGAGCTCTCCCGGATTACGCTTCGCTCCATCCGGGCTACTAACCTCCCCTTGAAAAGGGGAGGTCGCTTTGCTCGCCAGAGCAAAGCGGGTGGGGATCAACTCTCTCCGCTAGACTAGCAGCATCGCCTGCGGCTGACCCCCATCCCGACCTTCCCCCTTTCAGGGGGAAGGAGAAGACCGGTCTGTAACCGCTCGCGCGGTTTTCCGAACGGCTTAACCCGGCACGACGCGCGGATCGACGTCCTGCGTGTAATCCACGCCGTCGATGCCGAAGCCGAACAGGCGGAGGAACTGGCTCTTGTACTCGCCGAGATCGGCCAACTCGCCGAGCGTCTCGGTGGTGAGCAGCGGCCAGCGCCGCGACACTTCCGTCTGCACCTCGGGCGAAAGCTCCCAGTCGTCGACCCTGACGCGCTGCGCATCATCGAGCGCGACGCCCTTACCGAGCTTCGTCCGGAACAGGCGGTCGATCTGCTCGATGCAGCCTTCATGGAGGCCGAGCTGCTTCATGACCTTGAACAGCACCGTGCCGTAGAGCGGCACCACCGGAATGGCCGAGCTCGCCTGGGTGACGACGGCCTTCAGCGCGACGACGCGTGCCGCGTCAGGTCCGAGCCGGCCGCGGATCGCTTCTGCCTTGCTGTCGAGATCGACCTTGGCGCGGCCGAGCGTGCCGTTCCAGTAGATCGGCCAGGTCAGCTCGCTGCCGATATAGGTGTAGTTGAGCGTCTGGAAGCCCGGCGCCAAAACGCCGGCATCCGCGAGCTGGTCGATCCAGCGCTTCCAGTCGTCGCCGCCCATCACCGCGACGGTGGCCGCGGTTTGCTCCTCGCTCGCCGGCTCAAGCGTGGTCTGGAACACCTCACCGGTCTCGGTGTCGAGCGTCTTGATCTCGACCGGGGCGCCCAGCGGCTTGATCACCGAACGATAGGTCTTGCCGGTGTCGGGATCGGTCCGGACCGGCGCCGCCATGCTGTAGACCAGCAGGTCGAGCTGTCCGAATTTCTCGCGCACCTGCTCGATGAAGGTCGCCTTCAGCTCGTCGGAGAAGGCGTCGCCTTCGAGCGTGAGCGGCGATCGTCCGATCTTCTGGGCTTCGATCTCGAAGGCACGGTTGTTGTACCAGCCGGCGCTGGCGCTTCTCTTTTCCGACGGCTCGCGCTCCAGCGACACTCCGATGGTGTCAGCGCCGCCGGCGAAGGTCGCGACGATGCGGCTCGCGAGGCCATACCCCGTCGAGCAGCCCAGCACGGCAACCCGCTTCGGGCAGTCGGCGACCGGGCCCTGCTTCAGAACATAGGCGATCTGTTCGCGGACATTCGTGGCGCAGCCGACGGGATGTGCCGTCGTGCAGATGAAGCCTCGCACGCGCGGTTCAATAATCATTCCCACCCCATTCCGGATCGTTGCACTGTTCCCATTCGCTGCCTGCGGGCCTCCCTCAGCAAGCGAGGAGAGGCGAAATCACGCGTCAAGCCGCCTGAACACCAGCGTGGCGTTGGTGCCGCCGAAGCCGAACGAGTTCGACAGCACGGTGTTGAGCTTGACGTTGTCGATGCGCTTGCGCACGATCGGCATGTCGGCAAACACCGGATCGAGTTCGGTGATATGTGCGCTCTCGCAGATGAAGCCGTTGTTCAGCATCAGCAGAGAATAGATCGCTTCCTGCACGCCGGTGGCGCCGAGCGAGTGGCCGGTCAGCGCCTTGGTCGCCGAGATCGGCGGGCACTTGTCGCCGGTGCCGAACACCTTGCGGATCGCCTCGATCTCCGGCGGATCGCCGGCGGGCGTCGAAGTGGCATGCGGATTGATGTAATCGACCGGCGTGTTCACCGTCGACATCGCCATGCGCATGCAGCGCTCGGCGCCCTCGCCCGACGGCGCCACCATGTCGTAGCCGTCGGAGGTCGCGCCGTAGCCGACGACCTCGGCATAGATCCTGGCGCCGCGCGCCTTGGCGTGCTCGAGCTCTTCCAGCACCACGACACCCGCGCCGCCAGCGATGACGAAGCCGTCGCGGTTGAGGTCGTAGGGACGCGAGGCGGTGGCCGGCGTGTCGTTGTATTTCGAGGACATCGCGCCCATGGCGTCGAACAGCACCGACAGCGTCCAGTCGAGCTCCTCGCAGCCGCCGGCGAAGATGATATCCTGTTTGCCGATCTGGATCGTCTCATAGGCGTTGCCGATGCAGTGGTTCGACGTCGCGCAGGCCGACGAGATCGAATAGTTCACGCCCTTGATCTTGAACCAGGTCGCGAGCGTCGCCGACGCGGTCGAGGACATGCCCTTCGGCACCGCGAACGGACCGACGCGCTTCGGGCCCTTGGCGCGCGCGATGTCGGCGGCCTCCACCAGCGTGCGCGTCGACGGTCCACCGGATCCCATGATGATGCCGGTGCGGATGTTGGAGACTTCATTCTCCTCGAGGCCGGAGTCGCGGATCGCCTGTTCCATCGCAACGTGATTCCACGCCGCACCTTCGGCAAGGAACCGCATCGCGCGGCGATCGATCACCTCGGCAGGATTGAGTGTCGGCGCACCGTGCACCTGCGAACGGAAGCCGAGTTCGGCGGCCTTCTCCGCGCGCGAAATGCCCGACTTCGCCTCGTAGAGGCTCGCAAGCACTTCCTGGGTGTTGTTACCGATGGACGAGACAATACCCATCCCCGTGATGACAACCCGCCTCATGTTCGCCTCGCCCTGCCTTTATGTTGCCGCATGATGATCCTGCTCAGGATGGCGCCGTGCCCTGCTTGAACAAACCGACCTTCAAGTCCTTGGCGCGATAGATAATCTCGTCGTCCATGGAAAGCCACCCATCGGCAATTCCGAGCACGAGCTTTGACCGCATCACGCGCTTGATATCGATGTTGTACACAACCTTGCGCGCGTGCGGCAGCACCTGTCCGGAGAACTTCAGCTCGCCGAGGCCGAGCGCGCGGCCGCGACCTTCGCCACCGATCCAGCCAAGGTAAAAGCCGACCATTTGCCACATGGCATCGAGGCCGAGGCAGCCCGGCATCACCGGATCGTTCTTGAAATGACAGCCGAAGAACCAGAGATCCGGCTTCACTTCGAGCTCGGCGCGCACCAGCCCCTTGCCGTACTCGCCGCCATTCTCCGAGATATCGCTGATGCGATCGAACATGAGCATCGGCGGCAGCGGCAACTGGGCGTTGCCGGGACCGAAAAGCTCGCCCCGCCCGCAAGCCAGCAAATCCTCGTATTCGTAACCGCCGCGCCGATCCAGCATCCTCTTTCCACCTCTGATGTCCCGATGAAGCGCTTTGCTTGGTCGGACCTTGATCTACCCACGGGAACCGGAATAACCCGTCCCGCATCTTGGCGCTACCTGGGTACGCTACGGCCTGTTATCTCTGCCGAAAGCGCATATGTGGTCCGCGCGCTCTCTAACATACGGCTAACTGGGCGGCAAAGCGGCATTCCGATGATAAATGACCGCTTCTCCTTAGGTTTCTACCGCAGCTTGGATTCGTTCTAGTTGCGAAAAACTTGCATCTGATAGGCATCCTTTTTATATTTATGAGGAATATTGCCTGAGTTGGGTGCATAGAGTGGATATGAACGAGGAAGTACCGGCTGTGAACGATGATGCCGTGCACCCGGCTGCCCGGGGCGCTGGGCACCACCCTGCCCTGACCGGCTGTCCGTGGCATGACGTCAACGAAATGTTGCAGTCTGCCGGTCTGCGGCCGACCCGCCAGCGCATGGCGCTGGGCTGGCTGCTGTTCGGCAAGGGTGCCCGCCACCTGACCGCTGAAATGCTGTACGAGGAAGCCACGCTGGCCAAGGTTCCGGTGTCGCTGGCGACCGTCTATAACACCCTGAACCAGCTGACCGATGCCGGCCTGCTGCGCCAGGTCAGCGTCGACGGCACGAAAACCTATTTCGACACCAACGTGTCGACGCATCACCACTTCTATCTCGAGCACAACCACGAGCTGGTCGACATTCCCGACCCGAACCTCGTGCTGTCGAAAATGCCTGACGTGCCCGAAGGCTACGAGATCTCCCGCGTCGACATGGTCGTGCGGCTGCGCAAGAAGCGCTGAACGGTCTTACCGTGGATCTGAGTCGTGATGGCCGGGCTCGTCCCGGCCATTTTCATTTGGGGACGGGGAAGCTCAGTCCACCTTCTCGTCGGCGTAGACGCCCCAGAGGCGCTGCTGCTCGATCCAGCCGTCGAAGCCGTTGCCGGTGACCCGGCACCAGTTATTGGCGCATTTCTTCACCTGCGCGACGACGCCGGCCTGCAGGCGCGCCGCGATCGCGCTGGTGGCATCGGGGCGATCGTAGAGCGAGGCCAGATCGTCCTTGTTCTTCATGGTGACGACGGCGGTGCGACGGCCGGACAGCAGGGAATGATAGACCCAGCCTTCGGCGCCCTCGGAATCGCGCACCCGGCGCCAGTTCTCGAACTCGGCGGTGATTTCGACCGGCAGCCCCGACCGCGTATAGACCCAGGCGACGTCATTGTCCTTGGTCGGGCCGGCCCGGACGTTCACATGATCCGACTTCAGGCTGACATAGCGCGGGATCGGCAGGCCGCTGGTGGTGGGGCTCAAATCCTTGGCGGAATGTCCGGGCATGACCGACGCACTCAGCATGCTTCCGACCAGCGCCACCAATGAACTGAAACGCCAGAGCGCCACCATCAACTCGTCTCCTGCCGAGATGCCCAACCCGCATTCGGCGCACTGCAACCCCAACCACGCCCGAAGGCCCCTGCGCCTGCGCCCGTTCGCTCCCGCACAGCAAGTCCGGGGGGTTCTTGTCTTGGCCCGGCCTTCTGCTAGAGAGGACGGAACGCCTGAGAGCCAGAACACCCGAATTTCCCGTTGTTTCGCCTTGGCGAAAAGCCGGGGCAAGTATCGGGGAACCCTAGGAAACGCGAAGGAAACGCCGGGACAGCACGGCTATCAGCAGTGTCGAACAACCGGGTTAATGAGGCCTGAACGGTTTGTTTTTTGGCAAGCCGCGCGCCCCATGAAAGCAGGACATGTCGGTGAAGAAAAAGCCTCTCGTCGTCGTCACCCGCAAGCTGCCGGACTCGATCGAGACCCGGATGCGCGAGCTGTTCGACGCCAGATTGAATCTCGACGACACGCCGATGACGCCGGAGCAGATCGCCGAGGCGGCGCGAACCGCCGACGTGCTGGTGCCGACCGTGACCGACATGATCCGCGAGGACGTGATCAATCAGCCCGACTGCAAGCTGAAGATGATCGCCAATTTCGGCAACGGCGTCGACAATATCGACGTCGCCGCGGCGCATGCGCGCGGTATCACGGTGACCAATACCCCGAAGGTGCTGACCGAGGACACCGCCGACATGACCATGGCGCTGATCCTTGCGGTGCCGCGGCGCATGATCGAGGGCGCCTCGATCCTGACCGAAGGCAAGCAGCACTGGGCGGGCTGGTCGCCGACCTGGATGCTCGGCCACCGCATCGGTGGAAAGAGGCTCGGCATCGTCGGCATGGGCCGCATCGGCCAGGCCGTGGCCCGCCGTGCCCGCGCCTTCGGCCTGCAGATCCACTATCACAACCGCCGCCCGGTGGCGCCTATGATCGCCGAAGAGCTCGGCGCGACCTATTGGGAAAGCCTCGACCAGATGCTGGCGCGGATGGACATCATCTCGGTGAACTGCCCGCACACGCCGGCGACCTATCATCTGCTCTCGGCGCGGCGGCTCAAGCTGATCCGCAAAGAGGCCTATGTCGTCAACACCGCGCGCGGCGAGGTGATCGACGAGGACACGCTGATCAAGCTGATCGAAGCCGGCGATATCGGCGGCGCAGCCCTCGACGTCTATGAGCACGAGCCCGCGGTGAACCCCAAGCTGGTGCGGCTCGCCAGGGCCGGCAAGGTGACGCTGCTGCCGCATATGGGCTCGGCCACCATCGAAGGCCGCGTCGAGATGGGCGAGAAGGTGATCATCAACATCCGAACCTTCCTCGACGCCCACAAGCCGCCGGATCGCGTGCTGCCGAGCATGCTGTAAGTGCTCGCAGCCGGGATTACGCCGCGCTCGATCCAAGCCACGCAGCTCCAACCTCCCCTTGAAAAGGGGAGGTCGCTTTGCTCGCCAGAGCAAAGCGGGTGGGGATCATCTCTCTCCACGAGCGACGGTGCGTGTGGCTGACCCCCATCCCGACCTTCCCCCTTTCAGGGGGAAGGGGAAGAGAGATTTGCGGCCCGGATGAGAGGCGAGCTGCCAAAATATCGAAAACAACCCCATGCAAAGTAGCCGGTGCGGCCGGCGCTCGACCAGGCAACTTGGCGCGTCGGGCTACGGGATTGCCGAGCATGCTCTGAGACCAACATTCGGTGTCGTCCCTGCGAAAGCAGGGACCCATAACCACCGCAGTTCATGGTTGCGCCGAGCTGGAGCTCCAGCCTTCGTCATTGTGAGAGCTGGTCCCGGGTCAAGGCCGGGACGGCGATGTGGCGAGGTCCTGCCTTACTTCTTCCGCCGCGCCTGCTTGCGCCAGTCGGCGACGAACGACACGAACGCGGCGAGCGCGGGCGGCGGCTGACGGCGGCTCGGATAATAGAGGAACGGTCCGTCGAACGGCGGGCACCAGTCGTCGAGCACGCTGACCAGCGCGCCGGATTTGACGCCGTAGCGGACATAGCCCTCGAACGTCGCCCAGTAGCCGACGCCGTCATGGACCGCGCGCAGCGCAAGGCCGAGATGCGTCGCGGTCAACTTGGCCGGCGGCGAGATCTTCACCACGCGGCCGTTCTTCTCGAACTCCCAATCGAACATCACGCCGTTGCTGAAGCGGCTGCGGATGCAGGGGTGCGCCAGCAGATCCTTCGGATGCATCGGCCGGCCATGCTTTGCGACATACTCACTGGACGCCACGATCGCGTAACGCTGCGGCGCGCCGAGCGGGACCGCGACCATGTCCTGCGCCAGATGCTCGCCGTAACGCACGCCGGCGTCAAAGCCCTGCGCGACGATGTCGACGAACGCACTCTCCGCGACGACGTCGAGATCGACCCGCGGATATCTGGCGAGGAACGGCGCGATCATCGGCGCCAGCACGAGATCGACCGCGGGCGGCGGCGCGTTGATGCGCAACCGCCCCGACGGCTCGGCGCGCAGGCCGCGCACCTCCGTGATCGCATCGGCGACGTTGACCATGGCCGGCGCGACGCGGGCGAGCAGCAGTTCGCCGGCCTCGGTCAGCGCGACGCTGCGGGTGGTGCGGTTCATCAGGCGGACGCCGAGCCGCTCCTCCATGTCGCGCAGGCGCTGGCTGAGGCTGGAGACCGAGACGCGCTGCTCGAGCGCGGCACGCCGGAAATTGCGCGTGCGCGCCACCGCCACGAAGGCGTCGAGGTCGCGAAGGTCGAAATCCTGCATTGTTCGATATAGTGAACAAGCTATTCGCGATTGTCCAGCTTATCGTCCGAAACCGACCGGCCCATATCACCTCGGCATTTGGCGACGGATTTTCCGCCGCCAACGTTCGAGGAACATCCACATGGACACACGCAAACTCGGCTCAACCGGGCCCACCGTCTCGGCCCTCGGCCTCGGCTGCATGGGCATGTCCGAGGTCTATGGCCCGGCCGATCGCGGCGAGAGCATCGCCACGGTGCATGCGGCGCTCGATGCCGGCATCACGCTGCTGGACACCGGCGACTTCTACGCCATGGGGCACAACGAGATGCTGGTACAGGAAGCCCTGAAGGACGTCGGGCGCGACCGGCTGCAGATCAGCGTCAAGTTCGGCGCGCTTCGCGGCCCCGCGGGTGAATTCGCCGGAATGGACACCCGGCCGGCCGCGACGAAGAACTTCCTCGCCTATTCGCTGCAACGTCTCGGCACCGACTACATCGACATCTACCGGCCTGCACGTCTCGATCCCAACGTTCCGATCGAGGAGACGATCGGCGGCCTCGCCGATCTGGTGAAGTCCGGCTACATCAGACATATCGGCCTGTCCGAGGTCGGCTCCGACACCATCCGCCGCGCGCATGCCGTGCATCCGATCGTCGATCTCCAGATCGAATACTCGCTGATCGAGCGTGGCATCGAGCGCGACATCCTGGCGACCTGCCGCGAGCTCGGCATCGGCATCACAGCCTACGGCGTGCTGGCGCGCGGACTGATCAGCGGCCACTGGTCGAAGGAGTCCGGCAAGATCGGCAGGGACTACCGGCTGATGACGCCGCGCTTCCAGGGCGCGAACCTCGATGCCAATCTCGCGCTGGTGGACCAGTTGCGCGCCATTGCCGCCGAGATCGGAGCAACGCCGGCACAGGTCGCAATCGCGTGGGTCGCGGCACAGGGCAAGGAGATCGTGCCGCTGGTCGGCGCCCGCACCCGCAACCGTCTCACCGAAGCGCTCGGCGCGACCAGGCTGACGCTGACGCAAGCTCATCTCGCGGCGCTGTCGAAAGCCTTCCCGCCGGATATCGCTGCCGGCACGCGCTATGCGGCCGAGCAAATGGCGCATCTCGACAGCGAGAAGCCGGCCACCAGGTGACGGCGCCAATCAGGTGCGATGGGCGCTGAGATCAGTGATGACAGGCCCATCGCCATTGAGCGGGTTCTGCGGATCGCGCGCGTAGCGCAGGGTTTCGAACCGCATCGCGCGCGCATCCACCATCAGGAGCCGGCCGACCAGGCCCTCGCCGAAGCCGACGATCTCGCGGATCGCCTCCAGCGCCATCATCGATCCCAGGACGCCGGCGAGCGCGCCCATCACACCGGCCTCGGCGCAAGCCGGCACCGTGCCCGGCGGCGGCGCCTCCGGAAACAGGCAGCGATAGGTCGGGTTGAATTCGCCCTCCGCATTCTTCTCATGCGCGCGGATCGTGGTCAGCGAACCGTCGAACTGGCCCAGCGCCGCCGTGATCAGCGGCCGCTTCGCGAGGAAGCACGCATCGGCGACGAGATAGCGGGTCTCGAAATTGTCGGAGCCATCGAGCACGAGATCGTAACGCGCGATCAGCGCCATCGCATTGTCGGCGGTGAGCCGCATTGGATGCGCCTCGAACGTCACATGCGGATTGAGCGCATGGATCTGCGCCGCCGCGCTGTCGACCTTGCGCTTGCCGATATCAGACGTCGCATGGATGATCTGGCGCTGCAGGTTGGAGAGCGAGACGATATCGTCATCGATCACGCCGAGCCGGCCGACGCCGGCGGCGGCCAGATACATCAGCACCGGCGCGCCGAGGCCGCCGGCGCCGATCACCAGCACCGACGCTTTTTTCAGCGCATTCTGGCCGGGGCCGCCCACCTCGCGCAGCACGATATGGCGGGCATAGCGTTCAAGTTCGTCGGCACTCAGCATCGTCTCATCTATCCTACCCGTGACCCTCATGGTGAGGAGCGCGGCACGCGCGTCTCGAACCATGAGGCCCGGTCCGTGGCCTCATCCTTCGAGACGCGGCTGACGCCGCTCCTCGGGATGAGGGTTGACGCGCTCCCTGAACCGGAGCGCGGTTGTTGCCGACCAAGCAGATGTGCTTAATTGCCTGGACGTCAATGGTGTCAGTCATTCCCCCCGGATTTGTCATGAGATCGGTGCTTTCGGCAACATTGATGGCCGCTGCCATGGGCATGGCGCAGGCCCAGATGACCCCGCCCTCGACGGCGGGGGCGAAGCCGAAGACCGTGACGACGGTGCCGATCCGCCCCGCTTTGCAGAAGCCGGAGGATACCGCGGGCGCGATGGCGCAGGCCGAACGGCTGGCGCTGCAATCGGACCTCGCCTGGGTCGGCGAATATAACGGCGCGATTACCGGCGACGTCAGCGAGCGCATGGTCAATGCGATCAAGGAATTCCAGAAGAAGCGCGGCGGCAAGCCGACCGGCGTGCTGAACCCGCAGGAGCGCGGCGTGCTCGCCGACACGGCGCGGCGGAAGCAGGAGGCTGTCGGCTGGCGGATCGTCACCGAGCCGGCCACCGGGGCGCGGCTCGGCATTCCGACCAAGCTGGTGCCGCAGATCAACAGCGACGCCTCCGGGTTCAAATGGACCTCGCCGACCGGCACTGTCCAGGTACTGCTGACCCGGCGCAAGGAAGCGAGCCCGACCACCGCAAAGCTTGCCGAGCAGGAAAAGAAGGAACCGGCCGGCCGCACCATAGACTACACCGTGGTGAAGCCGGATTTCTTCGTGCTGTCGGGCATGCAGGGGCTGAAGAAGTTCTATCTGCGCGGCACCTTGAAGGGCGACGAGGTCCGCATCCTCACCATCCTCTATGACCAGGCGATGCAAACCAGCATCGAGCCGGTGGTGATCGCGATGTCGAGTGCCTTCAATGCATTTCCGGCCGCCGTGCAGGCCGGTCCGCCGCCGCGCAAGACCGTCGAATATGCCACCGGCGTCGTGGTCAGCGACGACGGGGCCGTCGTGACCGATCGCGTGGCGACCGACGACTGCATCGCGCTGACGATCCCGGGCTATGGCAATGCCGATCGGGTCGCCGACGACAGGGATCACGACCTCGCACTGCTGCGCATCTATGGCGCGCGGGGCCTGAGGCCACTCAATATCGCAGGCCAGGCGACGCAGACCGCGCTCGACATCACCGGGATCGCCGATCCGCAGAGCCAGGGCGGCGGCGCGGCCGCGAGCAGCGTCAAGGCTTCGGTCGCACAGATCGGCGGCGGTGATCAGGCGCTGTCACCGGCGCCTGCGCTCGGGTTCTCCGGCGCGGCGGCGCTCGATAGCGGCGGCAGGTTTGCCGGCATCGCGGTGCTGAAGCTCGTCATCGTTGCAGGCCCCGCAAACGCGGCGCCGCCGGCGCAGGCCGCGCTGGTGCCGGCCGACACGGTGCGCAGCTTCCTGAAAGCGCATGGCGTCACCGCGTCGGGCGACTCGGCGGACGCCAAGGCCGCCGTGGTCCGCGTGATCTGCGTCAGGAAGTAAGTTCACCTCGCCCCGCTTGCGGGTGATCCCGCAGAGCAGACCGGGTTCTGTCCATCTCGTCGTCCCGGCGTAGGCCGGGACCCATACGCCGCAGCAGGCGTTGTAGGCGGGACTCGTCGTTTCAGCAGCGCGTAACAATGACGGGCTGTGGTTATGGGTCCCGGCCTTCGCCGGGACGACGATGGGGACAGGCTCTGGCGGACGGTCCAGCATTCCATAGTCATTTGTGATTCAGCTACCACTCTTCACATGTCGTCCTGGCGAAAGCCAGGACCCATAACCACCGCATTCAGCGATGAAACAGGATCGCGGCCCCGGCGTCGCACAGCAATGAGATTAGGGGTAATGGGTCCTGGCTTTCGCCAGGACGACGGTGAGGATGGCTCTCGGTTCAACCTGTCAAACAGCGTAGTCGGCGTCACCTCAACGCAAACCGCACACCGGCGCGGGCGAGACCGCCGGCAATGCCGACCGGGGTGCCGTCGGCGCGCCAGCAGGCTGCGCCCGACATCGTGCCGTCAGCGTGAAACTGGATCGCGTTCATGCCGCCGGCCACCGTCGGCACCACTTGCACGCTGTGGCCCTTCGCTGAAAGCGCGGCGCGGACGGCCTCCGGCACCGCCTGCTCGACCTCCAGCGCATTGCCCTCGGTCCAGACCCGCGGCGCTTCGACCGCCTCCTGCAGGCTCATGCCGTGGTCGATCAAATTGATCAGCGCCTGCATCGCGCTCGGGAAGATGCGTTTGCCGCCGGGCAGGCCGAGCGCGTAAGTGAGCTTGCCGTCGCGCAGCGCCATCATCGGCGACATCGAGGTGGTGACGCGCTTGCCGGCGGCCAGCGACAGCGCGTGGCCCGGCCGCGGATCGAACAGATTCATGTAGTTGTTCGGCACGGTGCCGAGGCCGGGGATCAGGATCTTGGCGCCGAACAGATTGTTGATGGTCTGGGTGGTCGCGACCACATTGCCCATCGCATCCGCCGCGGTCATGTGCGTGGTGTGCGCGCTTTCGAGCGGGGTGACGCCGGCGCTCCAGGCCTGCGCGGCAGCGGGATCGATCGCGCGGCGGCGCTCCTCGGCATAGGCCTTCGAGGTCAGCCGCTCCACCGGGACGTTGATATAGGCGGGATCGCCGCTCGCGGCCGCGCGGTCGGCAAAGGCGATCTTCAGCACCTCGGCGAGATAGTGGATGGTCTCGGCCGTACCGAAGCCGAGGTGCGCGATGTCATAACCTTCGAGGATGTTGAGCATCTGCGTGATGTGCACGCCTGACGCCGCCGGCGGCGGGGGCCCGAGGATTTCCCAGCCGCGGTAATCGCAGCGGATCGGCTGCCGCTCGACGGTCTTGTAGGTCGCGAGATCGTGTTGTGCGATGAAGCCGTCGTTCTTCTTCATGTAGTCGACCAGGATATCGCCGAGCGGTCCCTGGTAGAGCGCGTTGTCGCCATGATCGGCGATGTATTTCAGCGTCTCGGCATATTCCGCCTGCACCACGCGCTCGCCGGGCTTCAGCGGCGTGCCATCAGGCAGATAGATCGCCGAGATCGGCTTGTCCTTCAGCATCTCCTCGGCGCCGTCGGTGATGCATTCGTGCAAATAGGGCGTCGCCGCATAGCCGCGCGCGGCGTGCTTGATCGCCGGCTGCATCACGTCGGCGAGACTCATGGTGCCGAAGCGGCGCAGCGTCTCGCACCAGGCCTTCAGCGAGCCCGGCACCGCGACCGCCTTCGGCCCGTTCAAATTCTCGTTGCCGACGGTGTCGAACACGTCATGCGCCGAACCGGGCTTCGAGGTGTAGGTATCCGGCTTTACCGCCTGCGGCACCGTGCTTTGGCCATCGATGAAGCGATGGCTTCCGTCGGCGAGGCGAATATGCGCCATGCCGCCGCCGATGATGCCGACCATCATTGGCTCGACCACGGTCAGCGTGAACAAGGTGGCGATCGCCGCATCGATCGCGTTGCCGCCGGCAGCTAACATCTCGGCGCCCGCGCTCGATGCCAGCGGATGATTGCTCACCACCATGCCGCGGCTGCTGGTGGCCGGTTGCTTCTCGCATTGAAAACTTGTCGCGGCGCGATCGCGCCAAGCGTCATTCATCGACATGCCGTTCATCGCCATTGTCTTCTCGTTCTTGATGGAGCGATGGGACCTATGTTCGCCAGCCTCGCATGCGCGGTCAAGCTGTCGCTTTCGTCATGGCCGCATTCGCAAAAGCGATGTCAGCGTCGATCGCGCAACCAGGTCTCGCGCGTAACCTTCCACTTCTCCGCTCTGGATTCGCCATTGTGGTGCGGAAGCTCGACGAAGCCTATGAATTCGGCGCCGGTCTTCTGCTTGACCCGGCGCGAGGCGACGTTGGACTGCGCGTTGCAGACATGGAAGCTGGCAAGGCCGAGCGTCAGGAAGGCGAAATCGTTCACCGCCGCGATCGCCTCGGTCATGAGGCCCTGATTCCAATAGGGCTCGGCGAGCCAGAATCCGCGATTGCCCTTGCGGCCATCGGCGCGCGGCCGGAAATTGATGTTGCCGATCGCCTCGCCATCGCCGGCACGCAACACCAGCACCCATTGATAGCTTTCCTCGCCGGCCGCGATCTTATCCAGCTCCCGCCTGATAAAACTTTCCGCACCGTCGCCGGGATAGGGCCACGGCACCACCGTGGCGAGAGTCTTGATCACATTCCAATTGTTGAAGTGACGCTGGATCGCCGCGGCATCCGACAGCGCAAGCGGCCGCAGGATCAGGCGCGGCGTCTCGATGCGCGGGGTCTCGAACATGTTACTTCTGACACTTCGGGCACCAGAACGTCGAACGGCCGTTCTGGGTGAAGCGCCTGACGATGCCCTCGCAGCCCGACGTGCGGCACGTCTCGCCCTCGCGGTCGTAGACCTGGAACGAATGCTGGAAGTAGCCGAGATCGCCATTGGTCAATCGATGGTCGTTGATCGAGGAGCCGCCGGCCTTGATCGCCTGGTTGAGCACCGAATGGATCGCGTCGACCAATCGCCTGGCGTGGTCGGTGGGCTCGCCCCCGGCAACGCCTTTGCGTTGTCCGGACTTCGTTGCAAGCGTCGCGGCCAATCGCCGCGGCGACAGATGCGAACGAAACAGCGCCTCGCAGACATAGATGTTGCCAAGTCCCGCCACCACGCGCTGGTCGAGCAGCGCCGCCTTCAGGCTGGTCTTCTTGTTGTGGCAGGAGCGCGCCAGCATCGCCGCGTCGAACTCGTTGCCGAGCGGCTCGGGACCGAGCCCTTTCAGCAGCGGCTCATCGTCGATCGCGTTGCGCGCGATGACCTTCATGTAGCCGAAGCGCCTGGGATCGTTGAAGACGACGGCCGCGCCCGAAGACATGTGGAACACGACGTGATCATGCGCGCGATCCTCGCTGCGCGGATGGTGGAATTGCCCCGGCGTCGCCGCGCCTTCGCCTTTCAGCACGCGGAACGAGCCCGACATGCCCAGATGCATCAGCAGCACGTCGCCGGAGTTCAGGTCCGCCATCAGATATTTGGCACGGCGGCCGAGCCCGGTGATGGTCCGGCCCTCGAGCCGGGCGATAAAGTCTTTTTGAAACGGAAACCGCAAATCCTTGCGGCGGGCCTCGGCCTTGAGGATCCTGGACCCCTCCATGGCCGGTTGCAGGCCGCGGCGGACGGTCTCGACTTCGGGTAATTCCGGCATGGCAGGCATTCACCTTTTGGAAGTGACGTGATAGCGCCATTGCGGCCGCCGCGCTATGGTTTGGCTGGAGCGTTTTTCGAGCGAAGCGGCTACCGGTTCGCGTGAAGAAAACGCGACCAAAAAGGGTAAGAGTTCTGAGTGATGGATCGGCCGGATCAAACCACCCATTTCGGCTTCAGGGACGTGCCCCTGGGCGAGAAGCAGACGCTGGTGAACGACGTGTTTCACAGCGTGGCGTCACGCTACGACCTGATGAACGACCTGATGTCGGCAGGCCTGCACCGGGCCTGGAAGGACGTCATGATCACGACGCTCGATCCGCCGAAGGGCGACCGGCCGTTCGCGCTGCTCGACGTCGCCGGCGGCACCGGCGACATCGCGTTCCGGGCCGCCAAGACCGCGGGCGCGGGCTTTCATGCCACGGTCTGCGACATCAATACCGACATGCTCGCCGTCGGCCGCGAGCGCGCCGCGAAGCAGCACCTCGATGACCGCGTGTCGTTCGTCGAGGGCAACGCCGAGGCGTTGGGCTTCGCCGACCGCGCGTTCGACGCCTACACCATCGCGTTCGGCATCCGCAACGTGCCGCAGATCGACCTTGCGCTGCGCGAGGCCTATCGCGTGCTCAAGCCCGGCAGCCGCTTCCTGTGCCTGGAATTCTCCACCGTCGACGTGCCCGGCCTCGACAAGATCTACGATCTGTTTTCCTTCAAGGTGATCCCGCCGCTCGGCCGCGCCGTCACCGGTGATGCCGAGTCCTATCAATATCTCGTCGAGTCGATCCGCAAATTCCCGCGGCCGAACGCGTTTGCCGAGATGATCGGCGCCGCCGGCTTTGCCCGCGTGAAGTGGCAGAGCCTCTCCGGCGGCATCGTGGCGCTGCATTCGGGCTGGCGTTTGTGATCTCTGCACTGACCCACATCACGCGCCTCGCCCGCGCCGGTTTCGTGTTTGCGCGCGAGGGCGTGTTCGGCGTCGTCGATCCCGCGCTGGTGCCGCCGCCCGGGCAGCTCGCGCTGAAGCTGGCGCGGCTGATCGAGCGCCGCTCGGCCAAGTCCGGTCCACGGTTGTCGCGCGCACTGACGCGGCTCGGACCGGCCTATCTCAAGCTCGGGCAATTCCTCGCCACCCGCCCCGACGTGGTCGGCGTGGCGATGGCGCGCGATCTCGAAGCCCTGCAGGACCGGCTGCCGCCGTTCGCGCAGGAAGCGGCCGAAACCGTCATCACGCAATCGCTGGAACGGCCGTTGGCGCAGGCCTTCGTGCATCTGGGCCCTGCGGTTGCCGCAGCCTCGATCGCGCAGGTGCATCGCGGCGAGATCGAGCGCGACGGCGTCCGGCAGCAGGTTGCGGTCAAGGTGCTCCGGCCCAATGTCGCCGCGCGCTTCCGCCGCGACCTCAGCGACTTCTTCTTTGTCGCGCACAAGGCCGAGGCGCATTCCGCCGAGGCGCGGCGCTTGCGGCTGATCGAGGTCATCAACACGATGTCGCGCTCGGTCGCGATGGAGATGGACCTGCGGCTCGAGGCGGCCGCGCTGTCCGAGATGGCCGAGAACACCCGCGACGATCCGGACTTCCGCGTCCCCGCGGTGGATTGGGACCGCACCGCGCACAGTGTGCTGACGATGGAGTGGATCGACGGCATCGCGCTGAACGATCACGTCCGGCTGGCGCAGGCCAAGGTCGATTTGCCCGATCTCGGCCGCAAGGTGATCCAGAGCTTCCTGCGCCACGCGCTGCGCGACGGCTTCTTCCATGCCGACATGCATCCCGGCAATTTGTTCCTCGACGAGGCCGGCCGGCTGGTCGCGGTCGATTTCGGCATCATGGGACGGCTCGGGCTGAAGGAGCGGCGCTTCCTGGCCGAGATCCTGCTCGGCTTCATCACCCGCGACTATCGCCGCGTCGCCGAGGTGCATTTCGAGGCCGGCTATGTGCCGGGCCACCATTCGGTGGAGAATTTCGCGCAAGCGATCCGCGCGATCGGCGAGCCGATCCACAACCGCACCGCCGAGGAAATCTCGATGGCGAAGCTGCTCACGCTTCTGCTCGAGGTCACCGGCCTGTTCGACATGCAGACGCGCCCCGAGCTGATCCTGCTGCAGAAGACCATGGTGGTGGTCGAGGGCGTGGCGCGCGGCTTCGACCCGAAGCTCGACATCTGGAAGATCGCCGACCCCGTGGTGCGCGAATGGATCACGCAGAATCTCGGCCCGGCCGGCCGCATCCAGGGCGCGATCTCGGGCGCGGGCGAGCTCGGCCGCATCCTCGCCAACCTGCCGTCGATCGCCAACCGCGCCGTCACGGTGCTCGAGCAGCTGGAGACCATGACGCTGGAGGGCCACATGCTGTCGTCGGACTCGATCGACGAAATGGCCCGCGCCGAGGCCCGCAAGGCGCGGGTGCAGACCGTCGGCCTCTGGGTCATTGCGATCGCCTCCATCGCGATCTTTTTCGCCATCCGGGCGCACTGATTGCAATGCATGCACTATGTGATAGCATCGCTATCACGCTTGTTTGAGCATGATCTCCGCGCAAACGCCTTGCGTTTGTCGCGAGGGAAAACCGCTTCACACTTTTCCGGATCATGCTTTGAGGGCAGCACGCCATGGCCAGCCTGACCATCCGTAAACTCGACGACACGCTGAAGGCCTATCTGCGGCTGCGCTCCGCCAAAAACGGCCGCTCGGTCGAGGAGGAGGTCCGGGTGATCCTCCGGGACCTTGCAGACGGCGGTACGGAGCCTGCCGAGGCGCCCGGCCCGGGTTCCGCGACAGTGGCAGCAGCCCCTGCTCCGCGGGCCGCCAGCGCGGCCGGCGAGCCGCGCGTCACCCTGATCATCGGCGGGGGGATAGCGGCCTACAAGGCGCTGGATCTGATCCGGCGGCTCAAGGAACGGCACATCCAGGTCCGCTGCGTGCTGACCAGGGCGGCCCAGCAATTCGTCACCCCGCTCGCCGCCAGCGCGCTGTCGCATGAGCGCGTCTACACCGACCTGTTCGACGCCGAGAGCGAATTCGACGCCGGCCATATCCGCCTGGCGCGGGACTGCGACCTGATCGTGGTGGCGCCGGCGACCGCCGACCTAATGGCCAAGATGGCGCAGGGCCATGCCGACGATCTCGCCACCGCCACCTTGCTGGCGGCCAACCGGCCGATCCTGCTGGCGCCGGCGATGAACCCGCTGATGTGGAACAATCCGGCCACCCGCCGCAATGTGCTGCAGCTCCGCCGCGACGGCGTCCATACCGTCGGACCGAATGCGGGAGAAATGGCGGAAGCCGGCGAAGCCGGTGTCGGCCGGATGGCCGAGCCGACCGAGATCGCCGCCGCCGCCGACCGCATGCTGCGCCCGCCGCAGCCGCGTCCGCTGGCCGGCAAGCGGGTGCTGATCACCGCGGGCCCGACCCACGAGGCGATCGATCCGGTCCGCTACATCGCCAATCGCTCGTCCGGCAAGCAGGGCTTTGCCATTGCCGCCGCCGCGCGCGCCGCCGGCGCCGAGGTGGTGCTGGTGACCGGCCCGGTCGAGCTCGACGACCCCCAGGGCATCTCCGTGATGCGCGTAGAATCCGCGCGCGACATGCTGCACCGGGTCGAGGCGGCGCTGCCGGTCGACGTCGCGATCTTCGCCGCCGCGGTCGCCGACTGGCGGGTCGCCACCGAGGGCAGCCAGAAGCTGAAGAAGACCGCGGCCGGCATGCCGCCGCTGCAGCTGGTCGAGAACCCGGACATCCTCGCGACAATTTCCAAGCTGAAGGAGCAGCGGCCGCCGCTGGTGATCGGCTTCGCCGCCGAGACCGAGCACCTGATCGAGAACGCCAAGGCGAAGTTCGCGCGCAAGGGCTGCGACTGGATCGTCGCCAACGACGTCTCGCCAGCGACCGGCGTGATGGGCGGCGACCGCAACACCGTTCACCTGCTCTCGCGCGAGGGCAAGGACGTCACCGTCGACTCCTGGCCCGTCATGACCAAGGAGGAAGTCGCGACCGCGCTGGTGTCGCGCATCGCAAGAGCCGTAGGAACCGCATCGTGAGCGCCACCATCAAGGTCGAAGTCCACCAATTGCCGCACGGCGCCGATCTCTTGCTGCCGATCTATCAGACCGCCGACGCCGCCGGCCTCGACCTGCTCGCGGCGGTGCCGCGGTCAGCGCCGCTGCTGCTGCTGCCGGGCCGCTACGAGATGGTTCCGACCGGGCTGACGATCGCGCTGCCGCCGGGCTATGAGGCCCAGGTGCGGCCGCGCTCCGGCCTTGCCGCCAAATACGGCGTCACGGTGCTGAACTCCCCCGGCACGATCGACGCCGACTATCGCGGCGAGATCAACGTGCTGCTGATCAATCACGGCCACGAGGTGTTTTCGATCCGGCGCGGCGAGCGCATCGCGCAGATGGTGATCGCGCCGGTCACAAGGGCCGAGCTGGTTCCGGTCGACGTGCTGTCGGCGACCGGGCGCGGCAGCGGCGGCTTCGGCTCGACCGGACGCTAGAGCACGTCGGAGAAGTGTGCGGACGAGCTCGGGAAGAGCACGCTTGGTGCACTCTCCGCACGACTACGGAGTCAATTCGCGTAAAATCCACGCCACCCGGCGGCATTTTTTCACAGGGGATTCTGCGTTCACGGTCTGGACTCTTACTCGCCGAGTCCCGTTGGGACTATTCTGTTTTGATTCGAGCGCGACGGGGGGTCTTCGTCGGGCTGACTGGTCCTGCTTGGGCATGATCGGCGGACAAACGTTGTACGTTTGCCGTGAGGGAACACCGGTCTCCTCTTTTCCGGATCATGCCTGGGGTTTGTGCGTTCTGGGGCAACATATGTCGGGCGTAGTCGCGGCAATGCGTCGAACCCTGCTGTCATGCACCTCACTGGCGCGCGACGGCATGATTGGGCTCGCCATCACCGCGCTGCTGCCGGCGCGCGCCGCGTTTGCCGCCGAGAGCCCGGTCGCCCAGGCGATGTCGGATCATTTCGGCTTCAATCACCAGGAGGTCGCGGTCCTCGCGACGTCGCTTGCGCTGGTCGGCTTCTCGGCCGTCGCCGCGATCCTCCTGATGCGCACCCGCGTGCGCGCGACGAGGGCCGAGGAGCAGTTGCAGTCCGAGATCGCGGACCTGCAGGCGCAATCGGACCGGCTGCGCGCGCTGCTGTTCGTCGAGCCGCAGGTCCTGATCTCCTGGGCCGCGGGCGACAACCGGCCACAGATCTCGGGCGACATCTCGCTGGTGATGTCGCAGGAAGGCTCGCCGCAACGCGTCCTCGCCTTCGGAACCTGGCTGCCGCCCGAGCCGGCGCTGCAGATGGACCACGCCGTCGACGCGCTGCGCGAGAAGGGCGAGGCGTTCCTGCTCAACCTCTCGACATCGGCCGGCCGCGCCATCGAGGCGATGGGCCGCGCGATCGGCGGTCAGGCCATCGTGCGGATCCGCGAGCTCGGCGGCCTGCGCCGCGAGCTCGCCGAGTCCAACCTGCGCTACAAGTCGCTGCAGGAGGAAACCGAGCTGCTGCGCGATTTCGCCGCCGCCGCGCCGTGGCCGATCTGGGCCAAGAGCCTCGAGGGCAATCTGCGCTATGCCAACGCGGCCTATGTCCACGCCACCGAGGGCAAGAGCGTGTCGGACGCGCTGCAGCGCAATCTCGAACTGCTCGAAAGCGACCAGCGCACCGAATTGACCCGCGCGCTGAACGACAATGCCAATTATGCCGCGCGGCTGCCGATCGTCGTCAGCGGCGAGCGGCGGATCTACGACGTGCAGGCGCTCAAGCTCTCCGGCGGCAGCGCCGGCATCGCGATCGACGCCAGCGAGGCTGCGGCATTGCGCGCGGCGATCGCGCGGATGGTCGAAGCGCACCGGCGCACCCTCGACCAATTGTCCTCGGGCGTCGCGGTGTTCGATGCCGACCGGCGGCTCACCTTCTACAACGAGTCCTATCGGCGGCTGTGGGGGCTCGACCAGGCCTTCCTCGACGGCAACCCCGACGACTCCAGCGTGCTGGACCGGCTGCGCGCCAACCGCAAGCTGCCGGAGCAGCCGGATTTCCGCGCCTGGAAGGCCAAGCTGCACGAAGCCTATCGCGCGGTCGAATCCGAGACCTATACCTGGTTCCTGCCCGACGGCCGCGCCATCAGCGTGGTCACCACGCCGAACCTCGAGGGCGGCGTCACCTATCTGTTCGACAACGTCACCGAGAGCCTCGACCTCGCGCGCCGCTACGACCGCCTGACGCGGGTGCAGCGCGAGACCCTGGACAATCTCGGCGAGGCGGTCGCGGTGTTCGGCAGCAACGGCCGCGCCGAGCTGTTCAACCCGCCCTTCGCCAAGATGTGGAAGCTGCCGGCCGACGCGCTGCAGGGCGAGCCGCATATCGAGGCGGTGGAAGCGCTGTGCCGGCCGCTGTTCGACGACGCCCTGACCTGGCGCACGCTGCGCGAGCAGATCACCGCGATCGAGAACCGCGCCCAGGTCGCGCTCAAGCTCGAGCGCAAGGACGGCAGCGTGCTGAATTGCATGACCATCCCGCTGCCCGACGGAAAGACCCTGCTCGCCTTCCAGGACATCACCGACACCGAAAATGTCGAGCGGGCGCTGCGCGAGCGCAACGAGGCGCTGGAAGCCGCCGACCAGATGAAGGTCGATTTCGTCCACCACGTTTCCTACGAGCTGCGCGCACCGCTCACCACCATCATCGGCTTCGCGCATTTCCTCAGCGATCCCTCGACCGGACCGCTGACGCCGAAGCAGGCCGAATATCTCGACTACGTCACCAAATCGACCAACGCGCTGCTGGCGTTGACCAATAACATTCTCGATCTCGCCACCATCGACGCCGGTGCGATGAAGCTCGAGCTCGGTCCGGTCAATATCGGCCAGGCGATCGAGGCCGCCGCCGAAGGCATCCAGGATCGCCTCGCGACCGACCGCATCACGCTGAAGGTCGATATCGAGCCTGAGATCGGCGCCTTCGTCGGCGACGAGCGGCGCGTGGTGCAGGTGCTGTATAATCTGCTCGCCAACGCGGTCGGCTTCTCGCCGCATGACGCCACCGTCACGATCAGCGCGCACCGCACCGAGCACAGCGTGGTGTTTGCGGTGACCGACGCCGGTCCCGGCATTCCGGCCGAGATGCGCGACAAGGTGTTCAACTGGTTCGAGAGCCATTCGCACGGCTCGCGGCACCGCGGCGCGGGGCTTGGCCTGTCGCTGGTCCGCTCCTTCGTCGAACTGCATGGCGGACGGGTGCGGGTCGATTCGACCGTAGGCCGCGGCACGACCGTGACCTGCGACTTCCCGATCGACCAGACCGCACATCGCAACGCTGCTGAATGACGGCGACCTCGACATTCTCGGTGGCGCTCGCGAACGAGACCGCGACAGCGGAGCTGATGGCCGACCTCGCGCTCCTGATCGGCGCCGGCGACGTCATCACACTGTCCGGCGACCTCGGCGCCGGCAAAACCACCGCCGCGCGCGCGCTGATCCGTTACCTCGCCGCCGACGATGCGCTGGAGGTGCCGAGCCCGACCTTCACGCTGGCGCAGAGCTACGAGCTGCCGTCGTATCCGCTGGTTCATGCCGACCTCTACCGCATCAACGACGCCAGTGAGCTCGAGGAGATCGGGCTGTCGCCGCTGCCCGACGACATCGTGGCGCTGATCGAGTGGCCGGAACGGGCGCCCGACGCGATGCCCGCCGACCGCATCGATATCGCGTTCAGCCATCGTCCGGCGCTCGGATCGGCGGCGCGCGCGGCCGAGATCACCGGCCACGGCAAGGGCGCGGCGAAGGTCGCGCGGCTCAACGAGCTGCGCCAGTTTCTCGATCGCGCGGGCTTTCTCAATGCCCGGCGCGAACGCATGCCGGGCGATGCCTCGACGCGCTCCTATGCGCGGCTGCGCAACGACGACGGCACCGTCATCCTGATGAACTCGCCGCGCCGTCCCGACGGCCCGGCGATCTACAGCGGCCAGTCCTACAGCGCAGCAGTGCATCTCGCCGAAGACGTCAGGCCGTTCGTCGCGATCGGAAACGGTCTGCGCAAGCATGGTTTCTCCGCGCCTGCGATCCGTCACATCGACCTCGGATCCGGCTTCCTCATCACGGAGGATTTCGGCGCCGAAGGCATCATCGATGGCGATCCACCGCACCCGATCGCCGAGCGTTACGAGGCCGCCGTCGACATGCTGGCGGCGCTGCATCGCGAGGTGCTGCCGGAGCAATTGCCGCTGACATCGGACGAGAGCTACGACATCCCGGTGTTCGACATCGACGCCTGGTTGATCGAGATCGGGCTGATGCTGGAATGGTATCTGCCCGACCGCGGCGTGCAGCCGAGCGAGGAGCTTCGCGCCGAATTTCTCGGGATGTGGCGCGGCCTGCTTGAGAAGCCCGCGGCGGCGCCGCGGACCTGGGTGATCCGCGACTTCCATTCGCCGAACATCATCTGGCTTGCCGAACGCACCGGTATCCTGCGCGTCGGCGTCATCGATTTCCAGGACGCGCTGCTGGGCCCCGCGGCCTATGACGTGGTGTCGCTGCTGCAGGACGCGCGGCTCGATGTGCCGGAGCAGCTCGAGCTGTCGCTCTTGACCCGCTACATCAAGGCGCGGCGCGCCACCGATGAGAGCTTCGATCCGACCGGCTTCGCCGAGCTCTATGCGATCATGTCGGCGCAGCGCAACACCCGCCTGCTCGGCACCTTTGCGCGGCTCAACCGCCGCGACGGCAAGCCGCAATATCTCAAGCACCAGCCGCGGATCTGGACCTATCTCGAGCGGTCGCTGGCGCATCCGGCGCTGACCAGCTTCCGCATCTGGTACACAGCCAACGTCCCTCCTCCAGTACCGTAGTTTACGGGTTATTAGCCTCAGGCCCCCTAAGGTTGCCGAGCCCGCACCTGATCCATGGCGCGGCCGGATCTGGAGCGGGACCACACGATGGGGACGGAACGACGCAAGGGCGATCGTGTCACGTTTGAGCGCGGCATAGCGGCGCACATGATGGGCATCGACGGCACCTGGCGGCGCGACTGCACCATGGAAGACGTGTCGGAGACGGGCGCCAAGCTCTCCGTCGACGGCTCGGTCGAGGGCCTGAACCTGAAGGAGTTCTTTCTGCTGCTGTCGTCCACAGGATTGGCCTATCGCCGCTGCGAGCTGGCATGGGTCAATGGCGACCAGATCGGCGTCAACTTTCTCAAACAAGGCGACAAGAAGAAGAAAACTGCCAAACGCGGCACGCAAGCTGCCGACGTCTAGGCCAGGGTCGTCATTGCCGTCTTACGGCCGTCATGTCCGATGACTATGGCGTCTGATTGATGTGCTTGCCGAATCGCCGTGATATGATCGGCGCATGAGAGATGATGACCGAGAATATCCGGAAGATGCCCGTCACACCCCATAAGGCCATGGTGCTCGCTGCGGGCCTCGGCGTCCGCATGCGCCCCCTGACCAACACGATGCCGAAGCCGCTGGTCAGCGTCGCCGGCCAGCCGCTGCTCGACCATGTGCTCGACAAGCTCGCCGGCGCCGGCGTCAGCGAAGCCGTCGTGAACGTGCATTATTTGCCCGACCAGATCATCGAGCACGTCAAGACCCGCAGCCGTCCGCGCGTGATCATCTCCGACGAGCGCGACCAGGTGCTCGGCACTGGCGGCGCGGTGGTGAAGGCGCTGCCGCTGCTCGGCGACGCGCCGTTCTTCCATCTCAATGCCGACACGATGTGGATCGACGGCGTGCGCTCCAATCTGGCGCGGCTCGCGGAAACCTTCGATCCCGCGCGGATGGATATCCTGCTGCTGATGGCGCCGACCGCCTCGAGCATCGGCTATGGCGGGCGCGGCGACTATTCGATGTTGCCGGATGGCGCCTTGCGCAAGCGGCGCGAGCATCAGGTGGTGCCGTTCGTCTATGCCGGCGCCGCGATCATGTCGCCTGCGCTGTTCGCCGACGCGCCGGCCGGCGAGTTCTCGCTGACCAAGATCTTCGACCGCGCCAACGAGCAGGAGCGACTGTTCGGCCTGCGCCTCGACGGCGTCTGGATGCATGTCGGGACTCCCGACGCGATCCAGGCTGCGGAAGAAGCCTACCTGGAAAGCGTCGCGTAGGCAAAGCCGTCGTCAGCCCTCGGCGTCGATCGCGAGCACCGCGAAGCTCGCAAGCCAGTGTTCGCCCATATAGTCGCTGGCGATATGCGGCAGGCCGGCGTCGAGATGGCGTCGCGCGGCATCCTGCAGGATCGGACGGCGCGTATCGGCCGCCGGCAACGCACCGGCCAGCGCCCGCCAGCACCATGCGCGGCTGAGATTGAGCCCGTCGAGATGTGCCAGCTTGCCGTCCGTGCGATCGGTGACCGTGGCAGGTCGGAACAGGGTTGCCGGTTCGCGCAGTTCGAGCCGCGGCAGGAAGCGGTCGAACCAGGGCAGGAAGTCACCCGGCGCCAGCAGCCGGCGCATGCACTCCGCTTCGATCAGCGCGGACGACTGGAAGTCGTCGCCGCTCGGCTCACCCCAGGCAGGGCAATCCTGATCGGCGCCGTACCAGCGCAGCGCCGTGTCGCGCAACAGCGCGCCGAACGCATCGTCCTGTGTCGCCGCGGCGTAGTCGGCTGCCATGCGCAGCCCGAACGCGGTGTTGAAATGGGTGCCGGCGCGCACCGGATAGGTGGCGAGCGGCAGGAAATCGCGGTAGCGCTGCGCGAAGATCTCGGCAAGCGGAGCGATCCGGTCGTGCCAGCTGCTGTTCTCGAGGAGCGAGAGCTCTGCCGCGAGTTTCAACAGCCAGCCCCAGCCGTAAGGCCGCTTGAAGCCGCGTGCGGTCGGGGCGGCGAGATAGCTGCATTCCGCCGCGACCTTCTCCGCAACGAACTGCGCGTCGAACAGCGCGCGGATATCGCCCGCCGCCCCGGATGAGGGATAGCGGCGCAGCAGCCGGGCAAGCATCCAGTAGCTGTGGACGCAGGAGTGCCAGTCGTAGCTGCCGAAGAACACCGGATGCAGCTCGCGCGGCGTGCGCGCGTCCTGCGGCCCCGCCAGCACGTGATCCGGCTTGTTCGGATATTCGCGCGTGACATGGCCCAGCGCGATGCGCGCGAAGCGGACGGCGAGCTCTTCGGTCAGGATCGTCGCGCTCATGGTGAGGCATTCTCCTTGCGCTCGCGGCGAACAAGCATCTCGATCAGCCGCGGCGTCATATAGATCGGAAACTGCGTGGCGGCGAAGAACAACGCCGTCATCGGCGACACCGCAGCGCCCATCGCCGACCAGACCAGTCCGACATTGCGGTTGCCGAGAATGAGGCCGCTGGTCAGCCGTACAGCCAGATTGCCCGGCGTGAGCAGCGCGCCACACAATTGCAGGGCAAGATTGCAGACGAAGGCAAGGCCGACGCAGGTGAACGCGGCGGCCGGTTGCGCTTCGATCTGAGTGCGCACCCCGGCCATGGTGGCGATCGCGAACAGCAGCAGCGAGGCGAGCACGAGCGCGTCGATGATGCGCGCGTGCTGCGCCAATCGTGCAGCGGCCTGATTGCGCAGCAGCAACGCCAGCGCGCCGGCGGCGCCGACCAGCAGCGCCAGCCGCGTCGCAAGCGCCAGCGGATCGAGCGCGAGATCGGCAAATCCCGCGGCGATCAGCGGCACGGTGACCGGCGCCAGCGCCATCGACAGCAGCGTCACGACGAGCGGAATGGTCGCGTCGAAGCCGAGCATGCGCGCGACGGCCGCCGTACCGCTCGACGGCGGCGCACACACCGACAGCACCAATGCGACGATCAGCTCGGGTCGAAAGCCAGCGCCGCGCGCCGCGAAGCCGACGGCAAGCGGGCTCGCCAGCATGGCGAGCGCCGGCAACAGCAGCCAGACCAGCGGCCGCCGCAATGCGCGCCGGAACGCCGTCCCGTCGACCTGGAGAAAGGTGCCGAGCACCAGAACGAAGATCGCCGCCGCCATCAGCGGGCGCACGCCATCCGCCAAGGCAGGGAAAGCCAATCCTGCCAGCACGCCGATGATCAGCAGTGTCGGCCCGCGCGGCACCAGCATCGCAAATCTCGCCAAATTCCTAGGTCCCGTCGTGATGTCCGGCCAACGAGCATAGGCCCGGGCAAATCATTGTTGAAATCGATTATTCTTATAGGCACTATTGTTACGATGAATTTAGCTGCCATCGATCTCAACCTGCTGGTCGCCTTCGAGGCGCTGATGGAGGAGCGCCACGTCACCCGGGCGGCCGAGCGCATCGGGCTCGCCCAGCCGTCCATGAGCAGCGCGTTGCGGCGGCTGCGTGCGCTGTTTGCGGACGAACTGTTCCTGCGTGCCGGCGCGGGCATGCAGCCGACCGAAAAGGCGCTGGCGCTGGCCGGGCCGATCGGCGAAGCGCTGCGGCAAATCCGGAGCGCGTTGGTGCCCGATCAGGGCTTCGATCCGGCGATCGCGCGACGGCGCATCACCATCGCCGCGACCGACTACGGCGATCTCGTTGTGGTGCCGGAACTGACCCGACTACTGCGCATCGAAGCGCCCGGCATTGACCTTGCCGTGCGCCCGCTCACCGATGCGACGGTGGCGCTGGCGAAGCTGGAGCGCGGTGAACTCGATGCGCTGATCGGCGGGCACCTGCCGGAGTCGCCGCGCTGTGTCCGGCACCGGCTATTCGAGGAACGCTTTGTCTGCGTCCGCGATGCACGCACGAACCGATCGGAGCGCCTCGATCTGAAAGATTACGCGGCCCTGCCGCACGCGCTGTTCTCGGCGGCCGGCGGCGATGGCCTGCCGAGCGTGATCGACGCGCTGCTGGCGCGCCATGGACTGAAGCGACGGGTGGCGGTGACGCTCGCGCATGTGGTGGCCGTTCCGTTCGCCGTGGCCGGCACCGATCTCATCGCCACGATGGCCGAGCGCGTCGCCCGGCGCTTCACGCACCTTGCCGACATTGCCGTCGTCGCACCGCCGATCGACATCCCCGCCTTCGCGATCGACCTGATCCACCCAAGCCGCGCCGCCCGCGATCCGGCGCTGCGCTGGTTCCTGGATGCCGTCGATCGCTGCGCCGGTCGATTGCGATATTGAGCGGTGACGTTGACCGCAGGGCTATCGCATATGGGAGGAAATGGATTTGTCCGCACCGTCATGGCCGGGCTTGTCCCGGCCATCCACGTCTTTCTTCGCCTGGAAACAAAGACGTGGATGCCCGGGACAAACCCGGGCATGACGAGTTTGTGGAGCGACCGAGCTCATATGCGATAGCCCTGACGTTGATCGGGAGGGGTGGCTAACGACGGCCGCCGCTCCCTATATTGGCGCCGGATTCGAATCAGGCAGCCCATGCGCGTCTTCAGTGTTCCCGTTTCTGCGCCGTTCCTGCGCACCGTCATCTCGGCGCTGGTCGATGGCCGGCTGGTCGCCGGATTCGAGGCGCAGAGCGATCCGGCAAGGCTCGCCAACGCCACGCTGTATCTGCCGACCCGCCGTGCCGGACGGCTGGCGCGGGAAATCTTCCTCGATGTGCTCCAGTCCGACGCCGCCGTGCTGCCGCGCATCGTCGCGCTTGGCGACATCGATGAGGACGAACTCGCCTTCGCGGACCAAAGCGAGGATGTCGGCGGCGCCGCGCCGTTGGAGATTCCGCCAAGGCTCGGCGAACTCGAGCGCCGGATGACCCTCGCGCATCTGGTCGCGGCCTGGGCGAAGACGCCGGTGTCGGCGCCGCTGGTGGTCGGCGGCCCGGCCTCGACCCTGCAACTCGCCGGCGATCTGGCGCGGCTGATGGACGACATGGTGACGCGCGGCGTCGACTGGCGCGCGCTCGACCGCCTGGTGCCGGACCAGCTCGACAAATATTGGCAGCACTCGCTCGACTTCCTGCGCATCGCGCGCGACGCCTGGCCGAACTACCTCAAGGAGATCGGCCGGATCGAGCCCGCGGCGCGCCGCGATCTCCTGATCGAGGCGGAAGCGGCGCGGCTGACCGCGCATCACGCGGGCCCGGTGATCGCCGCCGGTTCGACCGGCTCGATGCCGGCGACGGCGAAATTCCTGCACGCGGTGGCGAAGCTGCCGAACGGCGCCGTGGTGCTGCCCGGGCTCGACACCGATCTCGACGAGGACTCCTGGGACACGATCGGCGGCGAGCGCGGCGACGACGGCAGGTTCACCACGCCGCCCTCGTCGAACCATCCGCAATTCGCGATGCACGCTTTGCTCGACCGCTTCGGCATCAAGCGCCGCGACGTCGAGAGCCTTGCCGAGCCCGCGCCGTTCGGCCGCGAGGTGCTGGTGTCGGAGACGATGCGTCCCTCGACCGCGACCGCGCAGTGGCACGACCGGCTGGAACGGCCGGAGATCGTGGCGCGGATTTCCGCCGGGATGACCAATCTCACCGTGGTCGAGGCGCCCAATCCGGAAATGGAGGCGCTGGCGATCGCGGTCGCGATGCGCGAGGCGCGGCATCTCGGCAAGTCGGCCGCGCTGGTGACGCCGGATCGCGCGCTGGCGCGCCGCGTGATGGCGTCGCTGACGCGCTGGAATCTCGAGTTCGATGATTCCGGCGGCGATGCACTGATGGAAACGCCGGCCGGCGTGTTCGCCCGCCTCGCCGCGGAGGCTGCGGCCAAGGGGCTGGAGCCACCGACATTGCTCGCGCTGCTCAAGCATCCGCTGTTCCGGCTCGGCGGTTCGCATGGGGCGTTGCGGCGCGCGATCGAGGTGCTGGAGATCGCGCTGCTGCGCGGCACGCGGCCGCAAGCCGGGACCGGCGGTCTCGCGCGCGACTTCGCGCGCTTCCGCGCCGAGCTGGTCAAGCTGCACGGCGGCGAGACCTCGTCGCTGCACGCCATGGAGCCGCGCGCCCGGCTGCGCGACAACGAGCTCAACCAGGCCGAGGGCCTGATCGCCAAATTACAGGCGGCGCTGGCGCCGCTCGAAGGCATGGCGTCGTCAAAGCCCTACGACTTCGCGGAGTTGGCGGCGCGCCACCGCGAGGCGCTGATCGCACTGTCCGGCGACCGGAACGGCGTTGCTGTCGTGTTCGAGGAGCGCGCCGGTGCGGCGCTGGCGTCCGCGTTCGACGAGCTGCTCGCCAAGCAGCAGCCGAGTGGGCTGATGACGCCGCTCGCCGATTATCCCGAGGTGTTCCAGACCGCGTTCGCCGACCGCATGGTGCGGCGGCCGGAATCGGCGCGCGCGCAACTCAACATCTTCGGCCAGCTCGAAGCCCGTCTCACCGAATCCGATCGCGTCATCCTCGGCGGCCTGGTCGAGGGCGTCTGGCCGCCGGCGCCGCGGATCGATCCCTGGCTGAGCCGGCCGATGCGGCACGAGCTCGGGCTCGATCTTCCCGAGCGGCGCATCGGCCTGTCCGCGCACGACTTTGCGCAGCTGCTCGGCCATGACGAGGTGATCCTCACCCACGCCGCAAAGGTCGGCGGCGCGCCGGCGGTCGCCTCGCGGTTCCTGCACCGGCTCGAAGCGGTTGCCGGCGAGGCGCGCTGGAAGGCCGCGACATCGGCCGGCGAAATCTACGTGCAATATGCCGCCGAGCTCGACCGGCCCGACAAGGTCGAGCCGATCCCGCAGCCGGAGCCGCGGCCGCCGCGCGAAGCACGGCCGCTGAAAATGTCCGTCACCGCGATCGAGGACTGGCTGCGCGATCCCTACACGATCTACGCGCGCTACATCCTCAAGCTCGATCCGCTCGACCCCGTCGACATGCCGCTGTCGGCGGCCGATCGCGGCTCGGCGATTCACGAGGCGCTCGGCGAGTTCACCCAAGTCTATTCCGATGCGCTGCCCGCCGACACCCTGCGCACGCTGCGCGAGATCGGGGCCAAATATTTTGCGCCGCTGATGGAGCGGCCCGAGGCGCGGGCGCTGTGGTGGCCGCGCTTCCAGCGCATCGCCGGATGGTTTGCCGAATGGGAGCAGGCCCGGCGCGGCAATATTGCTGCGATCAAGGCCGAAATCCGCGGCGAGATCGGCATTCCGCTCGACGACGCCAGGACCTTCACCCTCTCGGCGCGTGCCGACCGGATCGAACGGCGCGACGACGGCAGCTTTGCGATCCTCGACTACAAGACCGGCCAGCCGCCGACCGGCAAGCAGGTGCGCATGGGCCTGTCGCCGCAGCTGACGCTGGAAGCCGCGATCCTGCGCGAGGGCGGCTTCGCCGAGATTCCAGCGGACTCCTCGGTCGGCGACCTCGTCTATGTCAGGCTGAGCGGCAACAACCCGCCGGGCGAGCAGCGTTCGCTGGAGCTGAAGATCAAGACCAGCGACACGCCGCAGCCGCCCGACGAGGCCGCCGACAGCGCGCGGCGCAAGCTCGAAGCCCTGATCCGCGCCTTCGACGACGAGCAGCAGGCCTACACCTCGCTGAACCTCTCGATGTGGGCGAACCGCTACGGCGCCTATGACGACCTCGCACGCATCAAGGAATGGTCGGCCGCCGGCGGCCTGGGGATCGAGGAATGGTGAAGGCGATCAGGCCCATCCCGCCTGCCGTGCGCGACGCGCAGGCGCGCGCGTCCGATCCGAAAGCGTCGACCTTCGTGTCGGCCAATGCCGGCTCGGGCAAGACGCATGTGCTGGTGCAGCGCGTGATCCGCCTGCTGCTGTCAGGCGTGCCGCCGGAAAAGATCCTTTGCATCACCTTCACCAAGGCGGCCGCGGCGAACATGGCCGAGCGCGTGTTCACGACGCTCGGCCATTGGGTGACGCTCGACGACACCGGGCTCGACGCCGCGATCCGCGAGGCCGGTATCGCTCACCCTTCCGCCACATTGCGACGCGAGGCGCGCAAGCTGTTTGCCTGCGCGCTGGAGACGCCAGGCGGCTTGAAGGTGCAGACCATCCACGCGCTGTGCACCCGCCTGCTGCAACAGTTTCCGTTCGAGGCCAATGTGCCGGCGCGCTTTGCCGTGCTCGATGACCGCGACCAGAACGAGATGATGGAGCGCGCCAATCTCGCGGTGTTCCTCGAGGCGTCGCGGATTCCCGACAGTCCCATCGGCCGCGCGCTGCGGACGGCGATGGCAAATGCCGCCGACGTCACTTTCAAGGAGGTGGTCCGCGAGGCCTGCCTCAGCCGCGACCATTTCATGGCCTGGACCGATGCCGCCGGCAACGCCGCGGCCGCCGCCGCTCAGATGTCGGCCGCGCTCGGCGTCTCCGCCGACATTCGCATCGAGGATGTCGAGCGCGAGATCGTCGACGGGCCGAATCTGCCGCGGTCGAGCTGGAAAGAAATGGCGACGCTGCTCGACACCAGCAGCAAGGCGGATCAGAAGCAGGCCGAGCGACTGCGGGCCGCGCTGACCTTCACCGGTGCAGCCCAGGTCGAGGAATATCTCGGCGTCTTCCTGACCGACGACCGCGCGCCGCGCGCGTCTGTCGTCACCAACAATTTCATCAAGAAGAATCCGGTCGCAGGCCATCGGTTCGAGGCGGAGATCGACCGTCTCGGTCCCCTGATCGAACGCCGCCGCGCCGTGGTCGCGCGCGACCGCACCGAGGCGCTGATCCACATCGCGACCGCGGCCGCAGCGCATTACCGGCGCGAGAAGCTGGAGCGTGGCCTGCTCGACTATGACGATTTGATCGACAAGACGCTGGCGATGCTCGACCGCGTCTCTTCGGGCTGGGTGCATTACAAGCTCGACCGCGGCGTCGATCACGTGCTGATCGACGAGGCGCAGGATACGAGCCCGCGGCAATGGGACATTGTCGCGCACATCATCTCGGAATTCACCTCCGGCGCCGGCGCGCGCGACGGCCTGGTGCGCACCGTGTTCGCGGTCGGCGACGAGAAGCAGTCGATCTTCTCGTTCCAGGGCGCGGCGCCGCGCGAATTCGACCTGCGCCGGCGCGAGTTGAAGCGGCGGTTCGAGGAAGCCGGGCTGAAATTCGACCCGGTGTCGTTCACCTATTCGTTCCGCTCGGGGCCGGTGATCCTGCACTCGGTCGACCATGTGTTCCGCGAACAGGAGATCTTCCGCAGCATCCATGCGGTCGAGAACGGCTACCCGATCCACAATGCGATGACTGACGCCGGCCCCAGCCTGATCGAGCTCTGGGATCTCGCGGTCGCCGACGATCGCCAGGACATCGAGGGCTGGCGCGCGCCGTTCGACGGTGTCTCGGTGACCAGCCCCGAGGTGAAGCTGGCAAGGCGCATCCAGGCCGAGATCAAGCGCCTCGTTGCCAGCGGCACCATGACGGGCAGCGCCGGCGGACGGCGGCCGCTCAGCTACGGCGACATGCTGATCCTGGTGCGGCGGCGCGGCAACGCCTTCGACGCGGTGATCCAGGCGCTGAAGCACGCAGGCATCCCGGTCGCCGGCGCCGACCGGTTGAAGCTGACCGAGCACATCGCGATCATCGACCTGATGAACCTCGCCGATGCGCTGCTGCTGCCGCAGGACGATCTCGCGCTGGCGGTGGCGCTGAAGAGCCCGCTGTTCGGCCTCGACGACGACGATTTGTTCAAGCTGGCGTACCAGCGTCGCGGCTCGCTGCGCGAGGCACTGGCCGCGCAGGCACCGACCGATGAGCGATTCTCGGCCGCGCTGCGCCGTTTCGAACAATGCGAGCGCCGCTTCACCCAGGAGACGCCGTTCGCGTTCTACGCCTGGCTGCTCGGCGGCGACGGCGGGCGGGCGCGCATCCTGCGCCGGCTCGGCCATGAGGCCAACGACGCGCTCGACGAATTCCTCGAGCTTGCGCTGAGCTATGAGCGCAAGGCGCCGGCCTCGCTGCAGGGCTTCGTCGCCTGGCTGCGCGCCGCCGACACCGAGGTGAAGCGCGACATGGAGATTTCGCGCGACGAGGTCCGCGTCATGACCGTGCACGGCGCCAAGGGCCTCGAGGCATCGGTGGTGTTCCTGGTCGACACCACGACCTCGCCGTCGGACACGCAGCGGCTGCGGCTGATCCATCTGCCGCAAGGCAATGCCGCGCCGAACGCGCCCGGCGTCGTGGTGTGGGCCGGCAAGAAGGCCGAGGATCCGCCCGGCGTCGCCGATGCGCGCAAGGCGATGCTCGGCGACACCGAGGACGAGTATCGCCGCCTGCTCTATGTCGCGATGACCCGTGCCGCCGATCGGCTGATCGTCGGCGGCTGCATGCCGGGCAACATGAACACGGTGCGGAAATCGTCCTGGTACGATCTGATCACCAGGGGGCTCGCCAATTCCGGGCTGAAGCTCGAAGAGATCGAGACCCCGGCCGGCAAGGTGATGCGCTATTCGCGGCCGGACGACGTCGCCGATCTCACCGGTGCGACTGCGTCGGCGGCCGCGGTGCCGATCGTGTTGCCGTCCTGGCTGCGTGCACCGGCCGCACCGGAAGCATCAGCGGCGGGCATGCTGCGTCCGTCCGATCCGGCTGATGACGACAGCCATCCGATCCGAACCGGCGAATCGGTGCTGCTGCGCGCCCGCGCCCTGCAACGCGGCACGCTGGTGCATCGCCTGCTGCAATCGCTGCCCGACGTGGCCCTCGAGCGGCGGCGCGCCGCCGCGCTCGGCTTCCTCGCGCGCAATGCCGACGGCTGGAGCGAACAGGAGCAGGCCGCGCTCGCGGATCAGGTGCTCGCCCTGATCGGCGATCCGCGCTTCGCCGCCGTGTTCGCGCCCGGCAGCCGCGCGGAGGTCTCGATCGTCGGGCGGCTGGAGCGGCCGGGCCAGCCGAAGGCGCTGGTCTCGGGCCAGATCGACCGCCTGGTGGTGACCCCTAGCCATGTCCTGATCGTCGATTTCAAGACCAATCATGCCCCGCCCAGGACCGCCGCCGGGGCGCCGCGGGGCTATGTCCGGCAGCTCGCGCTGTACCGCGCGGTGCTGGCGAAGCTTTATCCCCAGCTGCCCGTGCGGGCCGCCCTGCTCTGGACCGAAACGACTGAAATCATGGAGATTTCCGCCTCCGCGCTGGACGCCGCCCTGGCATAAGTTCATGTCGGCGTGAGCAACCTTGACCCGGCAAGGGGGCGTTCATAGGTTTGACCCATGCTCCCGGGCGCGATTCTCAACCGCCCTTTTGTCTCAACCGAACGAGGTACTCACATGGCCGTTGGCAAGGTTTCTGACGCCGATTTCGAAGCCGAAGTGCTCAAGGCGACCGGGCCGGTGGTCGTCGACTTCTGGGCCGAGTGGTGCGGCCCCTGCCGCATGATCGCGCCCGCTCTCGATGAGATTTCCGGCGCGATGGGCGACAAGGTCAAGATCGTGAAGCTCAACGTCGACGAGAGCCCGAAGACCGCGTCGAAGTATGGCGTGATGTCGATCCCGACCCTGATGATCTTCAAGGGCGGCGAGATGGCGTCCCGTCAGGTCGGCGCCGCTCCGAAGGCCAAGCTGCAGCAGTGGATCACCGCTGCGGTCTGATCCGTTTCGAATTAGCTGATTTGCGGAACGGCCGGCGATAAGCCGGCCGTTTTGTTTGCGCGCTTCGTAGCCCGGATGGAGCGCAGCGCAATCCGGGAATGCCGCGTCCGCGGATGTCGCGGTCCCGGATTTCGCTTCGCTCCATCCGGGCTACGGATTACCGAATCCATCCGGTCGCCAGCGCCGAGGCGAGTTCGGCCTGGCCGTGCTGGCGCGCCAGCGCCGCCATTGCCGCGTGGTCGTAGGAGATGTGACGGAAGGTCACGTCCCAGCCACCATCGACCTGCTCGAGGATCGCATAGCGCGCATCGGGCGAACCGGCCTCCACGACATGCGGACGCGGCTTGCCGACGCGATAGCCGGGCGAGCCGACGCTGCCGGGATTGACGATCAACCGGCCGTCGCGAAGTCGCACGGCGCGCGCAGTATGCGTGTGTGCGCAGAGGATCAGCGGCTGCCCCACGCCGGCGGCCCTTGCCTCGATCGATTCCAGCGAGGACATGCAGACTTCGCCGCCCGGCAATACCGTCTCGAGCCAGTAGGTCTCGTCATCTTGGGGCGTTGCATGACAGAGGAAAACCTCGTCGCGATAGACCGCATTCGCCGGCAGCGTGCGCAGCCAGTCGAGATGCCGCGGCTCGAGCTGGGTATAGGTCAGCCGCTCCCAGGAGCCCATTTTGTCGTGCGGACGGTCGATCAGATAGCGGTCGTGATTGCCGAGCAGATGGACCGCATCGAGCGCCATCAGCATGTCGATCGTCGGCCTGGCGTCGAGCGGCCCGCTCACCATGTCGCCGAGGTCGACGATGTCCCGAATTCCCTGCGCGCGGATGTCCGACAGCACGGCTTCGAGCGCGAGATGGTTGCCGTGGATGTCGGCGATCGCAGCAAAACGCATGGTGTCTCGTCCTCCCTCATGCGCACCGCATCCGGGACGCGCGACCACTTATGCAGGAGGCGTGCCGTTGGCCGCAAGCACCGGGCCGGCCAGATACAGCGAGCCCGTGATCAGGATGCGCGGCGGCACCTCATAGGCCAGCATCGCAAGCCGTTGCAGCGCGGCGGCGACGCCATCAGCGATCTCGACCCGCATGCCGAGCGCTCGCGCGGCGTCGGCTAATCTGTCCGGCGCCATGCCGTTGTCGCGGCCGGGCACCGGGACCGCGATGATGTGGCGGGTCAGTCCGGCAAAATTGGCGAGGAATGCATTGGCGTCCTTGTTGGCCATCATGCCTGCGATCACGACCAGCGGCCGCGACACGCGCTCCTCGAGATCGCCGAGCGCAGCGGCCGCGACACGGCCGCCCTCGGCATTGTGCCCGCCGTCGAGCCAGACCTCGGAGCCCTGCGGCCCCTGGCCGACGAGCGCGCCGGAAACCAGCCGCTGCATTCGCGCCGGCCATTCCGCATTGACGATGCCGGCTTCAAAGGCCGCGATGTTGAGTTTGAACTTGTCGATCGCGCGCAGCGTCGCAATCGCGAGGCCCGCATTGTCGAACTGGTGCCGGCCGAACAGTTTCGGCGCGGCGAGATCCAGCAGGCCGCGCTCGTCTTGATACACCAGCCGGCCGCGCTCGACGCCGACATGCCATTGCTGGCCGGCCGCATGTAGCGGCGCGCGCATGCGGTTCGCCTGCGCCTCGATCACGGCCATCGCATCCGGCGCCTGCTCGGCCGAGATCACCGGCACCTTGCGCTTGATGATCGCGGCCTTTTCACCGGCGATCGCCGTCAGATTGTCGCCGAGGAATTCCATGTGGTCCATGCTGACCGGCGCGATCACCGAGGCGAGCGGCGTCTCGACCACATTGGTCGAATCGAGCCGGCCGCCGAGCCCGACCTCGAGCAGCGCGACATCGGCAGGATGCCTGGCGAACAGGCAGAATGCCACCGCCGTTTCCATCTCGAAGATGGTGATGGGATTGCCGCCGTTGACGCGCTCACAGTGCTCGAACGTCTCGCGCAGCTCATCGTCACCGACGAGCTTGCCGCCGCCTTTGGCGCCCAGCCGGTAGCATTCGTTGATCCGCACCAGATAGGGCGAGGTGAAGACGTGCACGCGCAGGCCCGACGCCTCCAGGATCGCGCGCAGATAGGCGATGGTCGAGCCCTTGCCGTTGGTGCCCGCGACATGGATCACCGGCGGCAGCTTGCGCTCGGGATGATCGAGCCGCTCCATTAGGCCACGCATGCGATCGAGGCTGAGATCGATGCGCTTGGGATGCAGCGCCGATATCCGCGCGATCAACGCCTCGAACGAGGCCTGCGATGGGGCGGCGCTTGCGGTCACGCGTGCGGCGCGGCCGGCACCGTCTCCGGCGCCGTGACGATCTGGGCCGGCTCGGTGACCGGGGCCTTGGGCTTCGATGCGGATTCGAGCGGCGGCGCCTTGGTCAGCAGGCGGCACAGCCGCGCCAGCGTGGCCTTCATCTCGTGGCGATGCACCACCATGTCGACCATACCGTGCTCGCGCAGATATTCGGCGCGCTGAAAGCCGTCCGGCAGCTTTTCGCGGATGGTCTGCTCGATCACGCGCGCGCCGGCAAAGCCGATCAGCGCGCCGGGCTCGGCGATCTGGATGTCGCCGAGCATCGCATAGGACGCGGTGACACCGCCGGTGGTCGGATTGGTCAGCACCACGATGTAGGGCTGGCGCGCCTCGCGCAGCATCTGCACGCCGACGGTGGTGCGCGGCATCTGCATCAGCGACAGAATGCCTTCCTGCATCCGCGCGCCGCCGGATGCGGCGAACACGATGAAGGGCGACTTCTTCTCGACCGCGAGCTCGAGCCCGCGCACCATCGCTTCACCGGCGGCCATGCCGAGCGAGCCGCCCATGAAATCGAAATCCTGCACCGCGACCACGACGCCGGCGCCCTCGAGCTTGCCGTAGCCGACCTTGATCGCGTCGTTCAGCCCGGTCTTGGTGCGAGCGTCCTTGATGCGGTCGACATATTTGCGCTCGTCGCGGAATTTCAGCGGATCGGCCGTCACCTCGGGCAGCGCGACGTCGAACCAGGTCTCGTTGTCGAAGATCGACTTCAGCCGGGCCACCGCGCCCATGCGCATGTGGTAGTTCGAGCCGGGGATGACGAACTGGTTGGCCTCGACGTCCTTGTAGAACACGAGCTGCCCGGAATCCGGACACTTGATCCAGAGGTTTTCCGGCGTCTCGCGCCGAAGGATGTTGCGGATCTTCGGCCGGACGACGTTGGTGAGCCAATTCATGGTTCGCTCCGAAATGCGGATCGGTTCCGCACCAGCTGGATATATGGCGGGCCGGGCGAGCCCGGCAAGCCGCCTTCGGCGGCCTTGTTGCCGCAAAATGTGGCTTATTCAGCGGCCTGCTTGGCGCCCCGGACCCCCTGTGCCAGCGCCGACACCAGGTCGGCCACCGCGCTCACGGTCTTCGGCGTCGCGCGGCCCTCGGCATCGAGATTGGCACGCACCACATCGACGATCGCGGTGCCGACCACGGCGCCGTTGGCGCTTTCGGCGATCGCGCGCGCCGTCTCCGGGGTGCGGATGCCGAAGCCGACGCAGACCGGCAGCTTGGTGTGCCGCTTGATCCGGGCCACGGCTTCCGCGACCACCTTCGAATCGGCCGTCGCAGCGCCGGTGATGCCGGTGATCGAGACGTAATAGACAAAGCCCGAAGTGTTCGCGAGCACCGCCGGCAGGCGCTTGTCGTCCGTGGTCGGCGTCGCCAGCCGGATGAAGTTCAGCCCGGCCTTCATCGCGGGGATGCAGAGCTCGGTATCTTCTTCCGGCGGCAGGTCGACGATGATCAGGCCGTCGACGCCGGCGGCCTTGGCATCGGCCAGGAAGCTGTCGACGCCGTAGATGTAGATCGGATTGTAGTAGCCCATCAGCACGATCGGCGTGACGTTGTCGTCCTTGCGGAAGTCGCGGACCATCGCCAGCGTCTTGCGCAGCGTCATGCCGCCCTTGAGCGCGCGCAAACCGGCGGCCTGGATCGAGGGACCGTCGGCCATCGGATCGGTGAAGGGCATGCCGATCTCGATGACGTCGGCACCGGCCTTCGGCAGCGCCTTGAGGATGTCGAGCGAGGTCTTGGCGTCGGGATCGCCGGCCATCACGAAGGTGACGAAAGCGGAGCGGCCCTGCTGCTTCAACTCGGCGAAACGTGCGTCGATACGGGTGGTCACTTCTTCCTGCCCTTCAAGATGTCGCCAACCTGCGGCACGTCCTTGTCGCCGCGGCCCGAGAGGTTGACCACCATCAGGTGATCCTTCGGCCGCTGCGGTGCGAGCTCGGACAGTTTCGCGATGGCGTGCGCCGATTCCAGCGCGGGGATGATGCCCTCGAGCCGCGACAGCAGCTGGAAGGCAGCCAGCGCCTCCTCGTCGGTCGCCGAGAGATACTTCACGCGGCCGGTCTCGTGCAGCCAGGAATGTTCGGGGCCGATGCCGGGATAGTCGAGGCCGGCCGAGATCGAATGCGCTTCCTCGATCTGCCCGTCGGCGTCCATCAAAAGATAGGTGCGGTTGCCATGCAGCACGCCAGGACGCCCGCCGGCGAGCGAGGCGGCATGCAGCTGCGTCAGCCCGTGACCGGCGGCCTCGACGCCGAAGATCTCGATCAAGGGATCGTCGAGGAACGGATGGAACAGGCCCATCGCATTGGAGCCGCCGCCGATGCAGGCGATCAGCGAATCCGGCAGGCGGCCCTCGGCCTCCTGCATCTGCTTGCGGGTCTCGTGGCCGATGATCGACTGAAAGTCGCGCACCATCATCGGATAGGGGTGCGGTCCCGCCACCGTGCCGATGCAATAGAAGGTGTCGTGCACGTTGGTGACCCAATCGCGCAGCGCGTCGTTCATCGCATCCTTCAGCGTGCGCGCGCCCGACTGCACCGGGACGACCTTGGCGCCCAGCATCTCCATGCGGATCACGTTCGGCTGCTGCCGCTCGACGTCGACCGCGCCCATATAGACCACGCATTCGAGCCCGAACCGCGCGCACAGCGTTGCCGTCGCCACGCCATGCTGGCCGGCGCCGGTCTCGGCGATGATGCGCTTCTTGCCCATGCGGCGCGCGACCATGATCTGGCCGAGCACATTGTTGACCTTGTGCGAGCCGGTGTGGTTGAGCTCCTCGCGCTTCAGATAGATCTTGGCGCCGCCGAGATGCTCGGTGAGCCGCTCGGCGAAATAGAGCGGCGAGGGCCGGCCGACATAGTCCTTCAGATAGACGTTCATCTCGGCCTGGAACGCCGGATCGGCCTTGGCGTCGGCATAGGCTTTTTCGAGATCGAGGATCAGCGGCATCAGCGTTTCCGCGACGAAGCGTCCGCCGAAAATGCCGAAATGCCCGCGCTCGTCGGGGCCGCTGCGGAATGAATTGGGCAGGTTTGGATTCATCGAACCATCAGTTCTTGGGTTGCGCGCGCGGCGCGGATGAAGGCGCGGATCAATTCGGGATCCTTGACGCCGGGCGTGCCCTCGACGCCCGACGAGACATCGACGCCGCCGGCGCGCGTGACGCGGACAGCTTCAGCGACGTTGTCGGCATTGAGCCCGCCGGAGACCATGTAGGGCAGCGCGAGATCGAGATTTTCCAGCACGTGCCAATCGAACGGCGCGCCGAGGCCACCCGGCCGCGTGGCATCCTTCGGCGCGCGGGCATCGAACAGGATACGATCGGCGACGCCGGCATAACCCGGCAGCGGGGCGAGATCGGCTGCGGTCTCGACCGGCAGCGCCTTCATCAGCGGCAGGCCGAACTTCGCCTTGATGTCGCGCAGCCGCGCCGTGGTCTCCTTGCCGTGCAATTGCAGGATATCCGGCCGCAGCGTCTCGACGATGTTCTCAAGCGTCGCATCGTCGGCATCGACGGTCAGCGCGACCTTGACGGCGCGGCCCTTGGCGCGGCTGCCGAGCTCGCGCGCGGTCTCAAGGCTGATGTGACGCGGCGACGGCGGAAAGAACACGAACCCCACCATGTCGGCGCCGCCCTCAAGCGCGACGTCGAGCGTCTCGCGCGTGGACAGGCCGCAGATTTTGACAAGCAGGGGCATGGTCTCGAAGCGGGTCTCAAAACGGGTTTTCGGGCGGCCGGAACCGGGGTGGATCCCGGTCCGACGGGGCGGGTTCTACAACGTCGCGCCCTGCTTGTCTCGCCCGGCGGCCCCGTAAAAACCTGATAGGGCCGGGGCCGGACGGCGCTGCGCGTCGTCCCGGGAGGCGGCGGCCCTGAGGTCGGCGAGCTCGGCGCGGACATGGCGGGCGTCAGCCTCGTGCTGCCGGGCCGCGCGGCGCCAGCGCCCTTGCTTGAACCAGGTTCCGATGCCGCCCGCGATCACGCCCAGGATCGCGGAGGCGATAATGACGACGAACAGCGGCAGTGTGACCGCAACCGTGGGGGTCACCGAATTGAAGGGATCGAACGACACCGTCACCCAGTGACGGTTGGCGACTGCAAAAATGATGAAGATCAGTCCGAGCGGAATGACGACCACTGCCGTGAAAAACTTTCGCATGACCATCTCTCGCAGCGATGGAGCAAATGCGGGCGCATCGCCCGCAACACGGCAACGCCTGACGTCGCGCCTTAGGCGTCGACCTTAAGCATCAGCCTTGGGCGCATCGACCTTGGCGGCGCCCGCCTCGGTTACGTCGCGGTTGAGGCGCTCGCGCATTTCCTTGCCGGTCTTGAAGAACGGCACGCTCTTCTGGTCGACCGGCACATGCTCGCCGGTGCGTGGATTGCGGCCGGCGCGCGCCGGACGGTGCTTCACCGAGAATGCGCCAAAACCGCGCAGCTCGACACGGTCGCCACGAGCCAGCGCCGCGACGATTTCATCGAGAATCGCATTCACAATGTTCTCGACATCCCGCTGGTAGAGGTGCGGGTTGTGCTCGGCGATACGCTGAACAAGTTCGGATTTGATCATCGAAAGTGGGATCCGGGCTCTTGCGGAAACCCATTTCCGTGAAAATGCCGTGCACTGTCAAGACGCTAAATCGATTTAGAGCGTCGTGAAATCACGTGACAAATAGCCCAATTGGGGCATGCGGCGATTCCCGCAAAGCGGGAATAGCCTGACGAGCACGCCTTTGGCAGCCGATCAGTTGGTTCCAGCCGGGCTCCACAGCGCCAGCATGCCGTCAAGCCCGAACCGGTCGACTGCCTCGGCCACGCCGCCCTGCTCGATCCGCCGCGCGATCGCGCCAAGACCGAACGCATCGAGCGTCACGGACGCCGCGGTGCGCAGGAAGGTCAGGTCGCCGAACCGCGGATTGAGCTTGTAATTGCGCACCGGCAGGTCGCTTTTGACCTTCTTCTCCGCAACCAGCCAGGCGATCGCGGTCTTCTCGTCTCCCAGCTGATCAACCAGCTTGAGATCGACTGCCTGCCGGCCGGTGAAAACGCGACCGTCGGCGACCTTCTCCAGCAGGGCGTCGTCCATGCCGCGCCGTTGCTTCACCAATCCACGGAACCATGCATAGGAGTCCTTGACGAGACCGTCGATCGCGGCGCGGGCCTCCGGGCTGGTCGGCTCGAAGCCGTTGGGTGCCGCCTTGAGCGGGGAAGATTTGATCTCCTCCATTTTCACGCCGACAGTCTTGAGCAATTCCGAAACGTTCGGATACTGGAACAGCACGCCGATCGAGCCGACCAGCGAGGTCTGCTGGGCGACGATATGATCGGAGGCGATCGCCGTGATGTAGCCGCCCGAGGCGGCCAATCCCTCGACCACGACGACAAGCGGCTTCTTCGCCTTCAGCTGCATCAGCGAGTCGTAAAGCTGCTCGGAGCCCGCCGTGGTGCCGCCGGGCGAATTGATGTGCACGACAACAGCCGCATAGCTCGACTTGCCGAGCCGCTCCAGCGCCTCGACGCGATCCTGGTCGCTGCGGATCAGTCCGTCGATATTGACCCGCGCGATGGTGTTCGATGTCGAAAAGGTGCCGCGCCCGCCGGCGGCGACCACGCCCACGCCGACGATGGCCGCGATCGCAATGACCGCGGCGGCGACGCGCCAGAACGTCAGTTTGCGCCTGATGCGGCGGCGATCGACGATCACGTCTGAATCCAGCGACATCCGATCTCTCCAGAAATGGTCAGCGCGCAATCTGCGCGTTTTGCAGTCGCAGCGTCACTATCAGCTTAGCCAAATACATCAATTGCGACGCAATATGAAGAAAACAAGGCCCGGTCTTTGGAGGTACCTGTAGCCCGGATGCACGTGCGCTTCGTCCCGGCTGCGCCCTAACCTCCCCTTGAAAAGGGGAGGTCGCTTTGCTCGCGAGAGCAAAGCGGGTGGGGATCTGCTCTCTCCATGAGCAGCATCGCCTTCGGCTGACCCCCATCCCGACCTTCCCCCTTTCAGGGGGAAGGAGAAGATAAATCCGTAGCCCGGATGGAGCGAAGCGTAATCCGGGAGGCTTCAGCAGCACGGATAGAAAGTCCCGGATTTCGCTTCGCTCCATCCGGGCTACGGATACCTCCAAACAAAAAGGGCCCCGGCTTGCGCCGGGGCCCCGATTGTTCGCTCAAATCGTGCGAACGCTTACTTGTCGGTGCCGCGGTTCTTCAGCGCGGTGCCGAGGATGTCGCCAAGCGTCGCACCCGAGTCGGAGGAGCCGTACTGCGCGATGGCTTCCTTCTCTTCGGCGACTTCGAGCGCCTTGATCGAGACCTGCACCTTGCGGGCCTTCTTGTCGAACTGGATGACGCGGGCATCGACCTTCTCGCCGACGGCGAAGCGCTCGGCGCGCTGGTCGTTGCGGTCGCGGGCCAGCTCGGACCGCTTGATGAAGGTGGTGAACTCGGTGCCCGAAATCCGGACCTCGATGCCGCTCTCCTTCACTTCGAGCACTTCGCAAGTCACGACCGCGCCCTTCTTGACGTCGCCCGGCTCGGCGAAGGGGTCGCCTTCGAGCTGCTTGACGCCGAGCGAGATCCGCTCCTTCTCGACATCGACATCGAGCACCACGGCCTTGACCATGTCGCCCTTCTTGAAGTTGTCGATGACCTGCTCGCCCGGAAGCTTCCAGTCGAGATCGGAGAGGTGGACCATGCCGTCGACATCGCCCTCGAGACCCAGGAACAGACCGAACTCGGTCTTGTTCTTGACCTCGCCCTCGACCACCGAACCGACCGGGAACTTCTCGACGAAGACTTCCCAGGGATTGCGCATGGTCTGCTTGAGGCCGAGCGAGATGCGGCGCTTGACCGAATCCACTTCCAGCACCTGCACTTCGACTTCCTGCGAGGTCGAAACGATCTTGCCGGGGTGCATGTTCTTCTTGGTCCACGACATCTCGGAGACGTGGATCAGGCCTTCGATGCCCGGCTCGAGCTCGACGAACGCGCCGTAGTCGGTGATGTTGGTGACGCGGCCGGTGAAGCGGGCACCCAGCGGGTACTTGGCTTCGATGCCCTGCCACGGATCATCCAACAGCTGCTTCATGCCGAGCGAGATGCGGTGCGTCTCGTGGTTGATCTTGATGATCTTGACCTTCACCGTCTGGCCGATGGTCAGCACCTCGGTCGGGTGGTTGACGCGGCGCCAGGCGATATCGGTCACGTGCAGCAGGCCGTCGATGCCGCCGAGATCAACGAACGCACCGTAATCGGTGATGTTCTTGACCACGCCGTCGATCACCTGACCCTCTTCGAGGTTCTGCACCAGCTCCTGGCGCTGCTCGGCGCGGGTCTCTTCGAGAACCGTGCGGCGCGACACCACGATGTTGCCGCGGCGGCGGTCCATCTTGAGGATCTGGAACGGCTGCGAGTTGTTCATCAGCGGCGCAACGTCGCGGATCGGACGAATGTCGACCTGCGAGCGCGGCAGGAAGGCCACGGCACCGTCGAGGTCGACCGTGAAGCCGCCCTTGACCTGGTTGAAGATGACGCCGTTGACCTTTTCGTTGTTCTGGAACGCCTTCTCGAGCTTGCCCCAGCTTTCCTCGCGGCGCGCCTTGTCGCGCGACAGCACGGCTTCACCGAGCGCATTCTCGATACGGTCGAGGAACACCTCGACTTCGTCACCGACCTTCAGATCGCTTTCACGGCCGGGGCCGGCGAATTCGCGCAGCGCAACGCGGCCCTCGGTCTTCAGGCCGACGTCAATGACGGCCATGTCCTTCTCAATTGCAACCACCTTGCCCTTGATGACGGAGCTTTCCTGCAAATTGCCGCCGGCAAAGGATTCATCAAGCATCGCCGCGAAATCATCGCGGGTCGGGGTGTAAGAAGACGCAGAATTCGAAACCATTTGTTCTCCAGATGCGGGATCTCGCCGGCCGTTCGGGTTGATGGGCGCACCGTGCGTGAAGTGTCAGGGCTCCGCAAACCCTGACGGCCGCTCATTGCAGGAGGTGCAACAGCGGGCCGGCAGCAAAACTGCACGTTCGGTACGTTTGATAGATCCGGAGCCTGAAACGAAAATATCGACTGCAAGACCTGGGAGCGGGCGTTCCTCCAGATGCGGCGTTGGTTTCGTTTGAGATTGGTTCAAACCCATCGCCGGCCCGCTCAGACACGGCCTCGACATCGTCGATGCTGCTCCGAACGGCGCTGATATAGCCCCGCAGGCTGCTTTCGGCAAGCAGGAAATGCCCAATTTTGCTGGGTTTTCGGGCCAAAACCGCCTGCCATGCCTGCTCTTCTAGCGCCTGGCGCGCGCCGCCTCGACGATGGCGATGGCGGCGCGGACGCCGGCCTCGATGTCGAGGTTGGAATTGTCCAGCGTGTGGGCGTCCGCAGCCGGCCGCAAGGGTGCAATCGCCCGGTTCTTGTCCCGCTCGTCGCGCTTGAGGATGTCGGCGAGCACCGCCTCTTCGTCGGCGTCCTCGCCGCGGGCGCGCGCCTCCAGCGTGCGCCGCCGTGCCCGCACGCGGGGATCGGCGACCACGAAGATCTTCACGTCGGCATCGGGGCAGATCACGGTGCCGATGTCGCGTCCATCCAGCACCGCACCGGGCGGATCGGCCGCGAACTGGCGCTGAAAGTTCACCAGCACCTCGCGAACCTGCGGAATGGCCGACACCACCGAAGCGGCATCGCCGACCTTCTGGGTCTTCAGGATCGGATTGCCGAACTTTTCGGGGTCGAGCTCGAGCGCCGCAGCCACGGCCAGCACCTCGTTGCTGAGCTCGGCACCGGCTTGCATCATCGCATAGGCCACCGCGCGGTAGATCACGCCGGTGTCGAGATGGCGGTAGCCGTAGTGGTGGGCGAGCCGCTTGCCGAGCGTGCCCTTGCCTGAGGCGGCGGGTCCGTCGATGGCGATGATCATGCGAAATCAGCTCCGAGCGCGCGCATCATCGGGATGAAATCCGGAAAACTGGTGGCGATGAAGCCGGTGTCGTCGATCTTCACCGGCCGATCGGAGGCGCAGCCCATCACCAGCGCCGACATCGCGATGCGGTGATCCATATGGGTGGCAACAAGACCGCCGCCGGGAACATGGCCGCGGCCCTCGACGATCAGATCGTCGCCGGACACCTCCACCTTGACGCCGTTGACCCGCAGCATGTCGGCGGTGGCTTCAAGGCGGTCGGATTCCTTGACGCGCAGCTCCTGCAGGCCGCGCATGATCGTGGTGCCCTCGGCGAAGGCAGCTGCAACCGCCAGCACCAGATATTCATCGATCATCGACGGCGCGCGCTCCGGCGGCACCTCGACGCCCTTCAGCTGCGAGGCGCGTACGCGCAATTGCGCCATCGGCTCGCCGGCATCGCCGCGCACATCGCTCTCCTCGATCGAGGCGCCCATCTCGCGCAGCGTGGTGAACAGGCCGGTGCGCAGCGGATTGGTCATCACGTCGGAGAACACGACATCGGAACCTTCGACGATCAGTGCGGCCACGATCGGGAACGACGCGGAGGACGGATCGGCGGGCACCACGACGTTGGCGCCGTGCAGCTCGGGCTCGCCGTTCAGCGAGATTCGCCTGCCGTGGCTGCCTTCCTTCTCGGAGGAGATCTCGGCGCCGAAATGCTTCAGCATCAGCTCGGTGTGGTCGCGGCTCGCCTCCTGCTCGATCACTGTGGTGATGCCGGGCGCGGAGAGCCCCGCAAGCAGCACCGCGGACTTGATCTGGGCCGAGGCGACCGGCGTCTTGTAGACGATCGGCACCGGATAGCGGGCGCCGTGCAGGGTGAGCGGCAGCCGCCCGCCCTCCCTTATGTCGCTGGTTCGGGCGCCCATCAGCTCCAGCGGGTCGAGGATGCGGCGCATCGGCCGCGAGCGCAGCGAGGCGTCGCCGTCGAAAATGGCGGCGATCGGGCAGCCGGCCACTGCGCCCATCACCAGCCGGCAGCCGGTGCCGGAATTGCCGAAATCGAGCGGCGCGGCAGGCTGGGCGAAGCCGCCGACGCCGACGCCTGCGACCGACCAGGTAAACGGCGCCGTCCGCTCCACTTTCGCGCCCAGCGCGCGCATGGATTTGGCGGTATTGAGGACGTCCTCGCCCTCCAGGAGGCCGGAAATGCGGGTTTCGCCGACCGAAAGCGCCCCCAGGATCAGGGCACGGTGGGAAATCGATTTGTCGCCGGGAACGCGGACGGTGCCGGCCAGGGGGCCGCACGTGCGCGATTCCAGCGGGGTCGGGGTGTCAGATTGGGCCAAGATTGTGTCCTCTCGCGCCGCGGCAGGTATCACATAGGCAACACCACGTCACGCGCCCGTCACTTGCGCGCAAACCGCTATTGACAGCAGCCTCTCAACTAGCCAAGTGAAGCTCCGTTTTTCAGGAAAATTCTGGGATTACCACGTGGCCAAGTCCGAGCTCGGAACCAAGCGCATTTGCCCGACCACGGGCAAGAAGTTCTACGACCTCAACAAGAATCCGGTGATCTCGCCCTATACCGGCGAAGTCGTGCCGATCGCGCCGGTCGCCCCGCCGCGGGGCCGTGGCGCCACCGTCACTTCGCCTGCGACCGCAGCCGACATGCCGGAGCCCGCCGAGGCCGAAGAGATGGTCTCGCTCGAGGAGGCCGATGCCGAGGAGAACACCGGGAAGGTCAAGGCCCAGGTTCCCGAATCCGAGGACGATATCGAGGTCGATGAGACCATCGACGACGATGACGACGACGATTCGACCTTCATCGCCGACGAGGAAGAGGGCGATGAGGACGTCACCGACATTATTGGTGACGTCGGCGGCGACGAAGAGACTTGAGATCGGCGCCGATCTATGATCAACGGTGCTGCCGCGCGAGTCGTGTAGGCCGCGCGGGCCGGGATTGATCCCCCAGGATCATCCTACTGGATAAGGGGCCATAGCTCAGCTGGGAGAGCGCTTGCATGGCATGCAAGAGGTCGGCGGTTCGATCCCGCCTGGCTCCACCACGCTTCGCCCTTCGGGCTACGCGTGGCGCAGCCACGAGTTGCCCGAAGGGCGAAGCGTGGTGTCCGGCGTAGCCCAAAGGGCGAAGACGGACGGTCAGCTGCTCTGGCTATCCGTGGATGCGAATGTGGTACGTCTACATCATCCGCAGCATCAACTTCCCTGATCAGGAATACGTTGGCGCTACCGAAGACCTGAAGCGACGGATTCCCGAGCACAACGCCGGCAAGTCCACGCACACCTCAAAATTCAAGCCTTGGCAGCTCGTCTGGTACTGCGCATTTCCAGACAAATATAAAGCCCTCGCATTCGAGAAATATCTCAAATCCCATAGCGGCCGCGCCTTCGCCAAGAAGCGCCTCTAACCGCTCGCCCCCTACTCCCCCAGCACTGCATTCAGCCGGTCGCGCAGCGCGACGATCTCGTCCTTCATCGCCATCAGTTCGCTAACGGTGCAGTCCGAGGCCGCGAGGATCGACTGCGGCACGGCCTTGGCCTTTTCGCGCAGCGCGTGGCCCTGCGGCGTCAGCGCGATCAGCACCACCCGCTCGTCCGCGGTGCTGCGGGTCCGCTTGATCAACTCGGCCGCCTCGAGCCGCTTCAAGAGCGGCGTCAGCGTGCCGGAATCCAGGAACAGGCGCTCGCCGAGGTCCTTCACCGCCACGTCGTCGCGCTCCCACAGCGCCAGCATCACGAGATACTGCGGATAGGTCAGCCCGAGCCGGTCGAGCAGCGGCTTGTAGACGCGGTTGAAGGCGTGCGCGGTCGAATAGACCGCAAAGCAGATCTGGTTATCGAGCCGCAGCGCCTGATCCGCCGCCGTCGGTTTCCTGGCCATGATTCCCATCGAATCCATCTCGTTTCCGGGTCATTCTGGGCTCTCGGGACCGCGGATTCAATTGCGAACAATTAAATGTGAGGCCGCATATTTTATATTGTGCACAATCTATTTGCGTGCAATACATGCGTCGTCGAATTCAAGTCCACACCCACCAAGGGAGACCACGATGTCTGTGAACGTGCTCTACAAGACCAGCGCCAAGGCAACCGGCGGCCGCGACGGCCATGCGGCAACGCTCGACGGCGCGCTCGACGTCAAGCTCACGACCCCGAAGGAGCTCGGTGGCGGCGGCGGTGCCGGCAACAATCCGGAGCAGCTGTTCGCGGCGGGCTATGCCGCCTGCTTCATCGGCGCGATGAAGTTCGTGGCCTCGCAGGGCGGCCCCAAGGTTCCCGCCGACGCCTCGGTGACCTCGACGGTCGGCATCGGCCCGCGCTCGGAAGGCGGCTTCGGCCTCGCCGTCGACCTCGCGGTGTCGCTGCCCGGCCTTTCCCGCGCCGACGCTGAAGCGCTGGTCGAGAAGGCCCACCATGTGTGCCCCTATTCCAACGCGACCCGCGGCAATGTCCACGTCAAGCTGAGCGTCGTCTAATTCCACATCACGCAATGGTCCGCCGCGACACGTGGCGGACCATTACTCTTTAGCGGCTGGTTCGCTTGGCGAACGCATGCGCCGCCTGCTGCATGGGCCTGCGCCGACGGAAGCATTGCTGCCCCGGCTGAAGACCGTTAGCTCTGGGACCCTCGTTATCTGATCCCAACTGAGCGAAGGTTGTTTCCATGAATACCCCAGCGGCTACGGGCGCGATGACCGGCCTGCGCGTGATCGATCTGACGCGCGTGCTCGGCGGTCCGTATTGCACCCAGATTCTCGCCGACCACGGCGCCGACGTGATCAAGGTCGAGCCGCCCGCCGGCGACGAGGTGCGCGACTGGGGTCCTCCCTTCCATGACGAGGACGCGGCCTATTTCGTCGGCATCAACCGCAACAAGCGCTCGATCGGCCTCGACCTCGCTTCCGAGGGCGGACGCGCGGTGCTGATGAAGATGCTCGAAACCGCCGACGTGCTGATCGAGAATTTCAAGCCGGGCACGCTCGACAAATGGGGCATCGGCAACGACGTGCTGCGCGCGAAATTTCCGCGCCTCGTGCATTGCCGGATCTCCGGCTTCGGCGCCGACGGCCCGCGCGGCGGCAATCCCGGCTATGACGCGATCATCCAGGCGATGACCGGCATGATCGCGGCGACCGGCTCGCCGGAGAGCGGCCCGATGCGGATCGGCGTGCCGCTGGTCGACATCACCACCGGGCTCTACGCCGCGATCGGCATCCTGATGGCGCTGTCGGAGCGGCAGCGCTCGGGGCTCGGCCAATTCATCGAGACGACGCTGTACGAGACCGGGCTTGCGATCATGCATCCGCACACCGCGAACTATTTCATGCACGGCAAGCCGCCGTCGCTGACCGGCAACGAGCACCCCAACCTCGTGCCTTACGCGATCTTTCCGACCAAGACCGACAACATCTTCATCGGCGTCGGCAATGACGGCACCTTCCGCAAGCTCGCCAAGGAGATCGGCAAGCCCGAGCTCGGCACCGATCCGCGCTTTGCCCGCAACAAGGACCGCATCGCCAACCGCGATGCGCTCCGCGTCGAGCTGGCCGCGGTGTTCAGCCAGCACGAGGCCGAGCCGCTGTGCAACCGGCTGCTCGCCGCAGGCCTGCCGGCAGGCCCGGTGCAGAAGATCGACCAGGCGCTGACCAACCCGCACACCATTCATCGCGGCGACGTCATCGAGAAGGATTGGTACAAGGGCGTCGCCTCGCCGATCCGCCTCGAACGCACCAAGCCGAACCTGCGCCGCACGCCGCCGAAGTTCAGCCAGCACGCCGCGGAAGTGCTCGGCGAGTTCGGCTACTCGAAGGACGAGATCAACGGCCTGGTTGAAAAGGGCGTGGTCTGCGGCCCCCAGCGCAAGCGCTAAAGGCGTCATGAGAGCAGTCGAATAGCGACCACAACGGTGGTCAGCTCCCTCGCCCCGGCCTTACGGGGAGAGGTGATGCGCAGTCCGTTGCGCCGAGAAACTATCAGACCCTGCGGTGCAACGTCGCGTCCGGCGCTGCACCGCACGGAGCCGGCTGCGATCTTCGCCTTTTTTACCGCTTCCCTTCGCTTCGGCTTCCCCCCTACCATGACTTTCGTTTATACGGTCATTTGAACGTCATCCGGCGCTGATAACGCGCGCAACGAAAGATGATGTTCCAATTGGGAGGGGTTTTGATGTTCTTTCGACGACTAGGCGCTGCCGCGGCAGCCGCTGCCGCGCTTGCATTCGCGTCGCCCGCGTTTGCGGTGACCGAGATCCAGTGGTGGCACGCGATGACCGGCGCCAACAACGACGTCATCGTCAAGCTGGCCAACGACTTCAACGCCTCGCAATCCGACTACAAGGTGATCCCGACCTACAAGGGCGGCTACGCCGACACCATGAACGCCGGCATCGCCGCGTTCCGCGCCGGCAACGCGCCGCATATCATGCAGGTGTTCGAGGTCGGCACCGCGACGATGATGGCCGCCACCGGCGCCGTCAAACCGGTCTACAAGCTGATGGCCGACGCCGGCGAGAAGTTCGATCCGAGCGTCTATCTGCCGGCGATCACCGGCTACTACTCGACCTCCAAGGGCGAGATGCTGTCGTTCCCCTTCAACTCGTCGTCGACGGTGATGTGGATCAATCTCGATGCGCTGAAGAAGGCCAACATCGCAGAGATTCCGAAGACCTGGCCGCAAGTGTTCGACGACGCCAAGAAGCTGAAGGCGGCCGGCTACGCCACCTGCGGCTTCTCCGGCTCGTGGGTCACCTGGGTCAATCTCGAACAGCTCTCGGCCTGGCACAATGTGCCGCTCGCCAGCAAGGCCAACGGCCTCGACGGCTTCGACACCGTGCTCGAATTCAACGGCCCGCTGCAGGTCAAGCATCTCGAGAACCTCGTCGAGCTGCAGAAGGACAAAACCTACGACTATGCCGGCCGCACCAACACCGGCGAAGGCCGCTTCACCTCCGGCGAATGCCCGATCTACCTGACCTCGTCGGCCTTCTTCGGCAACGTCAAGGCGCAGGCCAAGTTCAACTTCACCGCGGCGCCGATGCCGTATTATCCCGACGTCAAGGGCGCGCCGCAGAACTCGATCATCGGCGGCGCCTCGCTCTGGGTGATGGGCGGCAAGTCGGCCGAGGAATACAAGGGCGTGGCCAAGTTCCTGACCTTCCTCTCGGACACCGACCGCCAGATCTGGATCCACAAGGCCTCGGGCTATCTGCCGATCACCAAGGCCGCCTACGCCAAGGCCAAGGAAGAGGGCTTCTACAAGGACCAGCCCTATCTCGAGACCCCGCTGCTCGAGCTCACCAACAAGGAGCCGACCGCGAATTCCCGCGGCCTGCGCCTCGGCAACATGGTGCAGCTGCGCGACATGTGGTCGGAGGAGATCGAGCAGGCGCTGGCCGGCAAGAAGACCGCCAAGCAAGCGCTGGACGCCGCCGTCGAACGCGGCAACCAGATGCTGCGGCAGTTTGAAAAGACCGCCGTCCGCTGACATGATGCCTTCGGGCATGATCGGGAAAAGCGCGAAGCGGCTTTCCGAAAAGATCATGCCCAGACGACAAGCTAAAGCGCGATGACGATCCAACCTCATCTCATCGCGCTTTAGGGCCATCAACCGGCAGGCCGCATCCGCGGCCTGCCCTTCCTCCGAGCCCATGCAAAAGCAAGCGATTTTCCAGTCAAAGCTGTTGCCTTACGCGCTGGTTGCCCCGCAGCTCGCGATCGTCCTGATCTTTTTCTACTGGCCGGCCGTGCAGGCGGTGATCCAATCCTTTCTGCTGCAGGACGCTTTCGGTCTCTCCACCAGCTTCGTCTGGTTCGAGAACTATCTCGATCTGTTCAAGGAGCCGGCCTATTTCGCAGCGATCGTCCGAACCTTCGTGTTCTCGTTCGCGATCGCGGTCTCCTCGCTGTCCTTCGCGCTGCTGCTCGCGGTCATGGCTGACAGGCCGCTACGCGGCTCGACGCTGTATCGCACGCTGCTAATCTGGCCCTATGCGGTGGCGCCGCCGGTGGTCGGCGTGCTCTGGGTGTTCATGCTGCACCCCTCGCTCGGTGTGCTGTCGCGCTATCTGCGCACCATGGGCATCGACTGGAATCCGCTGCTCGACGGCAACCAGGCGGCGGCCCTGATCATCCTCGCCGCGGCCTGGAAGCAGATCTCCTACAATTTCCTGTTCTTCCTCGCCGGGCTGCAGAGCATCCCGAAGAGCGTGATCGAGGCCGCCGCGATCGACGGCGCCCGTCCGATGCGGCGGTTCTGGACCGTGATTTTCCCGCTGCTGTCGCCGACCATCTTCTTCCTCTTGGTCATCAACATCGTCTACGCCTTCTTCGACACTTTCGGCATCATCGACACCATGACCCGCGGCGGTCCCGGCAAGGCGACCGAGACGCTGGTCTACAAGGTCTATACGGACGGCCTGCTCGGCGGCAATCTCGGCTCGTCGGCGGCGCAGTCGGTCATCCTGATGGTCATCGTCGTCATGCTGACGGCGATCCAGTTCCGCTTCGTCGAACGCAAGGTGACCTACTGATGGTCGAGGAGGAGGGCTTCCAGCGCTATCTGGCTCACGCCATCCTGTGGATCGGGATCGCGATCGTCGCCTTCCCGGTCTATCTCGCGCTGGTCGCCTCGACCCAGGACAACGCCGTCATCGCCAACGGCCAGATGTCGCTGCTGCCCGGCGGCCATTTCCTCGAGACCTACTACCAGACGCTGTTTGTCGGCACGAGCGGCTCGACCCGCGAGCCGGTGCTCAACATGATGCTGAACTCGCTGATCATGGCGCTGCTGATCGCGGTCGGCAAAATCGCGATCTCGATCATCTCGGCCTATGCGATCGTGTATTTCCGGTTTCCGTTCCGGATGGCGATCTTCTGGATCATCTTCATCACCTTGATGCTGCCGGTCGAGGTGCGCATCTATCCGACCTACAAGATCGTCGCCGATCTGCATCTGCTCGACAGCTATGCCGGCCTCTCGCTGCCGCTGATTGCGTCAGCCACCGCGACGCTGCTGTTCCGCCAGTTCTTCATGACAGTGCCGGATGAATTGCTGGAGGCTTCGCGGATCGATGGCGCGGGCCCGTTCCGCTTCTTCTGGGATACGCTGTTGCCGCTGTCGCGCACCAACATGGCCGCGCTGTTCGTGATCCTCTTCATCCTCGGCTGGAATCAGTATCTTTGGCCGCTTCTGATCACGACGCGCGACGACATGCAGACCATCCAGGTCGGAATCCGCAAGATGATCACGACGACCGATGCGCTGACCGAATGGCCGATCGTGATGGCGACCGCGCTGCTCGCGATGCTGCCGCCGGTGTTCGTCGTCGTCGTGATGCAGAAACTGTTCGTGCGCGGATTGGTGGAGACGGAAAAATAATCCATGGCTAACGTCACGCTGCGCAGCGTCCGCAAGACCTATCCCGGCGGCTTCGAGGCCATCAAGGGCGTCGATGTCGATGTCGGCGACGGCCAGTTCTGCGTGCTGGTCGGCCCATCCGGCTGCGGCAAGTCCACGCTGCTGCGCATGGTCGCGGGGCTCGAGACCATCACCGGCGGCGAGATCGACATCGGCGGCCGCGTCGTCAACCAGGTCGAGCCCGCCGATCGCGACATCGCGATGGTGTTCCAGAACTACGCGCTCTATCCGCATATGAGCGTCTACAACAACATGGCCTACGGCCTGCGCAACCGCGGCATGGCCGAGGCCGAGATCAAGACCCGCGTCGAGGAAGCCGCGCGCGTCCTCGAGCTCTCGCCGATGCTGGAGCGCAAGCCGCGCCAGCTTTCCGGCGGCCAGCGCCAACGCGTCGCGATGGGCCGCGCCATCGTGCGCCAGCCGAAAGTGTTCCTGTTCGACGAACCGCTGTCGAACCTCGACGCCAAGTTGCGCATCGCGATGCGGGTCGAGATCCGCAAACTGCAGCGCCGGCTCAACACCACGTCGATCTACGTCACCCACGACCAGCTCGAGGCGATGACGCTCGCCGACATTCTCGTCGTCATGAACGGCGGCCAGGTCGAGCAGGTCGGTAATCCGCTGGACATCTACCAGAAGCCGGCGACCACCTTCGTCGCCTCCTTCATCGGCGCCCCGCCGATGAACCTGATGCCGCTGCGCGCGGACGAGCTGAAGTCCCAGATCACGGGCGCCGACGGCGCGGGCATTGTCGGGATCCGGCCGGAGGATTTCGTGATCTCGAGCGAGACCGGATCCGGCGGCGTCGCGCTTGGCCTCACCGTCGAGGCGATCGAGCATGTCGGCGCCGAGACCTTCGTCTATGGCAGCCGCCAGCGCGAGGAGCAGGGCGTTGCCGCCAATCCGGGCGAGCTGCCGCCGGGCGAGGTGATCGTCCGGGTTCCCGGCGTCTCGGGTCCCGCCATCGGCGAGCGGATCCGGGCCGTCGCCCCCCGCGACAAGCTGCATCTTTTTACCGCCGACGGCCGCAAGCGCGTCGGGGAGTAACCGATCGGGAAGAATTTACCCCCATGTTGCGGGCGTTTAGGCTGGTTTCGGGCTGCTTGAACGCTATCCAGATCGCCCCCATATCCCTCACTGACCGGAGGCCAGACGGCCCACCGGTTGCATGGGGCGCCGCAAGGGCCCCTCAAAGTCGCTTCGAGAGGACTTTGTAATGTCTCGTGTTCCATCGTTGTCCAGTCCGTTCCTTCTGGGATTCGACGAGATCGAGCGTGCGCTCGATCGCGTCGTGAAGGGCGCCGACGGCTATCCTCCGTACAACATCGAGCGGTGCGACCGTACCAACGGGCAGCCTGAACGGCTGCGCATCACGCTAGCGGTGGCGGGCTTCACCCGTGACCAACTCGATGTAACTATTGAGGAAAATCAGCTCGTCATCCGCGGCCGCCAGCAGGACGACAAGGCTCGGCAATACATCCATCGCGGCATCGCCGCGCGCCACTTCCAGCGCACCTTCGTGCTGGCGGAGGGGATGCAGGTGCTGGGCGCGGATCTGAAGAACGGGTTGTTGTCGATTGACCTGGCCAGGCCGGAACCTGAACGGGTCATTAAGACAATCGCTATCAGTGAGCACGAATAATAGAAACAACGAGCGGACTCGACCGCTTATCTGACTGAGGAGTCGAGACCATGAGTGAACTGAGTACCACCACCATCGAATCCGAGAGCGTCACGCCGGAAGCGCTGGCCCATCTGGGTGAAGGTCATATCGCCTACGTGAAGCAGGTCCGCTCCGAGGACGTGCCAGATCTCTTTCCGCAGGCGCCGAAGATCGCGCCGGGCCTCAAACTGTTCGCACTGCACGCCGCCGACGGCACGCCGATCATGCTGACCGACAGCCGCGAAGCCGCGGTCGCGAACGCATGGAGCAACGAGTTGCAGGCCGTCAGCGTCCACTGACGCAAATCCACGGCTGAATTCAGCATCCGCGAATTCAATGCGCGGGCCTGCCTCGTCACCGAGGCGGCCCGCGCATTTTTTATGGCGATGTGGTCGACGTGGCGAGCAGCGGGCCCATGCTGAGCTGCACCTCGCCGGGCACGTTGTAGTCGCGCATCAGCATGCGGTTGTTGCGCAGCCCGCAGGCCTCCCGCTGCACCACGAACATCCAGAGCGCATGGCCGGCCTCCCGCACCAGGAGGCGCCGTGCCTGTTGTGTGGACGTCGATACTTCAGCGCGCGAATGGGCGGCATCGAACTCGCGGAGCCTGGCGAGCGCCTGCTCCAGCGCGCGGCCCATGCGGCCGAGCGCACTCGCCCTCTCCTCGGCGAGCTCGTAAGCGAGAACGTCGACGGGAACGCGATCAAGGCGAAAATCGCGGGACATCAGTCATCCCTTGGTTCGCGCACGCAATGTTGCGCGCGTCCGTCTTCCGGCGTCATCGGCTGGTTGTCAATACACGTTCGGGACAAAGCACTTTCGAGCGAAGTGGATCAGAACCGTTGCACCAGCCGCGCGCGGATGTCCGGCTTCAGCACCTTGCCGACCTTGGAACGCGGAAGATCGTCCCAGACCTCGATCTGCTTCGGCGTCTTGATGCTGCCGATCTGCTGCTTGACGAAGGCGGCGAGCGCTGACGCATCGACGGTGTGGCCGGCGCGCGGCTGCACCACGGCGACGATCCGCTCGCCCCATTTGTCGTCGGGCAATCCGATGACGGCGCAATCCTGCACCGCCTCGTGGGCACGCAACGCGTTCTCGACCTCGATCGAGTACACGTTGAAGCCGCCGGTGATGATCATGTCCTTGGCGCGATCGACGATGTACAGGTAGCCGTCGCCGTCGACGTAGCCGATATCGCCGGTGTGGTGCCAACCATGCGCCGAAGCCTCGCGCGTCGCCTCGGGGTTCTTGTAGTAGCCTTCCATGACCAGCGAGCCGCGCACCACGATCTCGCCGCGCGATCCCGCCGGCAACAACTTGCCGTCGCCATCCATGATGCCGGCCTGCACCAGCGGGCCGATCCGCCCGGCCGACGAGAGTCGCTCCATCGCGATCGTGCCGTCCGGATTGTAGTGATCGGCGGGCGGCATCATCGAGATCATCATCGGCGCCTCGGTCTGGCCGAACAGCTGCGCCATCGGGCCGATCCGCCGCAGGGCTTCCGCCAGCCGCGTCGCCGAGATCGGTGCCGCGCCGTACCAGAAACATTGCAGCGAGCTGCGATCGGCCGCATCGAGCCCGGGATGATCGAGCAGCATGTAGATCACGGTCGGCGGCAGGAAGGTGTGGGTGACGCGATAACGTTCGATCAGCGCCAGGAACTCGCCGATGTCAGGGTGGTGCATGATCACGACGCGACCACCCAGCGTCATGATCGGAAAACAAAGCACGCCGGCGGCATGCGTCAGCGGCGCCAGCGCGAGATAAATCGGACGGCCCTTGAACGGATAGCCCATCAGGGTCAGCGCGGTCATCGCCTCGATGTTGCGTCCGGACAGCATCACGCCCTTCGGCGTGCCGGTGGTGCCGCCGGTGCCCGGGATCATCGCGAGATCGTCGATCGTCTCACGCTGATAGACATCATCGGCGAGTCCGCCGAGCCAGCGGTCGAATGACGACGCGAACGGCAACTCGGCGTCGAGACAGACCAGCGCGCGCAGCTTGGGGATGTCCTGCCGGACCGCCTCGACCATCGGCGCAAAGCTCGAATGAAACAGCAGCAGGCTGCAATCGAACTGGTCGAGAATGAACTTGTTCTCGGCCGCCTCGTTGCGCGGATTGATCGGGCACCACACGGCGGCCGCGCGCGAGATGCCGAACACGCAGGCGAAAGCGAGCGGATCGTTGCCGGACAGGATCGCGACTTTCTCGCCGGGAGCGATGCCCGACCGCTCGAGGCCGCGCGCGATCCGGTAGCTCAGCCGCTGCACCTCGCCGTAACTGAGGTCCCGCCCGTCCATCGTGAGACACGGCGCGTCGGCGCCGAGCGAGGCACCCTTGTCGAGATAATCGATGAAGCGCATGGTCGCCCCTCAAGCATCATGAGGTTGGGTTGGACTCGAACCGCGGCGGAGATCCACCTCTCCCTTGGGAGAGGTCGGCGCGTAGCGCCGGGTGAGGGGTTACGGCCTATCGTCGGAGCCGCGGCCCCTCACCCGATTTGCTGCGCAAATCGACCTCTCCCCAATGGGGAGAGGTGAAGAACGATCGCGATCGCAGCCGCGGCGCTCAATCATGCACGGTCAGGACCGGCTTGCCGACCAGCCCAAAGCTGCGCAATTGCCCGAGCAGCTCGCGATGGCCGAACGCCTGACAGCCGGAGGCGAAGCCTACGCGCTTGGGCGGCTGCTGCAGCAGGTGCGCGGCAGCATAGGCCTGCAGCATGCCGGTCTGCTTGTAGTTGCTGTTGCCGTAGATGACGCAGTGCGCGCGCCCCAGCGGGCCGGAGGCATACACCGAATCCAGCGACTTGTTGACGCGCGGGTTCTCGCGCGGCGGCATGGTGTTCATCACGCCGGCAGCAGTCTGCGCCAGCGCGGCGTAGCGCTCGTCGGGCTTCATGTCCTTGGTCGCCTCCAGCGCGGCGGCGACGATCTGCGGCACGCCCAGCATGAGCGCACGATTGAACACGCCGCCCAGCACCTTCACGTTGGCGACGCGCGGATCCTGCTTGAACCACACCGGGTGCGAGGTGCCGCCCCAGGGCAGCGCCAGCGCCAGCTCGTGCTGGCCGGGGATGGCGAGGTTGTAGAGGCCGGCATCGGGCTGATGCTCGACGTATTTGTTCTGCTCCAGGTAGTACGCCTTGGCCATCGCGGCGTTGACCAGAATGGTCTGCGTCGAGGCGATGGTCGGGCTCCCGCCCCAGAACACGGCGATATCGAGCGTGTCGAGGCCGGGCGTCTCAAGGCACAGCTGCGCGGCAATCTCGCCGGTGGTGTACATCTGCGCGATGCCCGGCGCCAGCAGCAGGCCGGCATTGGCGAATTTCGTGCCAAACTCCTGCTCGAGCGTGATCAGCCAGTCCTGCTCGCCGGTCGTGTCGGTGTAGTGGCACCTGGCAGCCAGGCAGGCCTGGACCACCTCGCCGCCGAACTTGGCGAAGGGGCCCACGGTGTTGAGCACCACCGAGGCGCCCTTGAACAATTCAGTCAGCGCGGCCACGGTGTGCGGCACCGACACGACCTCGTAGTCGGCGGTCTCGATGCCGGCCACGTTCGACTTCATCGCGGCGTTGAGCTTCTCGGCGCTGCGGCCGGCGGCGATGAAGGGGATGTTGTACTCGCGCAGATATTCGCAGACCAGCCGGCCGGTATAGCCGGAAGCGCCATAGACGATGACGGGCTTCTTCTCGCTCATTGCGATCCTCCGAAATGCTTGTTGTCGGCGTTGTTGCTACATGCCCATGCCGCCATCGACCGGCAGGCCGATGCCGGTGATGAAGCGCGCATCGTTCGAGCACAGGAACACAGCGGCGTCGGCGATGTCGGAGACCTCCGCGAGCTTGCCGAGCGGCGTCTGCTCCACCACCGAACCGACCGCGGCGTTGACGTCGGGCGCGAGACCGATCTTCACGATGTCATTGGCGAGCTGCAGACCCATGTCGGTCGGGATCAGGCCGGGATAGATGCAGTTGACGCGCACGCCGTAGCCGAGCTTGCCGGCTTCCATCGCGCCGACGCGCGTCATGCGGTCGACCGCGGATTTGGTGCCGGAATAGACCGCGATGCTCGGAAACGCGATCGTCGCCGCCACCGAAGCGATGTTGACGACCGCGCCGCCCTTGCCCGCGGCGCCGCCCGGCCGCATCGCGCGGAAGGCGTGCTTCATGCCGAGCACGGTGCCGACGATGTTGACGTCGCACATGCGGCGCGCGTCCTCGGCCTTGATGTCGGCAACCAGCGAGGTGATCTCGATGCCGGCATTGTTGATCAGGATGTCGAAGCCGCCGAGGGTTTCGACCGTCGCTGCGGCGGCCCGTTCCCATTGCCCATCGTCAGTGACGTCGAGCTTGACGAAGCCGGTCTTCACCCCGGCCTTGGCGATCTCGGCGGCGCTGGCCTTGCCGGTGTCGTCGAGAATATCGCCGATCATGACCGCGGCGCCGGACCGCGCCAATGCCTGCGCGATCGCCGCGCCAATCCCCCGGGCGCCGCCGGTGACCAGGGCTTTCCTGCCTTCAAGGCTCTTCCCACTCATCACTTAGTCCTCCCTTTGCTTGGTGATTTGGTCGGCGTGCCGTTGGCCGCGGCAGCATGGGACGGCGGTCTGCGCATTCTGGGTGCACTGGTGGTGGCGGCCGGCGTCAGCGGGGCGCAGCGTTGGCGCGCCCGGCGGTGCATCTCCTCCTATGTCTCGATTGGTCAGCCGTCTTGACGGTTGTCCAAATTATTGCGCCAACCCTCGTCCAGAAACTTGACACTTGTCAAGTCTGAATTTGACAAGTGTCAAAGAGGATGATTGTGAAGAGATGGAGCGCGCCGCGGTCGCCGCGGTATAGTTGCTCGAGGGAAGAAGCAGAGGGAAGGCACGGAATGGCGCGGCAAGCGACAGGGGCGGCCCAACGCGTGGCTGTGGCGGCCGAGGCGCTGCGCGACGAGAAGTTCAACGCGCGGCGCGTCGAGCTCGCAGAGGCCGCACTGGAAACGCTTGGCGAACTCGGCTTCGCGCGCACCAGCCTGCGCGAGATCGCGCAGAACTCCGCATTCACGCACGGCGTGTTTCACTACTACTTCAGCGACAAGCTCGACCTGATCTGCTGCTGCGTCCGTCACTACAAGGCGAAATGCGTGACGCGCTATGACGAGGTGGTGACGACAGCACGCAGCCGCGACGAATTGACCGAAGGTTTCCTCGCCAAGCTCGCGGCCACGCTCGAGAACGAAGCGCGCATGCATCGGCTCTGGTACGATCTGCGCTCGCAGGCGATGTTCGAGCCAGCGTTCCGCAAGGACGTCCTCGAGATCGACAAGAGCCTGGAAGCGATGATCTGGCGCATCGCCACGCGCTACGCCGAGCTCGGCAACAAGCGGCCGGCATCGTCGCCGGCGGCGCTTTATGCGCTGTTCGACGGCCTGTTCCAGAGCGCGCTGCTCCGGCATCTCGCCGATGACGAGAAGGCCGTGCCCGATCTGCTCGACGAAGTCCGCCGTCTGCTGCCGACGATCTGCTGAGAGAATCGCGAACGATTCAACTCCAACCTCCCCTTGAAAAGGGGAGGTCGCTTTGCTCGCCAGAGCAAAGCGGGTGGGGATTCGCACTCTCCACATACAGCGTCGCCTGCGGCTGACCCCCATCCCGACCTTCCCCCTTTCAGGGGGAAGGAGAAGACGGACCCGTACGGATGGAGCTTCGTAGCCCGGATGAAGCGCAGCGAAATCCGGGATTCGCGCCAGTTGCGAGATTTCCCCGGATTGCGCCTCGCTCCATCCGGGCAACGGAGATTGAAACGATCGCGCATTGATGTGCGCCACCGCGTGGCGCGCAGTCTATGTCTTGGTGACAGTTGCGCGAACGAACTCGCGAATGCGGATGACTACGCCGCGCTCGCCGGCGGCAGCGCGAGCACCGAGTAGATCGCCTGGGCGTCGCGCGAGGCACGCAGCTTCTTGGCGACGTCCTGGTCGCGCAGCAGGCGGGCGATCCGCGCCAGCGCCTTGAGATGGTCGGCGCCGGCGCCTTCCGGTGCCAGCAGCAGGAAGATCAGGTCGACCGGCTGTCCGTCCATCGCCTCGAAATCGATCGGGCGCTCGAGGCGGGCGAAGAAGCCGAACAGCTTCTCCAGCTTGGGCAGCTTGCCGTGCGGAATGGCGACGCCATAGCCGACCGCCGTGGTGCCGAGCTTCTCGCGCTGCAGCAGCACCTCGAAGATGGCGCGCTCATTCTGCCCGGTCAGAGCGGAGGCACGCGCAGCGAGTTCCTGCAGCGCCTGCTTCTTGCTGATGACTTTCAAAGCCGGGAGAATCGCCTCGGGTGCGACCAGATCGGTAATCGGCATTGGGACGTTCCGAGGTGAATGACCGTCAGGTTGCGAAATAGGCTTTACAGCGGCGGCGTCAAGAAGATGAGGTGGGATGCGGGCTTAGCCCGGGTCCGGTTCGCAGGGCTTCTACTCCAACGTATCGGCGGTGCCAACACCTGCGAACCCTGTTCCGCCCCCCTTGTTCCTGGAGGCGGCGGACCATAAGCAGGGCTGGCTTCGGACGTCAATGCCATCTGCCAACTATCCTCAAGGGCTCACCGCCGGCGGATCGACCCAGCCGACATTGCCATCCGTACGGCGGTAAATGATGTTCAACCGGCCGCTGCCGCCATGCTGGAACACCAGGCAGGAGGCGCCGGTCAGGTCGAGCTCCATCACGGCTTCGCTGACCGACAGCCGCTTCAACGCGGTGGTTGCCTCGGCAATGATCACCGGGCTGTATTCGGTGACCTCGTCCTCGTTCTCGGGCGCCTCGATGACGTAGCTCGGCGCGTCGAGCCCGACGCCGTTCAATTCGGCAAGCGCGGCAGTCGCGGCGTAGGTCTTGCGGGCGGAACGATCCTTGAGCCGGCTCTTGTAGCGGCGCAGACGCTTCTCGATCATCAAGAGCGCGGCATCGGCGCTGGCATAGGCGTCGGTGGCATTGGATTCGGCTTCCAGCGTAATGCCGGAATCCAGATGCAGCGCGCAATCGGTTCGGAAGCCGAAGCCATCCTTGCTCAGCGTGATGTGACCCGAATAGTTGCCATCAAAATACTTTCGCAGGACCTCGTCGGTGCGCTCGCTGACGCGCGCGCGAAGCGCCTCGCCGATGCTGATGCTCTTTCCCGAGATTCGAAGGGTCATTTGATGCCTCAATTGCTGGATGCCTCGATCACTCTTGCAGGAGCATGATGCTTGCTTCCGGTTACCTCCCTTTCTGGACGACGCTCGACCTGGAAAGATTGAGACTATCCCGATTTGGCGCGAACGCAACGAGCGCATGGCCCGCTCCGTACCCGGATGGGGTCACGCTCAAGAAGTAACCTAAACGGGGGCTGTATCGCGCGACCGGTCGGACGAGGAGGCAGGGGCCGAAAGGGCATTACCGAGCATGCTCTGTTTGTCACGGCGGCGCTGCACCGAGGATGGTATCCGCATCGCCTCGCGGTACTTCGCAACGGTGCGGCGGGCGATATCAATGCCCGAGGCGCGCAAACGTTCCACGATCGTGTCGTCGGACAGGATTGCCGACGGCGCCTCGCCGTCGATCAATTGCTTGATGTGGTGACGCACCGCCTCGGCCGAATGCGCCTCGCCGCCGTCGGCCGACGCGATCGAGGCGGTGAAAAAATACTTCAATTCAAAACTGCCGCGATTGGTCGCCATGTATTTGTTGGCGGTGACGCGCGACACCGTCGATTCATGCATCTGGATCGCGTCCGCGACCGCCTTCAGATTGAGCGGCCGCAAATGCGCGACGCCATAAGTGAAGAAGCCATCCTGCTGGCGGACGATTTCGGTCGCGACCTTCAGGATGGTGCGGGCGCGCTGATCGAGCGCGCGGACCAGCCAGGTCGCGTTCTGCAGGCAGTCGGTGAAGTACGACTTGTCACCGTCCTTGCGGATCGTCTTCGACAGCTCAGCGTAATAGGTCTGGTTGACCAGAACGCGCGGCAGAGTGTCGCTGTTGAGTTCGACATGCCAGCCGCCGTCGGGACCCGGACGCACATAGACGTCGGGCACCATCGTTTGCGTCCGCGCAGTGCCGAACTTCAGCCCGGGCTTCGGATCGAGCCGGCGGATCTCGGCGATCATGTCGGTGATGTCTTCGTCGTCGACGCCGCAGAGCTTTCGCAAGGCCGCGATGTCGCGCTTGGCGAGCAGGTCGAGATGCTCGACCAGCGCCTGCATCGCCGGATCGTAGCGATCGAGCTCGCGCAGCTGGATCGCGAGGCATTCGCTCAGGTTTCGCGCGCACACGCCCGGCGGATCGAATTTCTGCAACACCGCGACGACCTCGTCGACCGCTTGCTGCGACGCACCGAGCCGCTCGGCGGCCTGGCCGAGATCGGCCGGCAGGTAGCCGGCGTCGTCGACCAGGTCGATCAGATACTGCCCGATCATGCGCTGCGCCGGCGCCGAGAACGCCACCGCGAGTTGTTCGGCGAGGTGGTCGGCAAGTGTCAGCTCGGCGGCCACGAAAGCTTCGAGATTGTACTCGTCGTCGCTGGAGGCGCCGCCGCCCCATTCGGTGTAGACCGATGGCGGTGCATCCTGTGCGGCGCGCGCCGCCGCTTCCGCCGGCTCCTCGGAAAACACGTTGTCGAGGCGGGTATCGAGCGTCTGCTCGATCTCGGCGCGGCTGCCGAGGTCGCGGTTCAGCCATTCCTCCTGGCCGGGCTCGAAGGCGGCCTCGCCGCCTGGGCCGGCGGCCATGTCGGAAACGTCGCCATCGTCCCCATAGCTGCTGGAACCGTCGGAATCGCCGTAGTCCGGCCGCTCCATGGCCGGCTCGCCCGCCACCGGCGGCTCCGGCCCGTCGGCGGCCCGCTCCAGCAGCGGATTGCGCTCCAGCTCTTCCTCGACAAAGGCCGACAGGTCCAGGTTCGACAGTTGCAGCAGCTTGATCGCCTGCATCAGCTGCGGCGTCATCACCAGCGACTGCGACTGGCGGAACTCTAGTCTTTGGGTCAGCGCCATGGAGGCAAGAACGATCCTAAAAGTTGGCTCGATTCTTGCTTATATTAGTCCGAAGCCCTTGTACACGGCTTGACGGATTGGAAAATAGCGCTAGAGGCGGAATTCCTCGCCAAGGTAAAGCCGACGTACATCGGGATCATTAACGATCTCCTCCGGGCTTCCCTCAGTCAAGATTTCACCGGCATAGACGATATAGGCGCGGTCGGTCAGGCCGAGCGTCTCGCGGACATTGTGGTCGGTGATGAGCACGCCGATGCCGCGGTTGGTAAGATGGCGGACGAGATCCTGGATGTCGCCGACCGCGATCGGGTCGATGCCGGCGAACGGCTCGTCGAGCAGCATGTAATTGGGGCGCGTAGCCAGCGCGCGCGCAATCTCGACGCGGCGGCGCTCGCCGCCGGACAGCGCGATCGACGGGCTCTTGCGCAGCCGCGTGATGTTGAACTCGTCGAGCAGCGAATCCAGCTCGTGCTCGCGCTTCTTCTTCGAGGGCTCGACGACCTCGAGCACCGCGCGGATGTTCTGCTCGACCGACAGGCCGCGGAAGATCGAGGCTTCCTGCGGCAAATAGCCGATGCCGAGGCGCGCGCGCTGATACATCGGCAGCTTGGTGACGTCGTGGCCGTCGAGTTCGATCGCGCCGCGATCGGCCTTGATCAGCCCGGTGATCATGTAGAACACGGTGGTCTTGCCGGCGCCGTTGGGCCCGAGCAGGCCGACCGCCTCGCCACGGCGCACATAGATGCTGACGCCGCGCACGACCTGGCGGCTGCCGAAACTCTTTTCCACGCTATGCACAGCCAGATAACCCGGCCGCTTGATGAGCTGCGGCGCGGCGGGCGCGCTGTTCCGGGCCGGCCTCGCACGCGCCGGCGCGGGCGCTGCTGCCGGTTGGGCTCGCGGCAGCTCGACGCCGGGAGCCGACGCGGCGCGCGCCATCGGCGGCGCATCACGCACCGGAGACGTAAGCATCTCGCCGAACTGGTCGTCGAGCGCCGTGATGTCGTCATGCGAGCGCGCAAATCCGGTACTGCGTTTCGCAGAGCGCCGCCGGAACATGCCGAGAAAATCCACCATCCCCGCTTCGCTTCAGCCTCTCACGGTGATCCCGCGACCTTGCCTGCGCATCGATCGATTCGCATGCGACGCCGCAAGCATGAGCCGGAAATCTGAATACCGGCCTTCCCGCGCGACAAAAGCGGACGCATTTTGCGCGGAGATCATGCTCGAACAACACGGCAAAGCGCGATCACCCGCGCCTTGAATGAATGGATGCCCCTGTCCCGGCCAACATAATCCCCTCGAGGCGCATTGTTCGGCCGAGCCGCTGCAGTAGATACAGTCTCGCCCCGCCGGCTTCAACCTCGCGGCCGCAGAATATTATCTAACCAATTGATTCTGCTTGACCTTACGTGAGGCTTACTTGGACTTGCCGCCTGGAATCAGCTGCAGTGGCGACGGGGCCGGGGCTGAGCCGGGGGCGGCCGGCGCGCCGCACTTGCCGCTCTGTCCGCCCGGCGACTGGATGAACAGGCCCTGCACCTTGCCATTGTCGGCTTCGACGCGCGAGACGCCGGTGGTCATGTCGACCAAAAGGCGGTCGCCGCGCAGCACGTTCTGGCACTGGGTCAGCACCACCTGGCTGCCGCCGCCGCCCAGCATCGTGATCAAATTGGTCTTGGTGTCGAAGATCGCGGTCTCGCCGGTGACGACCTGGTCCTTCTGGGTCACGACAACATTGCCCTTGGCCTCCAGCCGCTTGATCGAGGAGGCGCCGCCGGGGCCCGGGGTTGCCGATTGCATCGGCGCGGCGCCCTTGGCGGCTGCACCCTTGGTGCCGGTCGGGGCGGGCGCCGGCGCCTGGGTCGATTTATCCTCGTAGAACACGACCAGCGTCTTCGACGTCATGGTGGTGTCGCCCTGCACGACCTTCACATTGCCGGCGAAGGTCGCCTCCTTTTTCTTGTCGCGCATTTCGAGCGAGGCGGCCTCGATCTGGATCGGCTGGTCGCGGTTCTGCGAGAAGCCCTGCATGGCGTTGGGCACGCCGCTCATCGAGCCCTGCGCGAACGCGGCACTCGCGGCGAAAAGCGCGAACAGGAACGCCGCAATTGCCATGCCGTGCGGAAAACGTCTCATCATCAAAATCATTTCGTGTTGGCGGATTTGCGTGGCTTCGGTGACGGCGGCGGCGGCGGTGGAGCGGGCTCGGCCGGCGGGGCGGCATTGTTGTCGCCGAGCTTGTCGAGATTCATCACGACATTGCCTTCGAACCGCACCAGCTCGCCGCTGTTGTAGATCCGGAGCCTGTCGGCGGTCAGCGTGCCGTCGAGCAGCTTGACGTCGACATGCTCGTCCGACGACACGTTGCCCTTGTTGATGTCGACGAAGGCCTGCGTCAGCCGGGCCTCATAGCCGGTGGACGACTGCAGGAAGATGTCCTGGCGCAGGTCGAGCAGCTGCTTCTTGTTGTCGAAGAAGCCGGTGCGCGCATCCATTGTCACCGTCGACTGATCCTGTTGCGCCACCTTGGCGCGGATCGTCTTCAGCTCGACATGGTCAGGATCGGTGACATCCTGGATCGCCGCCTTGGCCCACATTTCATAAGGCCGTCCGTCGTTGGAGAAGCCGGCGATATGCGGCGCTTCCATCGTGATCTTGGTGCCGGACACGACGAGATTATCCATCTCGAGCGGCAGCTTGGGGATCAGGTCGTGGAACGGATTGAACAGCGCGATGTAGATGACCACGGCCATCGCCAGGCCGACCATCGCTGGCACCGCGACGCGCAGGATCCGCACCATGCGGCTGTGCCGCGCGGCGGCGGCAAAGCGCGCCTCGAGGCCCGTGACATAGGCTGGATTCTGAACCGAATTCACCTGAACTCCAGAGGCGCGAAACTGCCCCTATTCTAGCCGGAGCCGCCCAAATATGCAGCCCGGACCTCGCCTCGCGCCCCCGCACCGGACCACGCGTGAACAGTTTGGCCGAAACGGGGCGGAACTGCCCCGGCCGCGACGAATTCGGCGCGCATCATGAATGGGCGAAAATGTCCTCGGCCTCCCAGCCGTCGAGATCGAGCCTGGCGCGGGCGGGGAGGAAGTCGAAGCAGGCCTGGGCGAGATCTGTCCGTCCCTCGCGCGCGAGCATGACATTCAGCTTGTCGCGCAGCGCATGCAGGTGCAGCACGTCGGAGGCGGCGTAGGCGAGCTGGGCCTCGCTGAGGCTTTGCGCGCCCCAGTCGCTCGACTGCTGCTGCTTCGACAATTCGACGTTCAGCACCTCGCGCACCAGATCCTTCAGGCCGTGGCGATCGGTGTAGGTGCGCGACAGGCGCGAGGCGATCTTGGTGCAATAGACCGGCGTCGGCATCACGCCGAACGTGTTGTAGAGCACCGCGACGTCGAACCGTGCGAAATGGAAGATCTTGGTGATCTTGGGATTGGCGAGCAGCGCCTTCAGGTTCGGCGAATCGGTGTGGCCCTTCGGAATCTGGATCACGTCGGCGGTGCCGTCGCCGTTCGACATCTGCACCACGCAGAGCCGGTCACGGTGCGGATGCAGCCCCATGGTCTCGGTGTCGATCGCCACCGAGTCGGTGTAGCGGGACAGATCGGGCAGGTCGCCGCGGTGCAGGCGGATGGTCATGCTGTCAAAAACCTCGTCGAATCGCCGTCGGAATAAACTACCGTCCAATCCGCCGACAGGCGAGCATGCGCCAGTCTTCGGATCGCACTGGCATCGGGTCCGGTCAGGACCGGACACCAGCAGCGGGAATCCTTAATTGTTCCGGCACGGATAGTTGAGGGTGTACCGCCATTGTGCAGCGGAGACAATGGGTTGCTATCCCCACCACGCGCCCCCACGAGGGCGCGCCATCACTGCCAGCTGACGCGCAGGCCGAAGCGGCCGGTGATGTCCTCGCGATGGAGGCTGTCCACCGAGGTCGTGTAGCCGGCGCTCGCATAGGCGCTGATCGTGCGATTGAGCTGCGCGGAGACGCCGGCACCGACCTCGACGGCGGTGCCGCGGCTTTGCACGCCGATCAGGTCCGTTGTCGCGAACGCGATGCTGCGGTCATTCGCGGCGGTGTGCCAGAGATTGGCCTCGAGATAGGGACGCAGTTCGGCCGTGCCGACGACGAAGGTTGCCGGAATGCGCACGCCGAGCCGCCCGGTCAGCGTATCGGCACTGCCGAGCGCGACGCTCGAGAACATGTCGTTGAAACTGTCGAACGACTGCCGCTGCCAGATCAGCTGCGCCTGCGGCTCGATCGCGAGAAAGCTGTTCAGCGGGATCGGCGCGCCGGCTTCCAGCGATGCAGCGACGCCGGTGCCTGACACCCGCGCGCCGACCTGACGATCCGACTGCGGGCTTGCGCCGTAGAAGCTGCCCATCAGCACGGCGTCGACATACCAGCCCGACGGGCCGACATGGGTCCAGTAGCCGCCGATATTCTGGCTGTCGATCGAGAGCGTGCCGGTGCGGACGTCGTTCAGGCCGAGCGCGAAGCCGTTGATGGTGCCGCTGGCCCAGCCATATGCGTAGAAGAATCCGGCGCGATCATGATGCTCGGGCGCGGACTGGAAGCGCAGGATGTCGACGCCGACCTGCACGCCGGCCATGGTGCCGTCGAAGGCGGGGCTGACCGTGCCGGCCCAGCTCTGCGAGCTGTGCGAGCCGTAGGCACGCGCCCACGCCGCCGGCTGTTCGCCGCCGCTGGTCAGCAAGGCTTGATCGCCCTGGCGCTGATGGAAGGTGCCGAGCGTCGCCAGCCCGAGCTTTTGTGCCACCTGCGGCAGCGCCGAATAGACCGACACCTCTTCACGGTAGAGCTGGACCGGCGCGGCGCCTGCCGGCGGCGGCGTCAGCGACGATAGATCTTCCGCGGGCAGCCCCGGAGGCGGCGGCACCACGTTGGGCGATGAAGGCGGCGCCGGTGCAGGCGCAGCCGGGGGCGCAGGCGAGGCCGTGCCGGGCAACAATGCCGAGCGCAGATACCAGTTGTTGGCGCTGCCGGCGGAGACGCCGCCGCGGAACAGCAGATATTCATGCGCGCCCGCCACGACGGCGTTGGAGAGGCCGAATGCACCCGCAGCCGTGGTGCCGCCGTTGACCGCCTGCACCACCATGATGCCGTCGGCGGTGGTCAACGCGCCCGCGCCGCCGGCATTGGTGACGGTCACCGCGGTCGAGCCCGACGCATTGCCGCCGGAGATGACGAGCCGATCCGACGGCGAACCATCGCCACCGAGCACGGTGCGCAGATAGAGCCCGCCGCCATTGCCGACATAGTTGCCCGCGATCGTCAGGCTGTTCGCCGCGATGGCGCCGCCATTGGTCAGGTTGATGACACCGGCATTGGTGACGGTGATCGGCGGGCCACCCGGAAACGGCGTGATCGACGGATTGGCGCCATTGCCCGCCAGCAGGCTGGTGCCGGCCGCAATCGACACATTGCCGGTCAGCGACGTCTGCAGCGTCAGCGAACCGCTGTTGATGAAGGTGTTGGCGAAGGTGCCGGTGCCGGCCCAGGTCCAGTCATTGCCTTCCATCGTCAGCGTCTGGAATCGCGCAAACGCATTGTCGACCGTGCCGCTGCCTTGCAGCCGCACCTGGTTGCCGCCGCCGCCGCCATCGGCAAGGCCAACGATCTGCGAGCCGGTTTGCAGGATCATCGTCACCGCGCCGCCGCCGCCCGCGAGCGCCGTGCCGCTGTTGCCGGCGATCAGGCCGGCATTGACGATGGTGGTGGCGCCGTTGAGCGTGCGGATCGCGGGCCCCGCCTGGCTGATGATCTTGCCGCCGGCGAGGTTCTCGATGCGGGCGGTGAATGACGATCCGGCGGTGTTGGAGAACACGCCGTCGGCATTGACGCCGCGCGCCTCGATCGTGCCGCTGTTGCGCAGGACGCCGGCATTGCCTTGCATGAACACGGTGTTGTTGGCGGTGCCGCCCGCGTCGCCACCGGTCGTCAGCAGCGTGCCGGTATTGGTGATGGTCGCAAACTGGCCGGCGGAGAAGATCGCACGGGCGCCTGCGCCGGCCGTGGTGATGGTGCCGCTATTGGTGAAGGTGTTGCTGTCGCCGGTCTGCACAAAAAGGCCGTGCGATTGCGGGCCCTGGGTGGTGATCGTCCCGGTATTAATCAGCGTGTTGTTGTTGTGCTGCGTGAGACCGGTGATGGCAAGGCCGCGCGAGGTGCCGTTCTGCGTCGTGATCGTGCCGTTGTTGATCAGCGTGTTGCCGTTACTGCTGGCGGCGATCGCATTGCTGCCGGCGCCCGAGGTCGTGATCACGCCCGACGCGCCGTTGGTGAAGACATTGCCGTTGCCGCTGCCGAAGATGCCGGTGCCACCGCCGCTGATGGTCAGCGTGCCGTTGTTGGTGGCGGCGCTGCTGGAGACAAGGCCGATCGCGGTCGCTCCGGCGCCCGGCGTGATGCCGGCGCCCTGCAGCACGTTCACGGTGACGTTCGAGCTGCCGGCAACGGCCTGCACGCCGGTCGGCGAGGGATTCGGCGCTGCGGTCGAGCAGGTTACCGTCTGCCCGCTCGCTGGCGCGAGACTGTCGCAGGCCGCAAACGCCGGCGACGTGGACAACAGACAACCGCCACCCAAGGCCGTGCACGACAGGATTGCCGCGAGCCGCGAGGAAACCATGCCCCTACTCCACCGTCGGCGCGAAGCCGAGCCCCCGGCCTCGCCGCCATCTGCTACCCCCGCCCCGCTCTCAGCTCCGCTGATCCGCTCCGTTCAAGCTTGAAACGATTTGCAGCGACCTGTTGCGCGGTCGCCACAGACGGAACCATGAGATGCATCAGTACGATTCACATCCTTGACGTGCGTACCCTTCCAAGGTTGTGAAGTACAGCATTCACTCGTTGCAGTTATCGACCGACACAACCGGAAACAATCGCCATGGCGTCTCGGGCGCGCCGCTGTCCCCATTTTCTCGCCAAGTTCGACGTGGCACGCGCCCAGGTCGGGGCCAAGTCATTGCCGCTACGCGTTCGATTTCGAGGGAACTGTTGCCCGCGCGCCCCATGAAATCCGGCCGCGCCCTCCCTATCTGTTGCCGGCCAGCACCGGCCTCCCCAATGAAATGAGCCTTATGTCCGACCAGACCATCGCTGCGCCGATCGACGACGACCAGCAGGAGCGCGGCTTCTCGCGCTACCAATCGTTCCTGATCGCGCTGCTTGCCTTCACGCAATTCACGCTGATCCTCGATTTCATCATCATGTCGCCGCTCGGCGCCATCCTGATGCCGTCGCTGAACATCACGGCTGGGCAATTCGGCGTCGCGGTCTCGGCCTACGCGTTCGCGGCCGGCATTTCCGGCGTCCTCGCCGCCGGCTTTGCCGATCGCTTCGACCGCAAGCGGCTGCTGCTGTTCTTCTATGTCGGCTTCATGCTCGGCACCGTGCTCTGCGCGCTGGCGCAGAATTTTCACGTGCTGCTGCTCGGCCGCATCGTCACCGGCATTTTCGGCGGGGTGATCGGCTCGGTGGTGCTCGCCATCGTCACCGACCTGTTCCCGCTGCAACAGCGCGGCCGCGCCATGGGCGTGCTGCAGACGGCGTTCGCCGCGAGCCAGGTGCTCGGCGTCCCGGCCGGCCTGTTCCTGGCCAATCACTGGAACTGGCACATCTGCTTCGTGGCCATCGTCGGGTTGTCGATTGCCGCGATCGCGGCGATTGCGATCGCGATGCATCCGGTCGATGCCCATCTCAAATTGCAGCACGACAGCAATCCGTTCCGCCATCTGATCGCAACCGTGGGGCAGCCGCGCTACACGCTGGCCTTCCTGGTGACCACGCTGCTCGCGACCGGCGGCTTCATGCTGATGCCGTTCGGCAGCGCCTTCACCGTGCATAATCTCGGCATCGACATCGTCCACCTGCCGACGATCTATCTCGTCTCAGGCCTGTTCAGCATCATCATCGGGCCGCTGGTCGGCCGCGCCAGCGATGCGTTCGGCAAATATCCGACCTTCGCATTCGGCTGCGTGGTGACGGTGATCATGGTGCTGATCTACACCAATCTCGGCCACGTCTCGCTGCTGACCGCGATCGTGGTCAATGTGCTGATGTTCATCGGCATTTTCTCGCGCATGATCCCGTCCCAGGCGCTGATGTCGGCGATTCCCGACGCCAGCCAGCGCGGATCGTTCAGCGCGATCTCGGCATCCGTGCAGCAGCTGTCGGGCGGGCTGGGCTCGGTCTTTGCGGCGGCGATCATCGCGGAAAATCCCGACGGTTCGCTGCTGCACTTCGACCGGCTGGGCTACATCGTCGTCGCAACCACCATTATTTCGATGATCGCGATGTATTTCGTGCAGCGGCCGATCGCGCGCCGCGCGGGCCGGCGGATCGTGTGACGGCAGGCGCCGCTCGTTCCGGCTACACGGGCTGGGACGCAGGCTCGGGCCTGCGCGCCTCCCGGCTGGCCGCCGCGGATGCTTGACCTCCGCGGCTGACGAAGCTCCGCAGCTACATTTGAAGCAAGGTAACGAGAGGAATTGCGCAGAACGCTTTGTCAAGCAAGACCTTGCGAAGGCGCTGCGCAACGCCGCGGAGCTTCGGGTGGTGTTCCACCAGCCGCTTGGTGCGGTCCACCGCGGACATCACTCCGGCGGCCTGTCGGCCGAGCCTGGTGAGCGGAATGAAGCTGTCGAACAATGGCTCGTCGTCCTTGCAGAATAGCCGCTTGTAGTCATGCGAGCCGAAGTCGAAGGCGCGATAGTGCTGGCCGGCAAAATGATGGATGATTTCCTGCATCAAGAGCAGGCCGGGACTGAATTTCGCGCTGCCTGACAAAGTGTAGGTGTTGAACATCGTCGAGAAGCGGTGGCCATCGGCAGCCAAGGCGAAGATCGCGATCACTTCCTCGTCGCATTCGAGCGCATGGATTTCGATGACACGGCCGCCGTGGGACAGCCTTGTCATGCAGGCGGCGCGGATGAATTTCTCCACGGCGTGTTCGGCGAACACATTTGACTGCTTCCGCTCGGCCAACCGCTCCGACTTCACGCGGAAGAACCAGTCGAGCAGGCGGTCGATGTCGGCATCAGCGGAGGCGACGTGATAGCGGTAGCCGGTCAGCTCCAGCAGTTTGCGCTGCTTGAGCTTCATGCGGCGGGAGAGATTGCCGACCAGGTTCACGGCCGTTGCGCCCGGCTCGATTGTGCGCATCGGGCAGTTCAAGACCAGGGGCTCATGAGGCAGCAGCGCCAGCGGGTTCTGCACGCCGCGCCACTGCGCCGGCTGCTGGCGCAACGCCAGCACGTCGACTTTGTCACGCTTGGCGAGCATCGCCATGAATGCGTGGAGATCGGCCTTCGTGGCACCGGAAGCGAACCCGCGCTCCCACAGGCCCATATTGAAGGTTGCGTGCTCGCCCCCCATGAAGCTCGCGCGGCGCACGCCGAAGGCCGTTTGCAGAGCAAGCGGCAGCAAGCCCCGTGCTTGGCCATCGCCGTCACGCGCGATAACGATGAAAGGCGACAGTCCCGCGCGCTCACCGACCTCACGCTGCCACGGGGCGAGGAAGTCGAACCGCTGAAAGGGCGTGATGGAATGACTCGAGTTCTCAAGACTCCGCCAGATCGTCTCGGCGGCGTCGAGATCGTGGACGACGTCGACGGCGGCGATGCGCGTTGCTCGCGCCGTCCGGCTTTCGATCGCGATCATCGCCAAGCTCTGTCGTGGTGTAGTCGCAGCGGGGCTGAGGCCGTCCAGTCGGCGCCGATCTGAGCGTAATTCGATGTCGGGACAAAATTGGCAAAAATGCCGCAGGACGAGAGAACTGGGATTACCTCCATCGTTTATTCGTTGGTCATGAGGCTGTCGTTTCCGTTTCGGATACACCTGCCTTCAGGCTCCATGTTGACAACGGAAGCACGTATTCGGCGGCCACGTGGTCAACACACCGCCACGGTTCATCTCGTGATATCAAGCTGCGATGGCGGATCACTTGGTACAGCCTGGCATTATCGAAATTGCGATCGAGCCCAGGTCGAAGGCCGACCATCAGCGGCTCGAGGCTGCGCTCGCCGACGCCAGCCAGCGCGGATCGTTCAGCGCGATCTCGGCCTCGGTGCAGCAGCTGTCGGGCGGGCTGGGCTCAGTCTCTGCGGCGGCGGCGATCGCCGGCGTTCTCAAATTCCAAGCATCGGCCGACGTGTTCAGCCAATCGCAAACATGTCGGCACGCTCAATGATCAGATCGCGGAATAGTCTCGCGCGGTGCGACATCCAATGCGGGTCAGGATAGACGAGATGCATCGGCAGCGATGGTACCGCATAATCCGGCAGCAGATGAACAAGCCGGCCTGCGGCGATGTGTTCGACGGCGCACCAGCTTGGCAGCACCGCGACGCCGAGCCCCTCAACCGTCGCGAGCGTCATCACGTCGGCGTCGTCGCAGGTCATGGACGGCGCGATCTCGACCACATGGCGGCCGGTCTCGGCTTCGAACGTCCACTGGTTCCGCGGCGACAAGCGCGAATACGTTACGCTCGGCATGCGGCGCAGATGGTCGGGGAGGAGCGGGGCTTGATGCCGTGCGAGCAGTGAAGGGGCCGCCACCAGGAGGCGCTTGATGGTGCCGACGCGCCGCGCCACCAGCGAGCTGGAGTTCAGCATTCCGATCCGAATTGCCAGCTCCGTCCCGGTCTCCACCAGGTCTACGAACTGCTCGGTGAAGCTCACATCGAGCCGCACGTCGGGATAGCGGCGAAGATACTCTGCGAAAATGCCGCGGAAAAAATACCGACCGAACGAGGTCGGCACAGTGATCCGCAAGGTCCCCGACGGACTGCGAACCCGGCTCTGCGCCGGCGTGCTGGCACTTTCCAACAGCGCGACGATGTCCTTGGCGAGCTTGAGCACGCGATCGGCCTCCGGCGTCGGACGAACCTTGCGCGTGGTGCGGACGAACAGCCGGCAGCCGAACTCCGCCTCCAGCAGCGCCACGCGCTTGCTGATGGCCGGCTGTCCGAGGCCCAGATCGCTCGCGGCCTGGCTGAAGCTGCCGGCCTCCATCACGCGAATGAAGGTTTGCAGCGCATCGATCCGATCCATGCATTCCTCCCAGGAATTTGTAATATTCTTATCATTCCCTACATGAGCACAGTCGATCCGGTCTAGCCTCTCGGTAACCAGGGAGGATCAACAATGAACAAATCGATCGGGATCGTCGGCGCCGGAATCGGCGGCCTGCATCTGGCTCTTTATCTGCAACAGCACGGGATCCAGGCGACGGTGCTGACCGACCGCACTCCGGAGCAGTACGCCTCGGCACGGCTGATGAACACGGTCGCCCATCACAGCGTCACCATCGCGCGTGAGAACGAGCTAGGCGTGAACCATTGGGATGACGCGGCCACGATCTACCACCACCACGACCATTTCTTTAATTTCCCAGGCAACGGGCTGCTGTTTCGCGGCGCGTTCAAGAAGCCGAGCCGGGCAGTGGATTACCGCATGTACCTGCCCGCTCTGATGAAGGATTTCGAGCATCGCGGCGGCAGCATCGAATATGCCAGCATTCAGGACGACGACATCCCGGCTCTGGTTTCACGCTTTGACCTTCTCGTCGTGTCGACCGGCAAGGGTGCGCTCGGGCGAATGTTCGCCCATCGGCCGGAGTTGTCCCCCTACAGCCAGCCACAGCGCCTGCTCTGCGTGGGACTCTATGACGGCGTCGATCACGGCAGCCCGGACGGTGACGACCCGCGCGGTGTCACGCTCTCGGTGTCACCCGGACATGGCGAGATGATCGTCATTCCGACGCTGTCATTTAGCGGCATGAAGACAGCGCTCCTGATGGAGAACATTCCCGGCGGCGACATGGCCGATCTGGTCTCGCTGAACTACGACGCGGACCCTGCAGCCTTTCGCCAGACAATTCTCGACAAGCTGGAAAAGCATCATCCGCACACCTACAACCGGATCGATACCCATCGCTTCGGGCTTGCCCAGCCGCTCGACCTGCTGCAAGGCGCAGTGGTGCCGACCGTGCGGCAATCGTCGGTCGCCTTCGATGGCGAGAAATTCGCCGTCGCGCTGGGCGATGTCCATTCAGTGGTCGACCCGTTGATGGGCCAAGGCGCCAACATCGCCTCCTACGCCGCCTTCGAACTCGGCAAGGCGATCGTGGAAACGGTGGCCTTCGACGCTCGCTTCGTTGAGGAGGTGGATCGCGCCCGCGAAAATCGCGTGTTCGCGGCTGCGCGCTGGACGAATCTGATGCTGCGGCCGCCGTCCGAGGCGATGGGTCGGCTGATCCTCACCATGGCGCAGGACCGAGAACTCTGCGACGAGTTCACCGATAATTTCAACTACCCGGAGCGCCAGTGGGATCGCGTCGCGACCGACAAGCGCATCCACGCTTGGATCGACAGGCGCGCGCCGCTCGCCGCCTGACGCAACAATGATCGCGAGCCGGCCGTACGGTCCCACTTGCACCAGGCAGCTGCCTGCCGACAAACCATCGCTCGAGCCACACGCCGAAAGGCGCGACCTCTTGCCGTTTCGCCATGGAGCGCTATCGATGAACCCGCATCCCGATCCGGCGAGCTTCCGGGAGGCCGCTGCGCGCTTCCCCACAGGCGTGACAGTCGTGGCGAGCATCGACCGCGACGGCACTCCGGTCGGCATGACGGCCAACAGCTTCACAACCGTCTCCACCAAACCGCCGACCGTGCTGGTGTCGGTGATGCGAGGGCGGACCTGGCAGGCGATCATGGATTCGAAGCGTTACGCCGTGAATGTCCTTCACGCGGAAGATCTCGCACTCTGCGCGCACTTCTCCGGCAGACCGCGGGCCGAAGGCTCGCCATCGCTGGTCAAACGGGAAGAGTTTCCAGTCCTGCCGCAAGCGATCGCCCAGTTCGCTTGCGACGTGGTCCGGTCAATTGACGTCGCCGACCACACGCTATTCATTGGCGAGGTCCGCTGGTGCCGGCAGCGAAACGGTTCCCCGCTCGCCTTTTATTCCAACCGATTCTGCAACGGGCTCGGTGCGGCGATCATGCCCGCGGAGACGATCGCCTATCCCGCCGACGGATGGGCGATCTAAGGCGAAGCGCGAAGCCTTCGCGCGACGAGCCCTGGAGAACCCGAAATCTGCAGCACACTGGAGCGGTGGCCCCACGGGCGAACGATCGCGAGCGCCAGCTGAGCAGGATGCCTGCTAAGCTCGTCTCAAAAACCCGTCCTGAGGTGCTGGAATGAAGATCGGGGACAGAGTCGAAGTCATGGCGATTCCGGATGCGCTACCGGAGCACATGGGAACGCAGGCGCTCTTCATGAAGTGCCTCGGCCGCCATTTTCCGATCGTCGATCTCAAGGGACATCTGGTCGAGCTCGAAGTCGGCGAGGTCCTCGGGGGAGCCAAGCTACATGCACTCCATTTGGATCGAACGGGATTACGTCCGTCTTGCCTGACGGAGGAAATGCGCAAACGGTCGCGTAACGGAAACCGAGGCCGATGTAGCTAGGTTGGGCGGCGGTATCATCGCCATCTCACCAGCTCTCGCTGGGTTACGGCTTCGCCGCACCCCCTCCGGATACTGAGCGATTTCAATCGCTTAAAAAGGGGGTGGTGCCCAGGAAAGGACTCGAACCTTCACGGCCGTTAAGCCACTGGCACCTGAAGCCAGCGCGTCTACCAATTCCGCCACCTGGGCATGTGGAGCGGCTTAGTAAGGATCGGTTGCGCGCTTGTCAAATTCGCGATTGGAAATTCAAATACCCTGTACAGGATAAGGCCGATGGCGTATCGCCAGACGGTTAACCCACGTCAATCGCTCTCGAATCCCACAGGAATCACCCCATGGCATCGAACCTGGACACGCTGGTCACGGTCTTCGGCGGATCGGGTTTTCTGGGGCGGAACGTGGTCCGGGCGCTCTGCAAGCGTGATTACCGCGTCCGAGTCGCGGTGCGGCGGCCTGAACTGGCCGGCCACCTGCAGCCGCTCGGCCGTGTAGGGCAGATTCATGCCGTCCAGGCCAATGTGCGCTACCCGGCCTCGGTCGAGGCGGCGATGCGTGATTCGCATATCGCCATCAACCTGGTCGGCATCCTGGCCGAGGGCGGCGGGCAGAGCTTCGATGCCGTGCAGGTGAAGGGCGCCGAGAGCATCGCCAAGGCGGCGGCCGCTGTCGGCGGGCGGATGGTCCACGTCTCGGCGATCGGGGCCGACGCGGATTCGCCCTCGAGCTATTTCCGCGCCAAGGCCGAGGGCGAGGCGGCGGTGCTGGCGGCCTTGCCACATGCCACCATCATGCGGCCGTCGCTGCTGTTCGGACCCGAGGATCAGTTCACCAACCGCTTTGCGGCGCTGGCACGGATGTCACCGGTGCTGCCGCTGGTCGGCGGCGGGGTCAACACGGTGCAGCCGGCCTATGTCGGCGACGTCGCGGTCGCCGTGGCCAATGCCGTGGACGGCAAGGCGAAGCAGGGCGCAGCTTACGAGCTCGGCGGGCCGGAAGTGCTGACCATGCGCGAGGTGATGCAGATCATCCTCAAGATCACCCAGCGCGATCGCATGCTGGCGCCGCTGCCGTTCGGCCTCGCCAAGTTCCAGTCGTACATCCTGCAGTTCGCGCCGGGGCCGTTCACTCTGACGCCGGACCAGGTCGAGATGCTGCGTTCGGACAATGTGGTGTCCGACGCCGCCAAGGCCGCCGGCCTGACCTTCGCGGGCCTCGGCATCTCGCCGGATTCGATGGAAGCGATCGCCCCGCAATATCTCTGGCGCTTCCGCGCCACCGGCCAGTTCCAGAAGAAGAGCGCGTAGGCGTTACCACGGAAAGACTCCGCCCCCTCTCCCGCTTGCGGGGGAGGGTTGGGGTGGGGGTTTCACCGCAAAACAACTCTCTTGGTGTGGAGAGAGCCCCCACCCGGATTGCATCTACGATGCAATCCGACCTCCCCCGCAAGCGGGAGAGGTGAAGACCGCTGACGCAGTGAGAGCTGTTCCTTACCGTCCCATCGCCAGCGCGATCAGGCCGAGCGTGCCGACGATCACACGCCACCAGGCGAAGAAGGTGAAGCCGCGGCGGGTGACGAAGTTGAGGAACGCCCGCACCACGATCATCGCCGTGATGAACGACACCACGAAGCCGACCGCGATGACGCTGAGATTGTCGGAGGTGAAGTCGGCGCGGTTCTTGTAGAAGTCATAGGCGAACGCGCCGACCATGGTCGGGATCGCGAGGAAGAACGAGAACTCCGCTGCCGAGCGCTTGTCGGCGCCGAGCAGCATCGCCGCCACGATGCTGGCGCCCGAGCGCGACACGCCGGGAATCATCGCCAGGCACTGCGCGACGCCGATCCAGAAATACATCAGCAGCGGGAAGCGCGTCGCATCGTCCTCGTACACTTTGAGATCGAGCTGATCGACCCACAGCAGCACGGCGCCGCCGACGATCAGCGTGAAGCAGACCACCCACGGATTGAACAGGAACTCCTTGATGTATTTTCCGGCGATCAGGCCGATCACGACGGCGGGCAGGAATGCCACCAGCACGCCGATCACGAAGCGGCGGTCGTCGGGATTGGTGAACATGCCGAGCGCGACGCGCCACAATTTGACGAAGTAGAGCGCGAGGATCGCGAGGATCGCGCCGAGCTGAATCAGGATCGCAAAGCTCTTCCAGAAATTGCCTTCGCCGAGATTGAAGAAGCGCTCCGCAAGCAGCAGGTGGCCTGTCGAGGAGACCGGCAGGAACTCCGTGACGCCCTCGATGATGCCGAGAATCACCGCCCGCAGCATATCCGTCATCATGTTGTGGCCTGCCCTGTGTGGAAAACGGGATTCTTCTCGCTTATTCGCACATTGGCCGCAATCGCAAAAAATCGTCAAACAATGGGTTACCCGGCCGATTTGCTGAGCTATAGCGTTTTTGTGACCCGCACCATCTGCGGGGATGGCTACCGGTTTGCGTGCTGACGCGACATAGAGACGACCGGAACTGGCCTGGCCAAAGCACAGGTCCAGGCCGCACAGGTTGATGATTTCTTAAGCGCCGCGAAACTACCAAGGGCTTCATGTATACGCTGTATCACCATCCGTTCTGTCCGCATTCGCGCTTCATTCGGCTCGTGCTCGGCGAGTATGGGCTCGATTTGCGCCTTGTGGAGGAACGGGTGTGGGAACGGCGCGAGGCGTTCCTGGCGCTCAATCCGGCGGCCACCACGCCGGTGCTGATCGCCGAGGGCTTTCCACCGATCCCGGGTGCGCCTGTGATCGCCGAATATGTCGACGAGGCGCATGGCCTCGATGCCGGCGATCGGCGGCTGTTGCCGACCTCGACGGCCGAGCGCGTCGAGGTGCGCCGGCTGATGGCGTGGTTCAACGAAAAATTCTTCGAGGAAGCCTCCAACCCGCTGGTGACCGAGCGGATCTACAAGCGCTTCATGAGCGAGGACAACGGCGGCGGTCCGCCGGCCCCCGACGTCATGCGCGCCGCCAAGGTCAATGTGCGCTATCATCTGAGCTATATCGGCTGGCTGGCGAAGACGCGGAACTACCTCGCCGGCGACCGCCTCACCTACGCGGATCTCGCCGCCGCGGCGCATCTCTCGGCGATCGACTATCTGGGCGACGTGCCATGGAGCGAGGACGACGCGGCAAAGTCGTGGTACGCGCGGGTCAAATCCCGCCCGTCGTTCCGCCCGCTGCTCAGCGAATGGCTGGCGGGGGTGCCGGCGTCGCGCACCTATGTGGACCTCGACTTCTGAACCCGGCGGTCAGGCTCTCCCCTTCCGATCTCAAGGCGGCGCTGCAGCGCGAGGCCCGCGCGCTCGGCTTCGATGCCATCGGCTTCACCGCGCCTGACGCGACGAGCGAGGCCGGAAAATATTTCCTCGAATTCCTCGGCTCCGGCGGCCATGGCGACATGGACTGGCTCGCGGCCAATCCGGAGCGGCGCGCCGATCCGCGCGTGCTGTGGGGCGGCGTGCGCTCGATCATCATGCTCGGCGTCAATTACGGGCCGGACGACGACCCGCTCGACATCCTCGCGCGCCGGTCGCATGGCGCGATCTCGGTCTATGCGCAGGGCGACGACTATCACGACGTGATCAAGAAGCGGCTCAAGGTCCTGGCGCGCTGGCTCGCCACCATCACCGGCGACGAGGTGAAGGTGTTCGTCGACACCGCCGCGGTCATGGAGAAGCCGCTCGCCCAGGCGGCCGGCATCGGCTGGCAGGGCAAGCACACCAATCTCGTGTCGCGCGAATTCGGCTCGTGGCTGTTTCTCGGGGCGATCTATTCGGCGACCGAGCTGCCGCGCGATGATGCCGAGGCCGATCATTGCGGCAGCTGCCGCGCCTGCCAGGACATCTGCCCGACCGCAGCGTTCCCCGCGCCCTACAAGCTCGATGCGCGGCGCTGCATCTCGTATCTGACGATCGAGAACAAGGGTCCGATTCCGCACGAATTCCGCAAGAGCATCGGCAACCGCATCTATGGCTGCGACGATTGCCTCGCGGTGTGTCCGTGGAACAAGTTCGCGCAAGCGGGGCGCGAGCAGAAGCTCGCCGCGCGCGATACGTTGCGGGCGCCGGCGCTCGCCGATCTCGCACGGCTGGATGATGCCGCCTTCCGCGCTCTGTTCACGAAGTCGCCGGTCAAGCGCATCGGCCGCGACCGCTTCATCCGCAATGTGCTGATCGCGATCGGCAACTCCGGCGATGCAAGTCTTGCCGGCGAAGCGCGGCGTTTGCTCGACGATGCGAGCCCGCTGGTGCGCGGCGCCGCGGTGTGGGCGCTGTCGCAGCTGATCACGCGCGATGCGTTCGCCGCGCTGGCGTCGCGGGCCGGCGGCGAGCCCGACGTCACGGTGCAGCAGGAGTGGCGCGCGGCTCTGTCCCCTCATCCTGAGGAGCGCGCAGCGCGTCTCGAAGGATGAGGCCACAGACCGGGCCTCATGGTTCGAGACGCCGCTACGCGGCTCCTCACCATGAGGGTGAAGAGTCTTGATTTCATCGCGCTGTTCCCGTCATGGTCGCGCGCCATGACAAACCAGCCCTTCTTCACCAGGCACGGCGACGGCTTCATGCCGACACCAGTTGCGAACGGACCGTGGAGTCCGGAATCCCTGCACGGCCGCGTCGTGATCGGCCTGCTCGCCTTCGTCATCGAGGAGCGCCACGGCTCCGACGATTTCGTCCCCGCCCGGCTGACCGTCGACATGTTCCGGCTGCCCAACATCACGACGCCGATCGAGGTGACGACCAAGCTCGTGCGCGACGGCATGCGCATCAAGATGATCGAGGCCGAGTTTGTCTCCGGCGGCACCAGCATGGCGCGCGCCTCCTGCCAATTGTTGCGCAAGACGGAAAATGCCCCCGGCAATGTGTGGTCGCCGCCGAACTGGCAGGTGCCGGCGCCGGCGGAGATTCCGAAGCCGACCGATCCGAGGCTCGGCATGAACGGCAAATGGGAGACGCGGCCGATCGTCGGTCACATGGGCTCGCTCGGCGAGCGACGGCTCTGGATGAGCGAGGTGCGCGAGCTCGTCGCGGGCGTGAAGATGACGCCATTCGTCCATGTCGCGACCGGCGCGGATTTCGCCAGCCCCTTCGCCAATGCCGGCGACCAGGGCCTCGGCTACATCAACAGCGACGTCACGATCTATCTGCATCGTTTGCCGGTGACCAACTGGATCGGCTTCGAGGTCGTCAACCACCACGCCACGGACGGCATCGCGATCGGCGAATGCTGGCTCTATGACGAGAAGGGCCCGATCGGCACCTCCACCGTGGCGGCGCTCGCCCAGCGCAAGCCGATGACCAATCCGCCACCGCCGTAATTCTTCGCCGTCATTCCGGGGCATCGCGCAGCGATGAACCCGGAATCTCGCGCCAACACTTCTGGATTCCGGGTTCGCGCTTCGCGCGCCCCGGAATGACGTCAAACCAGATGCCGCTGCATCTCCGGCCGCGCTTTCAGCTCCGCGCCCTGCTTGCCGACGATCTTGGCGATGCGCTCCGGCGCGAAGTTCAAATCGACGAACGCCGGCGCGGTGTTGGCGACCTCGTGGTACTCCGTGATCTTGCCGTCGCGCAGCCGCATGATCGCGACGCCCTCGAACATCGCGCGGGCCCCCTTGGCTTCCGGCAAGGTCGAGCGGTAGCTGAACGTGTAGCGCGCATAGAGCGTTGCGCCGTCACTGACGGGATCGTGCATCACCCAGCGGAAATCGGTCGCAGTGCGGTAGAACCAGTCGTCGATCATCTCGGCGATTTTGCCGTGGCCCTTGAAGGCACCGTAGAACACATCGTGATAGACGCCGTCCTCGGTGAAGAGATTCGCAAAGGCCTTGCCGTTGCGTTGCTCGACCGCGTCGCAGAACGCGCGCAGCATTGTCGTGGTGTCCATTGGCGTCTCCCTCGCGTGCGGCCATCCTTCGAGGCTCGCTTCGCTCGCACCTCCAGCGACAAAGGCAAAGCCTTTGCGCAGGATGACGTCTTTCTCCGTAGCCGTCACCCCCGCGCAACGGCGAAGCCGTTGTCGCTGGAGGAGGCCGCGAAGCGGCCGTCTCGAAGGGCGGGGCGTGGCTAGATCTCCGCCACCGCGGCGATGATCCGGGCGATGTCCTGCGGCCGCGAGAGGCGGTGGTCGCCGTCCTGGATCATGGTGAGCACGACGTCCTCGGCCGGCAGGCGGTGCACCAGCGCGAAGGCGTGCTTCCACGGCACGTCGGGATCCTGCGCGCCCTGCAGGATGCGCACCGGGCAACCGACGTCGATCTTGCTGCCGAGCAGCAGGTGGTTGCGGCCCTCCTCGATCAGGTTGCGGGTGATCGGATAGGGCGTGCCGTCGCCATATTCGGACGGACGCAGCCACATGCCATTGGCCTCGATCTCGGCGCGGACCTCCGGCGAGAACGCCTTCCACATCAGCTCCTCGGTGAAGTCGGGCGCCGGCGCGATCAGCACGAGGCCGGCGAGCTGTGCTTTCCCGTTCCCGCGCCTGGCGATCTCACGCGCAAGCAGCAGCGCCATCCAGCCGCCCATCGAGGACCCGATCACGACCTGCGGCCCGTTGCAGAACTGCGAGAACACGGCCACGCTCTCCTCGAGCCAGCGGCCGATGGTGCCGTCGGCGAACTCGCCGCCGGATTCGCCATGCCCGGAATAGTCGAACCTGACCGAACTGCGGCCGTGCTCGGCCGCCCACGCATCGAGCGCCAGCGCCTTGGTGCCGGCCATGTCGGACTTGAAGCCGCCGAGCCAGAACAGCCCCGGCGCGCCACTTGCGCTGCCGGGATCGCTGCCGGCACGGGCCCGCACAGCGATCCGGCGCGCCTCGCTGCCCTCGCCGACCTCGATGAAGGCAGGTTCCTGTTCCGATGCGGCGGTTTGGCTCATGGTTCGGTCACTCGCGTGTCAGACATCCGCTTTTCAATTGTCGCGCAGCACCGGTCAACGGCTGCAAGCCCCGTCTTGCGGAGCAGACGCGCCCGCTATATGTGCCGGGCGTGGCCAAAATGCCTCGCAATTGGCGGTTTTGCCGCTTAAAGAAGCGAGTTCGCTTGCCCGTCGCAGCATCTTGCTTCAAAATATCCGCCTTCCCTTTCACAACTTTGGAGAGTTACCCATTCGCCGTCCCAATAGAGCCCCGCCCACAGTCGCCAAAGAAGGGCCGCGCACCAATGACGAGATTCGCAACGCACAGATCCAGCTGATCGATGCGGAGGGTGTCAATCAGGGCACCGTAGAAACCATGGTGGCCATCAAGATGGCCATGGAAGCCGGCATGGATCTCGTCGAGATTTCGCCGAATACCAGCCCTCCCGTCTGCAAGATCATGGACTACGGGAAGTACAAGTATTCCGCGCAGAAGAAGGCTGCCGAAGCTCGCAAGAAGCAGAAGGTCGTCGAGATCAAGGAGATCAAGCTCCGCCCGATGATCGACGATCACGACTATGACGTGAAGATGCGCGCGATGCAGCGCTTCTTCGAGGAAGGCGACAAGGTCAAGATCACCTTGCGCTACCGCGGTCGTGAGATGGCGCACCAGGAGATCGGCACCAAGCTGTTGGACAAGGTGAAGGCCGACGTCGCCGAATTCGCCAAGGTCGAGCAGGACGCGAAGTTCGAGGGCCGCCAGGTCGTGATGGTGCTGGCGCCACGCTAGTTCGAATTTGTCGCTTTGTTGAAATGAAATGGCCCGTCAGGCGATCTGGCGGGCTGTTTCGTATCTCGGGCGCCCCTTATGGCGCGGTGGTGCCAACCTCCCCTTGAAAAGGGGAGGTCGATTTGCTCGCCAGAGCAAAGCGGGTGGGGATCTACTCTCTCCACGAGCAGCGACGCCGCGGCCGACCCCCATCCCGGCCTTCCCCCTTTCAGGGGGAAGGGGAAGACCGATCCGCCCCGATTCCCCGCTGCAAACGTTGCAAAACCGCCGATCCTCTGTCATAAGCCGGGCCTTCGCCGCCCGGCTGATCAAGGGCTGCCGTGGCGACGGTTCGTGCAGGTTCTTTCAATTCGGAAAAAACCTTAGCACTTTCAACGCTCTAACGAGCATTTTAGCCGGCCGGACGCCTCTCGGGGCGATTTTCGTGCTGTGCGACAGGAGAGCCAAATGCCCAAGTTGAAGACCAAGTCGGGCGCTAAAAAGCGCTTCAAGGTGACTGCCACTGGCAAAGTCATGCACGCCCAGCGCGGCAAGCGCCACGGCATGATCAAGCGGACGAAGAAGCAGATCCGTCAGCTGCGCGGCACCCGCGTGCTGTTCAAGACCGACGGCGACAACGTCAAGAAGTACTTCTTGCCGAACGCCTGATCGCACCGATCCGCTTGAACCCTCGCCGCGACTGCGCGGCGCCCCGTCACCTCTTCCAGATCAAGGATTTCCGTCATGTCTCGCGTCAAACGCGGTGTGACCGCTCACGCCAAGCACAAGAAAGTCTACAAGGCCGCCAAGGGCTATTACGGCCGCCGCAAGAACACCATCCGCGTCGCCAAGCAGGCCGTCGAAAAGGCCGGCCAGTACGCCTTCCGCGACCGCAAGCGCAAGAAGCGCACCTTCCGCGCGCTCTGGATCCAGCGCATCAACGCCGCGGTCCGTCCGTTCGGCATGACCTACAGCGTGTTTATCAACGGCCTCTCCAAGTCGGGCGTCGTCGTCGACCGCAAGGTGTTGTCGGATCTCGCGATCCACGAGCCGGTTGCGTTCCAGGCGATCGCCGAGAAGGCCAAGGCCGCGCTGGCCGCCTGATCCTGGCGGGCGGCCCTAACGCGATTTGGGGCCCGCCTTCAGCGCCTTCTGCGAATAGCGCTGGGCGACGATCGCCCGGCAGAACGCCGTGAACGAGCGGTACATGGTGCCGCTTTCGTTGTCGTATTTGTGGTCGCAGCGCTTGAGCTGGCCGGCATAGGCCTTCTTCTGCGACGCTCCGAGGCCGGACAGGAAGTCCCCCTCGCACCTCTTCTCGACCACGGCGCCGAACTGGACGTCTCCGCTGGCGCCGTATTCGCACGCCTCGAAGATCTTCATCGCGCGGTTGCAGCTCGGCGCCTTCTGAAGCTCCGCGATGATGTCGTCCATCTGGGTCGATTTGGCGGGGCATTCCTCGGTCGCGGCATGCACGGTGGTGAGCATCAACAGCACCGCCGGCACAGCCAGGCAAGATCGCAGCAACATCGCGTGGGCCTCCTTGAACTCCCCCTTGGGTAGCCCGGCCTCCGCGCGGGGTTCAATGCTGCCGGCCATCGGCCCGAAATGACCGGCTTTTTGCTTGACGTTACCGCCTTCGGGCGGCGACAACCCAGCCGAATTTTGGCGCATGGTCCCCGGTTCGGGTAGCGGTACTTCCCACCAGATCGTGCTCCGCTCAAGCGCAGGAATTGACCGTGTCCGACCTCGCAACGCTCGAACAATCCATCCTCGACCAGATCGCCTCAGCCGCTGACGAGGCCGCCCTCGAGGCGGTCCGCGTCTCGGCGCTCGGCAAGAAGGGCTCGATCTCGGCACTCCTTGCGACCCTTGGAAAAATGTCGCCGGAGGAGCGCAAGACCGAAGGCGCGAAGATCAACCTCGCCAAGGATGCGGTGACGCAAGCGCTCGCGGCCAAGCGCGACGTGCTGAAAGCAGCCGCGCTCGATGCGCGCCTCGCCGCCGAGACCATCGACGTCACGCTGCCGCTGCGCGAGGCGCCGGCGGAGACCGGCCGGATCCATCCGCTGAGCCAGGTCTGGGACGAGCTCACCACGATCTTCGCCGACATGGGCTTTGCGGTCGCCGAAGGTCCCGACATCGAGACCGACGACTACAACTTCACCAAGCTGAACTTCCCGATCGGCCATCCGGCGCGCGAGATGCACGACACCTTCTTCTTCAACCCGAAGGAGGACGGCTCGCGCATGCTGCTGCGGACCCACACCTCGCCGGTGCAGGTGCGTACCATGCTGACCCAGCAGCCGCCGATCCGCGTGATCTGCCCGGGCCGCACCTATCGCATCGATTCCGACGCGACGCACACGCCGCAGTTCCATCAGGTGGAGGGCCTCGTGATCGACAAGGGCTCGCATCTCGGCCACCTCAAATGGATCCTGCACGAATTCTGCAAGGCGTTCTTCGAGGTCGACCACATCAACATGCGGTTCCGGCCGTCGTTCTTCCCGTTCACCGAGCCGTCGCTCGAGGTCGACATCCAGTGCCGCCGCGACAAGGGCGAGATCCGCTTCGGCGAGGGCGAGGACTGGCTGGAGATTCTCGGCTGCGGCATGGTGCACCCCAACGTGCTGCGCGCCTGCGGCCTCGATCCCGACGTTTACCAGGGTTTTGCCTGGGGCATGGGCATCGACCGCATCGCGATGCTGAAATACGGCATCGCCGACCTGCGCCAATTGTTCGACAGCGACGTGCGCTGGCTCAACCACTACGGCTTCAAGCCGCTCGACATCCCGTCGATCGCGGGAGGGCTGAGTACGTGAGTCAGGTTCTCCTTGACCTACGTCGCGCTCTCTCCGACAGCGCGACGTCTTTCCGAGCAAGTGGCTTGCCCCTCTCCCCAACCCTCCCCCGCAAGGGGAGAGGAAGCCCTACCGCCGTCGCAAGCACGCTAGTCAACACCAACAAGAACCGAGGCATGCAGCCGTGAAGTTCACCCTCTCCTGGCTGAAGGAACATCTCGAGACCGACGAGCCGCTCGAAAAGCTCGCCGACAAGCTCACCATGATCGGGCTCGAGGTCGAGAACATCGAGGACAAGGCGAAGGCGCTCGCGCCGTTCACCATCGCGCGCGTGATCTCGGCCGAGCAGCATCCGAATGCGGACCGGCTGCGCGTCTGCATGGTCGACACCGGCGACGGGGCTGAGCCGGTGCAGGTGGTGTGTGGCGCGCCGAATGCGCGAGCCGGGCTGATCAGCGTGTTCTCGCCGCCCGGCACCTATATCCCCGGCAAGAACATCACGCTCGGCGTCGGCACCATCCGCGGCGTCGAGAGCCGCGGCATGCTGTGCTCTGCAGCCGAGCTGCAGATCTCCGAGGATCACGACGGCATCATGGAGCTGCCGGCGGACGCGCCGCTCGGCAAGGGCTATGCCGACTGGGCCGGGCTCGGCGATCCCACCATCGAGATCAATTTGACGCCGAACCGGCAGGACTGCACCGGCGTGCACGGCATCGCGCGCGATCTGTCCGCCGCCGACATGGGCAAGTTCAAAGACCCCGGCATCAGGCCGATCAAGGGCGAATTCCCCTGCCCGGTCCAGGTCAAGGTGGAAGACGCCACGCTGTGCCCGGGCTTCGCGCTGCGGCTGGTGCGTGGCGTGAAGAACGGCCCGTCGCCGGAATGGCTGCAGAAGCGGCTGACCTCGATCGGGCTGCGCCCGATCAACGCGCTGGTCGACATCACCAACTTCATGACCTACGACCGCGCCCGCCCGCTGCACGTGTTCGACGCCAAGAAGGTGCAGGGCAACCTCACCGTCCGGCGCGCGAAAGACGGCGAGACGCTGCTCGCGCTCGACGGCCGCACCTACACGCTCGACAGCAACATCTGCGTCATCGCCGATGAGCACGGCGTCGAATCGCTCGCCGGTATCATGGGCGGCGAGGCCTCGGGCTGCGATGATAACACCACCGACGTGCTGATCGAATCGGCGCTCTGGAACGAGATCAACATCGCGCAGACCGGCCGCAAGCTCGGCATCAATTCGGACGCGCGCTATCGCTTCGAGCGCGGCGTCGATCCGGCCTTCATGGTGCCCGGGCTCGAGCTCGCGACCAAACTGGTGCTGGAGCTGTGCGGCGGCACGCCGTCCGAGAACGTCGTGGTCGGCAAGCAGTTCGGCGAGGATCGCGTCATCGATTTCCCGCTCAGTGAAGTGAAGCGCCTCGCCGGCATCGAGGTGCCGCTGGTCGAGGTGAAGCTGATCCTCACCCGGCTCGGCTTCATGCTGGCCGGCAACGGCCCCGTGGTGAAGATCGCGATCCCGTCCTGGCGCACCGACGTGCACGGCAAGGCCGACATCGTCGAGGAGATCGTGCGCATTGTCGGCGTCGACAAGGTGCCGATGACGCCGTTCGAGCGCGGCGAGGAGCCGCGCAAGCCGGTGCTGACGCCGATGCAGCTGCGCACCCGCCGCGCCAAGCGCGCGCTCGGCGTGCGCGGCATGGTGGAAGCCGTGACCTGGTCGTTCATCACCAATGACGCGGCAAAACTGTTCGGCGGCGGCCAGAGCGAGCTCGTGCTCGCCAACCCGATCGCGGCCGATCTCTCCGACATGCGGCCGAGCCTGCTGCCCGGCCTCGTCGCGGCGGCTCAGGCCAACATCAACCGCGGCTATCCTGACGTGGCGCTGTTCGAGGTCGGCCAGGTGTTCCGCGGCGACCGCCCGGAGGACCAGCTGGTCGCCGCCTCCGGCGTGCGCCATGGCTTCGCCTCGTCGAAGGGGATCGGACGGCACTGGACCGGCTCGGCTGTGGCGGATGCGATGGATGCCAAGGCCGACGCCTTCGCCGTGCTGGCGGCCGCCGGCGCGCCGATGCAGGCGCTGCAGATCGTCCCCGGCGGTCCGGCCTGGCTGCATCCGGGGCGCTCCGGAACCATCCAGATCGGCCCGCAGAATGTGCTCGGCACTTTCGGCGAGCTGCATCCGCGCGCGGCCGAGGCGCTCGGCGCCGACGGCCCGATGATCGTGTTCGAGGTGATCCTCGAGCGCATCCCGCAAGGCAAGCAGAGGGCGACGCGCGCCAAGCCGGTGCTGGAACTCTCGGCATTCCAGCCGGTGTCGCGCGACTTCGCCTTCATCGTCGACCGCGGCGTCAAGGCGGGCGACATCCTCCGCGCGGCGCAGAATGTCGACAAGAAGCTGATCACCGATGTGACCGTGTTCGACGTCTACGAAGGCAAGGGCATCGATCCCGACAAGAAGTCGATCGCGATCGCGGTAACGATCCAGCCGCGCGAGAAGACCATGACCGACCAGGAGATCGACGCGGTCGCGGCCAAGGTCGTCGCCGAGGTGACCAAGAAGACCGGCGGCACGCTGCGTGGGTGATGTGAACCACAGGCGGTCTATTGCACCGTCACCCTGAGGAGGCCGCGTAGCGGCTGTCTCGAAGGGTCGACGGCCCCGTCTGTGGCCGTGCATCCTTCGAGGCTCGCTCCGCTCGCACCTCCAGCGACAAAGGCGAAGCCTTTGCGCGGGGATGACGGTCCGACCGAAGTGCCGTTGCGTTAGAACCGTAGTGCGGGCGGGCACGCCGGACAGCAAATCGAACCTCACTTCCAGCCCCCGCATGACCTCCTTCAGCCTGATCCCCTCCGACATCTCGACCAGCATCGCGCTCGCGATCTGTGCGATCGCCTTCGTGTCGGGGACGGCGCGCGGCTTCTCCGGCTTCGGCTCGGCGCTGATCTTCATGCCGCTCGCGAGCAGCGTCGCGGCGCCGCGGCTGGTGGCGGCGCTGCTGCTGATCATCGACTTCATCGCCGCCACGCCGCTGCTGCCGAACGCCTGGACCCATGCCGACCGCAAGGCGACCGCGGTCATGGTCGCCGGCGCGCTGGTCGGCGTTCCCATCGGCACCTATTTTTTGACCGTGCTCGAGCCCGTGACGACGCGCTGGATCATCTCCTGCTTTGTCGCGGCGCTGCTCGCGCTGCTGCTGTCGGGCTGGCGCTACCACGGCAAGGAGCACGTCGCCCTCTCCGTCGGCGTCGGCGGTCTCTCCGGCTTCTGCAGCGGCCTCGCGCAGACCGGCGGCCCGCCGATCGTCGCCTACTGGCTGGGCCGCCCGATCTCGTCGGTGATCTCGCGCGCCAATATCGTGCTGTTCTTCGGCGCCTCGGATTTCTTCTCGCTGGTCAGCTACTGGTTCACCGGCCTGATCACGATCGAGTCGGTCAAGTTCTCGCTGATCGTCGGCCCGATCTACGGCATCGGCGTCTGGTTCGGCGCCGCGCTGTTTGGCAAGGCGAGCGAAAGGGTGTTTCGCGCGATCTGCTACGCGCTGATCGCCGCGGCCGTCATCGTCGGTTTGCCCGCGCTTGATGGCATCTTGCGCGGCGGCTAGGGTCGCAGCACTCAAAAGAGACCAGGGAGACACCGATGATCGATCGCCGCAATGCATTGAAACTGGCGCTCGGCAGCGCCGCCGTGCTCGCAGCGCCTCACGTGCGCGCGCAAACCGACAAAGCGCGGACCCGCATCGTGTTCCTCGGCACCAAGGGCGGACCGCGCGTCGGAATCGGCGCTTCGAACCCCGCCAATCTCGTCGTCGTCAACGATACCCCGTTCGTGATCGATTGCGGCATGGGCGTCAGCCGCCAGCTTGTGCGCGCGGGCGTGCCGATCCCGCAGGTCAAGTACATCTTCATCAGCCATCATCATTCCGATCACAATCTGGAATACGGCAATCTGTTCTACAACGCCTGGGCGGCCGGCCTCTCGACACCGGTCCATTCGTTCGGCCCCAAGGGCATCGAGGCGATGACAAAAGAATATTGGGAGCTGAACAAGTTCGACGTCGAGACCCGGATCGAGGACGAAGGCCGGCCCGATCCCCGAAAGCTGCTGATCGCGAAAGACATCAGCGACGACGGCGTGGTGCTGAAGACATCGGATGTCACCGTGACCGCGTTCCGCACGCCGCATCCGCCGATCACGGATAACTACGCCTACAAGTTCGAGACGCCGGACGGCACCATCGTGTTCTCCAGCGACACCGCCTACAACCCGAAGCTCGCCGAGTTTGCCAAGGGCGTCGACGTGCTGGTGCACGAATGTCTCTACGTCCCCGCAGTCGATCGCCTGGTCGCCACGACCAAGAACGGCGCCACGCTGAAGAAGCATCTGCTCGACAGCCACACCTCGACCGAGGACGTCGGCCGTATCGCCGCCGCTGCCGGCGTGAAGACGCTGGTGCTCAGCCACTTCGTCCCCGGCGACGATCGGCAGGTCACCGATGATGACTGGACCCGGGATGTAAAGAAGAACTATTCCGGCCGCATCGTGGTGGCCAAGGATCTGATGGAGCTGAAGCTGCCGGTGTGAGGGGAGACGCTCTCCCTGGTCGTTATTCCGGGGCGTGCGAAGCGAGAGCCCGGAATCCATCGGGCCATGTCGCGAGAGTGCGGATGTATGCCTCAAGTGGCGCCAAAAATTCGCTGTCGTCCCGGGCAAGCGAAGCGCGACCCGGGACCCATAACCACGGGCCGTCATTGTTTGCACGATGCTGGGGCCGCAGCTCAGTCCTACAACACAACCCTGTGGTTATGGGTCCCTGCTTTCGCAGGGACGACATCTGTTATGCGGCACTCCTCTGCCCGCACATCCAGTAGCGGTGCCTGATCTTCCTCAGCCGTCAATTCATCGCCCCGGAGCGAGGCGACGTGCGGCGCTTGTGTTTTGCGGCGGGCGCTGCGGGCGCCGGTGTCGCTTCCTTCACCCCGCCGATCCTGCGTAGCGCGGCGTCGGCGGCGCGCTCGCCGCTGTCCCAGGCGCCGTCGATCGTGCCCCACAGCGTTTCATGGGTGGCCTCGCCCGCAAGATACATCGCGCCGATCGGCTCGGTCAGGATCCGGCGCGAGAATTGTGCGCCGGGTGCGGCGGCCGACATCGCGCCGAGGATGAAGGGCTGCGCATTCCAGCGCGTCGCGCTGGTCTTCTTCACGGCGGCGCCGACCTCGCTGCCATAGAGCTTGGTCAGCCATTCCACCGCGAAAGCCGCCATCGCCTTCTCGCCCTGCGCGGACAGATCGCGGCCGAACGAACCTGCAACGTCGATCGTGCACAGCGAGGAGCCCGCGATATTGCCGTAGAGCAGCGCCGTCTTGGTGGAGTTGCTCTGCTCGATGATGACGTCGTCGCGCGACAGCCCGAGCGGATTGCCGGGAATCTGCAATGCGATGCGATCGTAGCTGCCGAGGCTGAGCTTGGCGGCGGCATCGAGCGCGCGCTTCGGAAGCTCCGGCGCGAACTTGATGTTGCCGCTCGCAAGCACGTTGCTCGACACGGTGACGATGGCGGCGCGCGCGGTGATCTTGCCGGAGGGCGTCTCGACCATCACGTCGCGATTGCTCCACAGGATGCGCTGCGCCGGCGTCGACAGCGCCAGCGGCAGTCCCTCGCCGAGCTTTGTGATCAGCGCGCCGAGCCCCTGCCGGCAGGCGATCGCAGTGTTGCGATCCTGCGCGCGTACCTTGTCGACGGCGGAAAGATCCTTCAGATCCTTGCCGCAGAAATTGGGCCCGAGCAGGAATTCCGCGGTGCCGGCCCAATCGCCGAGGTCCTTCGGCATGACCGCGGCGCAGGCGACATCGGCCTTGCGCGCAGCGTCGTCGACGGCGCGATTGGCGCGCACCAGCGCCGCCAAGAACTCCTCGGTCTCGCCGGGGCGGGCATAGCGCCGGCCGATCCGGATCTTCTGGCCCGCGGGCGCCGTGACGATGTCGAGGCCTGCAGAGCGGGCCAGCCGGATCATCGGGTTGGTTTCGGGATTGTGCATCCAGCGCGCGCCGCGGTCGAACGGCACGCCGAATGTCGATGCGTCGGTCTGGCAGCGACCGCCGAGCTGGCCGGCCGCCTCTACCACGATCACCTTGCGATTTGCGGCAATGATCCGTCGCGCCGCGGCGATGCCTGCGGCACCCGCGCCGATCACGACGACGTCGGCCTCGCGCGGCGGCGGCTGCGCAGCAAGCACCCGGCCGCCCAGCGCAGGCACCAGCGCGAAAACTGCGGACGCCGACAGGAAATCGCGGCGCGTCACTGGCATGACATAGCTTCTGGCATGGTTTCCGGGGACTTGCGGAGAACGGGAACGCTTCGCGAACTGTGCCGCATCTCACCGACCTCAGCAACCATCATGGTAAATCAATCATGATTGATCCGCCGATGGCATGAACTAAATTGCAACGGCTTGCGACCATGATTAAGTGAAACACAAGCGGTCATAGAACCGCTGGGGGGAATCCATGGGCGTAATGCTCGATACCGTCGGGAAATGGATCGCGGGGTACCTTCAAAAAGAAGTTCCCGGTTACGAGCCGTTCACGCCGAGCGACCCGGACCATCTGCGGAGCATCATGCAGCCCGGCGACGTGCTGCTGGTCGAAGGCAACAACCGGATTTCCGGCATCATCAAATACCTCACGCAGTCGACCTGGTCGCACGCCGCGCTGTTTGTCGGACCGATCGACGGCGCGTTCGAGCCTGACGGCGAACAGCATGTGCTGATCGAGGCCAATATCGGCGAAGGCGTGACCTCCGCGCCGCTGTCGAAATATCTCGCCTACCACACCCGCCTCTGCCGTCCGGTCGGACTGTCGTTCGAGGACCGCACCACGGTGTGCCGCTACGCCATCAACCGCATCGGCTTCGGCTACGACACCAAGAACATCGTCGATCTCGCGCGCTATCTGTTTCCGCTGCCGATCCCGCAGCGCTGGCGTCGCCGCATGATCGCGTTCGGCTCCGGCGATCCGACCAAGATCATCTGCTCGGCGCTGATCGCGCAGGCGTTCGACGCCGTGCGCTATCCGATCCTGCCCAAGATCACGCGCGCTGCCAGCCGCAAGGCGCGTCGCGACATCCTGCATATCCGCGATTCCTCGCTTTACATGCCGCGCGACTTCGACATCTCGCCCTATTTCGAAGTCGTCAAACCCACTATCGTGCACGGTTTCGACTACACGGCCCTGCACTGGGCCGACAAGCAGAAGCCGCTCCAGGAGGTAGCCGGCGAATTCGGTGTGTTTCCAAAATCGCCGCCGCTCGTTCCTGAAGCGACTGACGAAGCGGCGACGCTTCCGGCTGCGGAAATGACCGTGAACACTGCCCCGGTGTGAGGGTTCACGCGGCAACGGGCATGAGCTTCGTAGCCCGGATGGAGCGCAGCGCAATCCGGGGCCTCGCACCCGCGGACAGGGCTTCCCGGATTTCGCTTCGCTCCATCCGGGCTACGCAATGAGTACGCTACGCCGCCCTCGCCTTGGTGCCGCGCGGCAGGCCGGCGCGGGCGAGGCCGCCATAGAGCGCCTCGTTCGGCATCGCGGATTTCAGGATCGCGCGCACCTCGACCAGGCGATCGAGATCGATGCCGGTCGGAAATCCCTTGCTCTCGCAGAGGAAGACGAGGTCCTCGAACACAACGTTGCCGGTGGCGCCCGGCGCGAACGGGCAGCCGCCGAGGCCGCCGAGCGAGCCGTCGAGCACGCGGGCGCCCTCGTCGAGCGCGGCGGAGGCATTGGCGATGCCCATGCCGCGGGTGTCATGCAGATGCACGCAGACCGGCTTGGAGCCTGCGATCTTCACCGCGCCGCGCGTCAGCTCGCCGACCTGCTTCGGCCCGGCATAGCCGACCGTGTCCGCAATCGCGACCATGTCGACGCCGACCTCGTAGAGCTTCTCGGTGAGGCGCAGCACCTCCTTCGGATCGACGGGACCGACGATCGAGCAGCCCAATCCCATCGAGATCGCGGCATTGACCAGCGGCTTGTGCGCGCTGGCGTCGCGCAGCTCGCAGAGCCGCTTGATGTTCTCGATCGCCGATTCGCGCGAGCGGTTGGCGTTGGCCTGGCTGTGCTCCTCGGTCGCCGACACCACCGAGGCGATCTCGGCGACGCCGGAGGCCAGCGCCTCGTTAACGCCGCGCTCGTTCAGCGCCAGCGCGACGCCGTGCGCGCCGGGCAGCGCGGCGATGGTTGCAACGACGTCACGGACATCGACGAATTGCGGAAACGTCTTGGCCGGCAGGAACGAGCCGACCTCGAAATGCCGGACGCCGGCGGCGTATTCATCGCGCACCCAGCGCGCTTTCGCCGCGGTCGACGGGAACGTCTTCACCAGCTGCAGGCCGTCGCGCAGGCCGACCTCGCGCAGGCTCACCTTGTCGCTCGGATAGATATCGTGGACGCGGGTCATGTCAGCCTCACGCAGCGTTTCCGGTTGATGAAATTGTCTGTTGTGCGAGCTCGGCGCGCACCGCCTCGGTATCGGCGCCCAGTACCGGCACTTTCAGGCCTTCGCCGATATTGCTGCCGTTCCATTCGAGCGGCAACGCGGGGACGCGGAACGGCTTGCCGTCGGCGTTCACGTTGTTGACCAGACCGCCGGGACGCAGCACATGCGGATCCCCGAGCAGATCCTCCGGCCGGTTGATCGGCGAGAAGCAGATGTTGAGCGCATCGAGCCTCGCCGAGAGGTCCGCCACGTTCCAGCCTTTGATCACCGCGGCAACGCGCGGAATGATCCGGTCGCGCGCCATGATGCGGTCCGTGGTCGAGCGCAGCGTGGGATCGTCGGCGAATTCCGTGAGGCCGAACTCGCGGCAGAAGCTCTGCCAATGACCTTCGGTGACGACACCGATGAAGATGCGATCGCCGCCGGCGGCATCGAAGATGTCGTAGATCGGCCAGGCATGCTCGCGCTCCGGCATCGAGCGCGGTTTGCGCCCGGTCATCTCGTACTCGACCATGTGCTGGGCGACCAGGAACAGGCAGTTCTCGAACAGGCCGATGCGGATGTCGGCGCCATCAGCCTTGCCGCCACGCTTCTGATAGAGCGCGGCGAGGATCGAGATCACCCCGAACATGCCGCCCATGATGTCGTTGGCGGAGGAGCCGACGCGCTGCGGCTTGTCGCGCGTGCCGGTCATCGCCGCGAGGCCGGACATCATCTGCACGACCTCGTCGAGCGCCGGCCGATGATCGTAGGGACCGGACAGAAAGCCCTTGTGGCCGGCGATGATCAGCTGCGGATATTTTTGGCGAAGCTCCTCGGCGCCGAGCCCCTGCTTGTCGAGCTGGCCGTCGCGAAAATTCTCCAGGAACACGTCGGCGCTGGCAAGCAGCCGGTGCATCGTGTCGCGATCCTCGGGCTTGGCGAAGTCGAGCACGACGCTGCGCTTGCCGCGGTTGAACAGCGGAAAGAACGAGACTCCCATGCCGCCGAGCGAACGGGTCTTGTCACCAGCGGGCGGCTCGACCTTGATCACCTCGGCGCCGAGTTGCGCCAGGATCATGCCGCAGGTCGGCCCCATCACCATGTGGGTCATCTCGACGACCCTCACGCCTTCCAGCGGCAGTCCGCTCCCGGTCATCGGTTTCTCCGTGCTCGTTGCGCTCTTTTTCTGACGCGTTTTCTCCATGCGAACCGGTACCCGCTTCGCTCGAAAACGCTTTGTGATCGGCGCAGGTTAGGCTTCCGCACGCTATCTGAAAAATATAATCTGTCGAATAGTGTATTCGTGGTTCTAGAACGCTGAACCCTCATGGATTCGCGCCAACTTCGCTATTTCATCGCGGTTTACGAGCAGCGCAACCTGTCGCGGGCGGCGGATCAGGCCAACGTCGCGCAATCCGCGCTCAGCCACCACATCGCCAATCTCGAGGCGGAATTCGCCACGCCGCTGTTCGAGCGCAAGCCGCGCGGCATGGAACCGACCGCGGCGGGCGAGCGGCTCTATGAACATGCCCGCATCATCCTGCGCGCGATGGCGGCGGCCGAGCGCGAGATCAAGGAAGGCGCCAGCGTGATCGCCGGCGACATCTCGATCGGCATGGCCAATTCCGGGATGAAGGCGATCGGCGTGCCGCTGATGCGGACCGTGCTGACGAAATATCCGAACCTGAAGCTGTCGCTGACCGAGAGTCTCTCCGGCGCGACGCTGCTGCATCTGCTGAGTTCCGAGGTCGACCTCGCGCTGGTCTATAATCCGCCGTCGGAAAAGGACCTGATCGCCGAGCCGGTACTGGAGGAACAGATGTTCTGCGTCGGCACCGAAAAGCTGATCGGCAAGAAAACGCCAATCACCTTCGAGGAGGTGACGCGGCTGCCCCTGATCCTGTTGCGGTACGGACTATCGGCGCGCGCACTGCTGGATGATCCCGTGCTGCTGAAGCGGCTCGAGGCCAATGCGATCATGCACCTCAACTCGACCAGCGGCATGATCGGCGCGCTGACCGCGGGCTTGGGCTGCACGATTGCGACCACCCATTTCGTCAGCGAGCCGTTGAAGGCACGATCGCTGGTCGCGCGCGAAGTCATCGAACCAAAGCTGACCCGCACCCTCTATCTTTGCCGCTTGCGCAATCGCCCGATGACCTACGTCATGGAGGAGATGTGCCGCCTGATCCGCGCCCTGATCGCAGACCAGGTCGGGCGCGGCGCGTGGGAGGCAACGCTGCTGATCTGAATGCATGACTCAGTGGTTGCATAACAGGTTCAGTGTCGTCCCTGCCTAGTGCGCAATTGCGCACGGGAGCAGGGACCCATAACCACCGAACCGCAAAGTTGCGCACCGGTGGGACGACGAGTCCCTTTCACGGCACCCGCCGCGGCGTATGGGTCCCTGTTTTCGCAGGGACGACAGTTGAACAAGCCGTTTGACAGGTGAATCAAAGCAACCCTTCCCCCTGAGTTCGAAAATATCGAACGTTTCCTTCGATATGTTCGTCTGGATTTCTGGCTCCCGGCTGCCAAACATGCGCGACCGGCACGCCTTCGCAAGAGGGGCGGCCGTTGCACCATTCGGGGAGGACCATCATGAGCGCCGTCGAACTCGGCTCGGTCGCCGATCTCGCCAACACGACAAGCGGACCCGACCAGATTTCGCGACGGCTCGAGGCGCTGCCCACCTCCTTCTATGTCTGGCGGCTGGTGATCCTGCTATCGCTCGGCGGCTGCTTCGAAATCTACGATCTGTTCTTCACAGGCTATATCGCGCCGGGCCTCGCCCGCAGCGGGTTGATGACCACAACGACGCAGGCGTTCTTCGGCTTCTCCGGCATCGGCGCCTTCGTCGCGGCGACCTTTGCAGGCCTGTTTATCGGCACCTTCTGCCTCGGCTTCCTCGCCGATCGCTTCGGGCGCAAGGCGGTCTTCACCTGGTCGCTGCTGTTCTACAGCGCTGCATCGGTGATCATGGCGTGCCAGACCACACCCGGCGGCCTGCTGCTGTGGCGCTTCATCGCCGGGATCGGGATCGGCATCGAGGTCATCACCATCGACGCCTATATCACCGAACTGGTGCCGAGCTGGATGCGCGGCCGGGCGTTTGCGATCAACCAGGCGGTGATGCTGTCGGCGGTGCCTGTTGTCGCCGCGCTGTCGTGGTGGCTGGTGCCGCTCTCGCCTTACGGCATCGACGGCTGGCGCTGGGTGGTGCTGATCGGCGCCGCCGCCAGCATGATCATCTGGGTGTTGCGGCTCTACGTTCCGGAAAGCCCGCTCTGGCTGGCCCGCCATGGCCGCGCCGCCGAGGCCGAGAGGATCATGCGGACGCTCGAGGCCGCAGCGCCGACGGCTGCGCCGCGTCCTGCTCCCGCGGTCGCAACCGCACCAGTTCGTGCGCCGGTCGAACCCGGCTATGCCGACCTGTTCAGGCCGCCCTACGTCTCGCTTGTCGTGCTGTTCATGATCTTCAATCTCTGCCAGGCGTTCGGCGTCTACGGCTTCTCCAACTGGGTTCCGGCGCTGCTGGTGCAGAAGGGCATCAACGTCACCAAGAGCCTGCAATATTCGTTCATCATCGCCTTCGCCTATCCGCTCGCGCCGCTCCTGGCCGCAACCTTCGCCGACCGCTTCGAGCGCAAATGGATCATCTGCGGCGCGGCTGCCGCGATCTCGGTGTTCGGCCTCGCCTTCTCGCAGCTCACCGAGCCGGTGCTGCTGATCGCCAGCGGCGTGCTGGTGACGGGGGCCAACATGACGCTGTCCTACGCCTATCATGCCTACCAGACCGAGGTGTTCCCGACCGCGATCCGGGCGCGCGCCGCGGGTCTCGTCTATTCGATGAGCCGGCTCAGCGCGACTTTCTCCGGCTTCATCGTGGCGTTCATGCTGAAGGAGGCCGGCGTCGGCGGGGTATTCGGCCTGATCACCGCGGCGATGGTCATCGTGATCATTGCTATCGGTGTCTGGGGGCCGAACGTCCGTGGCAGGCCGCTCGACGCCTAAAGCATGATCCGGAAAAGTGCGAAGCGGTTTTCCGAAAAGATCATGCGCAAACAAGGAGCTAAAGCGCGATGGCAATTCAACCTAATCTCATCGCGCTTTAGAGCCTTTCGCTCGAAAACGCTCGCACCGCGGCACAAACGGCACTTGCCGAAGCCATATTGGGTGTCTACCTCTCGCGGGTCATTTGTGCAGAGGTAACCCAGTCATGTTAGCCGCCGCCGTCAAGGCGCTTTCGCAAATCCTGTCGCCGCCGATGCGCTCGATCCTGTGGCGCTCGATCGGGCTTGCGCTGGTGCTGATCACCGTGCTGGCAATCGGATTGCAGCGGCTGCTGAGCTGGTTTGCCGACACTGGCGAGGTCTGGGCCGAAGGCATGCTCGGCCCCAACTTCCATTCCACGCTGCACGTGCTGTCCTGGATCGTCTCGATCTCGGCGGGCCTTGGCGTCGTACTCGGCGGCATCTTCCTGATGCCCGCAATCACCTCGCTGGTGGCGAGCCTGTTTGTCGACGACGTCGCCGACCATGTCGAGCGCGAGCATTATCCGGCCGACCATCCCGGCGTGGCGCTGCCGGTCACGCTCGCGACGATCGAGGGCGTCAAGACCGCGCTGCTGACGATCCTGGTCTACCTCGTCGCGCTGCCGTTCGTGCTGTTTGCGGGCGCAGGCTTCATCATCTTCTTCGTCGCGACCGCCTGGCTGCTCGGCCGCGAATATTTCGAGCTTGCGGCGATGCGGTTCCGCTCGCCTGATGACGCCAAGGCGATGCGCAAGGAGAACGCGGCGACAGTCTTTACCGCGGGCCTGTTCATCGCTGCCTTCGTCTCGATCCCGATCGTCAATCTGGCGACGCCGCTGTTCGGCATGGCCTTCATGGTGCACATGTACAAGCGGCTGTCGGGCCCGCGGCGCGAGCTGATCGAGCCGGCGCGGCGAACCAATGTGTCCTCGGTCTAGGTGGTATCCGGCACCGGCAGCGATGCCGATACCCGATCGCTTGCGAATGGCACGAGCAGCAGTCCGACGATCGCCACGCAGGCGAGCATCGCCCATGCCTCGTTGACGGTGAGTGCGAGCGACGCCCGTTCGACCAACGGCCGGATGAACGCCACCGTCGCGTCGTCCGGCAGACCCGGCGGACGGTCGATCAGCAACTTCGGATCGAGCCCGATCGCCTGCGCCGCGGTGACATCCCCTGCCAGCAGGCGCACGCGGAAATCCTCGCCATAAATTGGGCTTCGCCCGTAGAGGATGGTATCGATCAGGGCGATCCCGATCGCGCCGCCCAGATTACGCATCAGGTTGAACAGTCCGCTGGCGTCGGCAATGTCCGCCTCCGGAAGGGCACCCAGCGCAATGCGCGTCGGTGGCAGCAGGCAGAACATGATCGCGACGCCGCGCACGACCTGCGGCCAAAACATCTCGCCAAAATCCGCCGTGCGCGGTTGAAAGGCGCTCCAGCCGAGGCCAAGCGCGAACAAGGCGAAGCCCGCGCCGGTCAACCGCCGCGCGCCGACGCGGCTTTCGAGGACCGCCGCAAGCGGCGCCGCGACGAGCTGCGCAACTCCCGTGACCAGCATGATGGTGCCGATCTCGAAGGCGTCATGGCGGCGGACGAAACCGAGGAAGACCGGCATCAGATAGGTCGATCCATACAGGCCAATGCCGAGGCAAAAGCTCAGTGCGCAACCGATCGCGAACGGACGCCGCTTGAAAAGCGTCAATTGCGCGATCGGATAGGCCGCGCGGAGCGTGCGCCGGATCAGCAGCGCCATCCCGGCAATGCTTCCGATCAGCAGGCCGAGGCAAGGCATCGCGGCCCAACCGCGTTGCGGCGCTTCCTTCAGACCAATCATGAAGCTTGCGAGCGTCGCTGCGAGCAGGACTAGCGACCATTTATCCAGCCTGGAGAACGCGCGAAGCTGCACGCCTTCCTTCGGAAGCAGCAAGGGCGTGACCGAGGCTGCCACCGTTCCGGGAATCACATTGATCAGGAACAGCCAAGGCCACGACCAGGTCTGCGTGATCCAGCCGCCGACGACAGGTCCAACGGTCGGCGCGAGCACCGCGACGACGCCGCCGATCGTGGTGGCCACCGCATGAAGCCGCGCCGGGAACAGCGTGAACACGGCGGAGAACACTGCGGGGATCAGGACGCCGCCGGAAAATCCCTGCAGCACGCGAAATGCCAGCAGCGCGGCAAAGCCGTCGCTGAGGGCGCAGCCGACCGACGCGACGGTGAACAGGCTCACGGCAAGCGCGAACAGCCATCGCAACGACAGCGCATGCGTGAACAGGCCGGTCAGTGGGATCGCGATCACTTCCGCGATCAGATAGGCGGTCTGGATCCAGCTCATCGCCGCCGGCGAGATCGCAAGCGCGCGCTGGATCGTCGGCAACGAAGTTGCGACGACCTGGATGTCGAGAATCGCCATGAACATGCCGAAGCACATCAGGAGGAAGCCGGCCCAGGTCGCAGCTGATGGGCTGTCGGTTCGGTGATCCGCCCCCTTGCTCATGATGTGCTTGTGCGTGGCCAGTCGGAAACGGAGAGCGCGCGGTTCTCGACCCGAATCCGGAGCGCAAGCACCGCGAGATTGAGGAGGGTGAAGATCAGCGCCAATCGCGGCAGGTGCAGCGCGAGGGGTAGCAGCGCGATTTCACCAACCACGACGGCGTAGTTTGGATGCGGGAAATATCGGTACGGCCCGGATGCGACCAGCGGCGCGCCCGGCAGCACGACGATCCGCGTGGTCCATCGCGGCCCGAGCGCGGCGAGGATCCACAGCCGCAAGCCTTGCAGCAGCAGAAAACCCGCCAGCGCGGCCAGATTGACGTCCTGGTCGCGGCCCCAGATCCACAGCGCGGTCAGCCAGCCGGCGTGAACCAGGACAATGAGCGGGTAGTGACTGGCGCCGACCTCGACCGCGCCTCGTGCGAGAAGCTGCTCCGTGTTGCGACGTGACAGCACGAGCTCGCCGAGACGCTGCAGCGTGACCAGAGCGAGGATGACCGCCGCGAAGCTCACGCCGCGTGCCTGAGCGCAACGCAGCTGAGCGTGAAGCCCGGCCCGAGCGCCGTGAGCAGCGAGCGCGGCGGCAATCCCTTGGCGCAGGCGCGTTCGAGAACAAAGAGAACCGTCGGGCCTGACATGTTGCCGCAAGCCGCGATGACGTCGCGCTCGTGATCGAGCGTGCCCTGATCGAGCGCGAGTGCCCGCTCAAGCGCGGCGATGACCTTGGCGCCGCCGGGATGGCAGAGGAAGCGGTCGACGTCACCGGCCGTCAGCTGCATCCGCGCGAGGATTTCGGCAACGGCTGGCCCAACATGGTCGCGGACGAAATCCGGAATGGTTCGCTGAAAGACCACGCCGAATCCTTCCGGATCGACCGTCCAGCCCATGATGTCGAGCGTATCCGGCCACAGCTTTTCACCGGTCGCCTCGATCCGCGTCGCGCCGCCGTCGCCAGCACGCAGCACGATCGCGGCCGCGCCATCGCCGAACAGGCTGGCCGCAACGATATTTGCCTTGGTGAGCTCGTCGTGCCGGACCGCGAGCGTGCAGAGTTCGAGCGCAACCAGCAGCACGTTCGCTCCCGGCCGCGCTTCGGCCAGCCGCGCGGCGATCGACAGGCCAGACACGCCGCCCGCGCAGCCGAGGCCGAACACCGGCACGCGCGACACATCCGTCCGCAGTCCGAGCTTGCCGGCGACGCGCGCCTCCAGCGTCGGCGTGGCTATCCCCGTCGAGCACACCGTGACCACGATATCGATGTCCCTGCCGGTCAGGTCAGCGCGCGCAATCGCCTTGCAGGCCACGTCGACATACAACGTCTCCGCGCCTTCGAGGAACGCCAGCGTTCGCTCCGGCCAGCCGCGCCGTTCGAGATACCATTCGATCGGCTTGACGCCGTAGCGATCCTGGATGCCGGTGTTGGCGAACAGGCTGGAGAGCGTCTCGAATTCGGCATAGCGGTCGGCGAGGAGGTTACGCGCGGCCTGCAGGACCTGTCCCTGATGGAATAGATGCGGTGGAACCGCCGTCGCCAGGGAAACAAGCGCGGCCGTCTGCTTTATCTCGATCATCGTGGCTCCATTTCCCCCGCTCTTGGAACCGCGCGATGAGCAAAATATTTCAACACGCCTGCGACATAGCGCGAGCGCCGCATTCACTATAAATTGACCCGGCGGCGATATCCGCGCCGCCTCTTCGCAAATCAGGGAGCGGCGGCGCCCAGCCTGCGCATCACGCTCTTCACGAAGCCAAGCGGCACCGGCGACAGCGGGCCAGCCGGTGCGCGCGTGATCAGGGCGACCAGGACCAGCGCCAGGATCGCGAGCCAGAAGCACAGCCAGAAGCCGTCGATATAGGCGAGCGTGTTGGCCTCGCGCTGCACCAGCGCCGCCAGCGTGCCAACGGCGCGCCCCGTCGCGGTCCCGATGCCGTGGCCGGAAAATTCACCTGCCAGCCGCTTGAGCAGGTTCACGACGTCGATATTGCCGTTCTGCACATGCTGTCCGAGATAATTCGAATGGATCTGCTCGCGGACCCGCAGCCACGTCCCCATCAGCGCGACGCCGATCTCGGCGCCGCCAAGGCGCATGATCTGGATATAGGCCGCGAACGCCGTCGCCCGCGACGGATCGGAATTCGACAGCGCCATGATGATGATCGGCAGCAGCGTGAACGCCTGCCCGATCGACGTGAGCAGGACGATGCCGACAAAATCCTCGCGCGCCCAGACATGGCTCAGCTGCGTGCCCCAGAGATTGGCGGCCGCGAACGCCGAGAAGCCGAGCACTACGACGATGCGCGGATCGAGGTGGCGCAGCAGCAAAATCGAGATCGGCACCAGCACGAACATCGGCAGCGCGCCGTAGGTGAACAGCAGCACGCCCGACTGCTCCGGCCGCAGCGCGGCGACGGTGCCGAGGAAGTTCGGCACCAGCGACGAATTCGACAGGCTGGTCAGCGTGTACAGCAGGATGACGATCAGCGAGAGCCCGATATTGCGCGAGAACAGCACGTTGAAATGCGCCCAGGGCCGACGCGCCACCATTTCGTTGATCATGAAGGCGACGATCAACAGCCCACCACCGATCAAGAGCGCCATCACCGTGCCCGACGAGAGCCAGTCCAGCCGGTTGCCCTGATCGAGCCCGGCATAGACCATCGACACCCCGGCGCCGAGCAGCAGCATGCCGCCCCAATCGGCATGGTGCAGCAGGTCGCGATTGACCGGCTCGTTCGGCGTGCCGAGATACACCATCAGCCCCATCAGCGGCGCAATCACCACGCCCTGCCAATACAGCCACTGCCAGCCGAGATGCTCGACATAGAAACCGACCAGCGAGCTCGACGAGTCGAGCGCGAAGCCGACGCGGATCGAGTACATCGCGATCGCCGGCAGCCACCATCGGATCGGCAAATTGCGCAGGATGATCATCAGCGTCGCCGGCACGAAGGTGCCGAGCAGCATGCCGTGGGCGATGCTGAGCGCAATCAGCGTCGTGTAGTCGCGCACGAACGGGATGGTCAGCGAGACCACCGCATAGACCAGGCTCGGAATGCCGAGCACACGGCGCAGGCCGAACACGGTGGCAAGCCAGGCCACCGCAGGCGCGACGAAGATCTGCGAGCCGATGGCAGCCGTCGAGAGCCAGGCGCCCTCGTCGAAGCTGAGCGAGAACGCACCGCGCAAATCGGGCAGGCCGACCGAGGTCAGGCGGCTGTCGAAATTCGCCAGGAACGCGCCGAGCAGCACGGCGACGACCGCGAACAGCGGATAGCGCGCGACGTCGCCGCGCGAGACCGGACCGCTGTGTCGGTCGTCACTTTCCGCCATTGGCGACCGCCTCGCCGGTGTCGATCCGCGTGACGACCGACATGCCCGGCAGCAGGCGCTCGAGCAATGGCTGGCCCTTGTCGAACTGGATACGCACCGGGATGCGCTGCACCACCTTGGTGAAATTGCCGGTGGCGTTATCGGGCGGCAGCAGCGCGAACTGCGATCCGCTCGCCGGCGCGATGCGCTCGACGACGCCGCGCAGCTTCTGGCCCGCGAACGTATCCACGGTGACTTCGACCGGCTGGCCCGGCTTGACGTTGGTCAGCTGGGTTTCCTTGTAGTTGGCGATCACATAGACCTTCGGCAGCGGCACGACGTTGATCAGATTGGCGCCGATGTTGACGTAGTCGCCCGGCTGGACCTGGCGCTCGCCAGTGACGCCATCGAACGGCGCGACGATCTTGGTGTAGCCAAGCTTGAGCTTGGCCGATGCCAATAGCGCCTTGGCGGCGTCGAGGTCGGCGGCGCGCTGCTTCTTGGTGCCTTGCAGGACCTCGAGCTGATGGCGCTGCGCTGCGATGACAGCGCGGCTGGCGCGCACGTCGGCCTCCGCCTTGGCGTAGGATGCGGTCGCCTGCTCGAGCCGCTGCCGCGTGCCGGCGTCGGTTTGCGACAACGACTGCTGACGCTCTTCCTCCTGGCGTGCCAGAGTCTGCTGCGCCTCCGCGGACAACCGTGCAGCCTCGGCCTGCGCGATGGTCGCATATTGCAGCTCGACCTGGTTGTTGAGGTTGTCGAGCACGGCCTGGGCACCGACCACGCCGGCCTCGGCCTGCGCCACCTGCGCCTGATAATCGGCCGGATCGATCTGCACCAGGAGATCGCCGGCCTTGACGCGCTGGAAATCGGAGACGGCGACGGTGAGCACCTCGCCGGACACGCGGCTGGAGAGCTGGGTCAATTCGGCGCGCACATAGGCATCATTGGTGGTCTGGATCGCGGCGCTGCCGACCCAGGCATCCCAGCGACTGGTCGCCACCGCGACGAACCCCAGCGCGATGAGCACGGCAAACAGCGGAATCGCGAAGCGGCTCCAGAAGCCGCTTGCTACTGATTGCGGCTTGGCAGGCGCCGTCTGGCTGGCGGGCGACGGACCATCTTGAACCTGCTCGGCCACACCAAACTCCTCAAGCACGCGCCCAAACGCCGGACGAACCTATTAGCACATGATGACGATCATGCCTCAGACGGTCTTCTCCGGCCACCGGCAGAGATCATTGATCAGACATACGTCGCAACGTGGACCGCGGGCGAGGCAAGTGTAACGGCCATGCAGGATCAGCCAGTGATGGGCGTGCAGCATGAACTCGGTCGGGATCACCTTTTCCAATCCCAGCTCGACCTCGAGCGGCGTCTTGCCGGGCGCGAGCCCGGTGCGGTTGCCGACGCGAAACACATGGGTGTCGACCGCCATCGTGTGCTCGCCGAATGCCATGTTGAGCACGACATTCGCGGTCTTGCGGCCGGCGCCGGGCAACGATTCGATCTCGGCGCGCGTGCGCGGCACCTCGCCGCCGAACTCGGCGATCAGCTTCTGCGAGAGCGCGATGACGTTCTTCGCCTTGTTGCGATAGAGCCCGATGGTCTTGATGTAGTCGCGCACCCTGTCTTCGCCGAGCTCAAGCATCTTCTCCGGCGTGTCGGCGACCGCGAACAGCGACCGCGTCGCCTTGTTGACGCCGGCATCGGTCGCCTGCGCCGACAGCACCACCGCAACCAGCAGCGTGTAGGGGTTGAGGTGCTCGAGTTCGCCCTTCGGCTCGGGATTGGCTTTGCGGAACCGGTCGAAAGCCTCGTAGACCTCCTCCGATGTCCATGGCTTTGGCTTTGCGACGTGCTTGGCGGCCTTCTTGGCCGCCTTCTTTGCCCCGCGTTTGGGCAGCAGCCTTGCCGCTTTTGCGGCTTTCTTCTTCGGTGCGGAGCGAACGCTTGACGTGCTGGCGCGTTGAGAGCGAATGATTTTGGCCATGAACCGGATATACTGATACGTCATGACCGCAGGCAACGACTTTGATCCGGGCGAAGACCTCAGGGCCAATGACCTCGCGGCTGATGCCGCTGAGGCCGAGCCCAAATTGTTCTCGGCATTGCTGACGCCGCACCGCTCGCTCAATCGCACCGGCTTTATCGTGCTGATGTCGTTCGTCACCGCGGTCAGCTTCATCGCCGGCGCGGTGTTCTGGTGGCTCGGCGCCTGGCCGATCTTCGGCTTCTTCTGCCTCGACGCGCTGGTGATCTATTGGGCGTTCAAGGTCAATTTCCGCACCGCCAAGGCGAGCGAGGAAATCACCGTCACACCGTCGGAACTGCGGGTGCGCAGGATCAGCCATCGCGGTCATGTGGTGGAATGGGTGCTCAATCCGCTCTGGGTGCGGTTCGAACAGATTTCGCATGAGGAGTTCGGCATCGAGCGGCTCTATCTGGTCTCCAGGGGCCGCCGGGTCAGCGTTGGCAGCTTCCTGGGTCCGGACGAAAAGGCCAGCTTCTCCAAGGCCTTGACGGCGGCGCTCAACGCCGCAAAACGTGGCCCGACCTACAACCCCATCCGCTAGGTCTTATTTGAGCATGATCTTTTCGGAAAACCGGTCTCCACTTTTCCGGATCATGCTTGTCAGAAATCGGGTGGTTTGGACGCGCCATGGCTCCTAAATCAGACACCATGATGACACTCGCCATACACGATCAGCGCCTGGCCAAGCCGGGCCTCCAGAGCGCCGCGCTGCGCGACTATGACTCGGTTCGGCGCGCCATCGCGTTCATCTCGGAGCACTGGCGCACGCAGCCGACCATCGAAGCGATGGCCGATGCCGCCGCCGTCACGCCGGATGAACTGCACCATCTGTTCCGCCGCTGGGCGGGGCTGACGCCGAAGGCTTTCATGCAGGCGCTGACCCTGGACCACGCCAAGAACCTCTTGCGCGATTCCGCCAGCGTGCTCGATGCGGCACTCGACTCCGGCCTGTCAGGGCCGGGACGGCTGCACGACCTGTTCGTCACGCATGAGGCGATGTCGCCGGGCGAATGGAAGACCGGCGCCGGCGGCATGACGCTGCGCTACGGCTTCCATCCCTCGCCGTTCGGCACCGCGATCGTGATCGCAACGGATCGCGGGCTTGCGGGGCTTGCCTTCGCCGATCACGGCGACGAGCAGACCGCATTCGCCGACATGAAGCGGCGCTGGCCGAACGCGACCTATGTCGAGGACACCAACGGCACCACCGCATTGGCGCAGCGCGTGTTCGATACAAGGTTGTGGCGGGCGGACCAGCCGCTGCGCGTCGTCTTGATCGGCACCGATTTCGAGGTGCGGGTGTGGGAGACGCTGCTCAAGGTCCCGATGGGCCGCGCGGTCAGCTATTCCGACATCGCCTGCAAGATCAACAGTCCAAAGGCCTCGCGCGCGGTCGGCGCCGCAGTCGGCCGCAATCCGGTGTCGTTCGTGGTGCCCTGCCATCGCGCACTCGGCAAGAGCGGCGCACTGACCGGCTATCACTGGGGCATCACCCGCAAGCAGGCGATGCTGGGCTGGGAAGCCGGCCAGGTCGGATTGCACTAACCTCTATCTCGTCATTCCGGGATGGTCCGAAGGACCAGACCCGGAATCTCGAGATTCCGGGTTCGATGCTGCGCATCGCCCCGGAATGACAACATCAAACCTCTACCCCGCGAGATCGACCTTGGACGCCACGGTGGAATCGGCATTGAGCCGATAGACCACCGGCGCGCCGGTGGCGAGTTCGCGCTTGAGGATCTGCTCCGGCGTCAGCTTCTCCAGCACCATGATCAGCGCGCGCAGCGAATTGCCGTGGGCGGCGATCAGCGTGCGCTGGCCGCGCAGTACGCCGGGCAGGATCTCCTGCACGTAATAGGGCAGCGTCCGCGCCAGCGTATCCTTCAGGCTTTCGCCGCCGGGCGGCGGCACGTCGTAGGAACGGCGCCAGATCAGGACCTGGTCCTCGCCCCACTTCTTGCGGGCGTCGTCCTTGTTGAGGCCGGAGAGATCGCCGTAATCGCGTTCGTTGAGCGCGAGATTCTTCGTGGTCGGCAATCCGGTCTGGCCGATCTGCTCCAGCATCAGCTTCAACGTGTGCTGCGCACGGGTGAGATCGGAGGTGAACGCGACATCAAACGACAGGCCCTGCGCCTTCAGCTTGCGGCCGGCCTCGTTGGCTTCGTTGACGCCTTGCTCGGTGAGATCCGGGTCCTTCCACCCGGTGAACAGGTTCTTCAGATTCCAGTCGCTCTGACCGTGACGAACGAGCACAAGAAGACGATCACTCATTTCAGATTCCGTTTTCGCTTAGCTGGATTTCATTCCGTCGAGCGGCGTCAGTCGCTCAACCCGAGGACGTCGGCCATCGAATACATGCCGGGCTTCTTGCCATGCGCCCACAGCGCTGCCTTCAGCGCGCCCTGCGCGAACAGCGCGCGATCTTCTGCATGGTGCGAGAGCGTGATGCGCTCGGAGGGGCCGGCAAAGATCACGCTGTGATCGCCGGCCGCGGTGCCGCCGCGCAACGAGGCAAAGCCGATATCGCCCGCGCGCCGCGCGCCGGTGAGACCATCGCGACCGCGCGCCGAATGCTGGTCGAGCGCGATCTTGCGTCCCGCGGCCGCAGCTTCACCGAGCATCAAGGCGGTGCCCGACGGGGCATCGATCTTGGACTTGTGGTGCATCTCGAGAATTTCGATGTCAAAACTCTGGTCGAGCGATTGCGCGACGCGCTTGACGAGCGCGGCGAGCAGATTGACACCGAGGCTCATATTGCCGGATTTCACCACGATGGCGCGGTTGGTCACGCTGCGGATCACCGCATCGTCGGACGGCGACATGCCGGTGGTGCCGATGACGTGAACGAGGCCGCGCTCGGCCGCGATCGCGACATTGGCGATGGTCGCGGCCGGCACGGTGAAATCCAGGATGCCGTCGGCGGCGGCCGACATCGACCACAGATCGGCCGACAGCTTGACGTCATTGGCGGGGAGGCCGGCGAGCACGCCGGCGTCCTTGCCGAGCAGCTCCGAGCCCGGCGCTTCCAGCGCACCGACCAGCACCGCCCCCGGGGTCTCGGAAATCACCCGCGTCAGCGTGCGGCCCATCCGGCCGCCGGCTCCCGCAACAATCAGACGCATGTCAGCCATGGCTCACCTCTCCACGCGATATAGCGAGCCATGGCTGTTCCGGCAACCGAACCGGCCACCCGCGATCAGGGCTGCGGGCCGTCATAGCCCTCGATGATGATGAGGTCGGCGATCGAATGCGGCTGCCGCACCTTGATGTTGGCCTGGTATTCCGGGGAGTTGTAGCAGGCCATCGCGGTTGCGTAGTCGGGGAATTCGATCACGACATTGCGGGAGCGGCTCTCTCCCTCGACGCAGTTGAGCTGGCCGCCGCGCACCACATAACGGCCGCCGAACTTCTTGAAGATCGCAAGGTTGGCCACCGCGTAGGGCTTGTAGCCCTCGTCATTATGAACGTCGACGCGTCCAATCCAGTATCCCTTCGCCATCTCTGTTCTCCCTCTTGTTGTTCAGGCGAGCGCCTGGGCGATTTCGGCGTGAATGGCTTCGGCTGAAGCCTTCGGATCGGCGGCTTCCATCACCGGACGTCCGACCACCAGATAGTCGGCGCCGGCGGCAATGGCGCGGGCCGGCGTCATGATGCGCTTCTGATCGCCGGTCGCCGAGCCCGCGGGGCGGATGCCCGGCGTCACCAGGTTCATCTGATCGCCGACGATCTTGCGCAAGGCGGCGGCCTCCTCGGGCGAGCTGACGAGGCCGTCGACACCAAGCGCCTGCGCCTGTTTGGCGCGCGCTTCGACGAGATCGGAGACGTTGAGGCGATAGCCCGCCGCGTGCAGATCGGTGTCGTCGTAGGAGGTCAGCACCGTCACCGCGAGGATCTTCAGGCCGGAGCCGGCGCGGGCCTCGACCGCCGCCTTCATGGTCTGCGGATATGCATGCACGGTGAGAAAGGTCGCGCCGAGCCCGGCGACGCTTTCGACCCCGCGCGCGACGGTGTTGCCGATGTCGTGCAGTTTCAGATCGAGGAAGACCTTCTTGCCGCTGCCTGCAAGCTGTTTCGCCAGCGCGAGGCCGCCGGCATAACCGAGCTGATAGCCGATCTTGTAGAAGGTGACGGCATCGCCGAGCCGGTCGATCATCGCCTCGGCGCTGGCGACCGACGGCAGATCGAGCGCCACGATCAACCGGTCTCTTGGAGCGATCCTGGCTGGCTGCATGTCACCTCACATCATGCGTTGGGATTGGTCGATCAGCTGCCGCACCAGCGCCCGCATCGCGTCGATGTCGGCCTGGTGCTTCAGATGATCCATATCGTCGTAGGCCTGCTCGGCGAATGACAGCGCGAGCTGGTTCGGGATCACGGTGGCGTGGCACGCCGTCAGGATCAGGCGCAGCGCAGCCAGCGCGCGCGTGCCGCCGAGCCGGTTGCCGGATGCGGCTGAAATCGCGAACGCGCGGCCGTGGAACACCTGACCTCGCACCTCATGCGGATCCTGCACGCGGCTCACCCAGTCGATCGTGTTCTTCACCAGCGCCGGCACCGAGGAATTGTATTCCGGCGTCACGATCAGCACGCCATGATGGGCGCCGATCATCCGCTTCAGATTCACGGCATGCTGCGGCACGCCGGATTTCGCCTGCAGGTCGCCGTCATAGATCGGCAGCGGAAAATCGCCGAGCGAGATGCGGGTGACGTCGGCGCCGGATTGCGCCAGTTCGTACGCCAGCACGGCGGCCAGCTTCGCATTGAGCGAGCCTGACCGAAGCGATCCGGGGATCACGAGGATTTTCAGCGCGGACATCTTGAAATCGCAGGTATTGGGCGCAGGCCCGGCGCGACGGGCGCTGGGTGGTCAGCCCTTGCGATACACCCAGACCCGCGCGGGCGGAAGGTTCATCCAGATCCGCTCGGAGGCCTCTGTGGACACGCCCGGCAGCGACTTCGGAATCGGAGGCACCACCGAATAGGTAAACTGAATGAAGGGCGCGCCGGGTGCGAGCGCCAGGAAGGCGTCACGGACCAGCCTTAGGCGGGTCAGCATCGGCTTGGTGACGAGCGGCAGGCCGGAGACCACGGCCGAGGCGGGAGATTTCAGCACCTCCCACACAGTATCGCGCAGCGTGTAGGCGTCCCCCTGGACGACCCTGGCCTGCGGATAGCGTTCGCGCAGCAACGCGCAGAAGCCGGGATTGTATTCGACCAGGACGAGACGCTTTTGATCGACGCCATGCTCGATCAGCGCGTTGGTGATCGCCCCGGTGCCGGGTCCAAGTTCGATGACCGGCCCCTCGGCATCGCGATCGACATATTGCGCCATGGTGCGGGCGAGCAGCCGCCCGGACGGCATCACCGCGCCCATATGCAGCGGCTTCTCCATCCATGAACGGAGAAATCGAACCTCGTCGTCGAGACGGAGGGGTTTCTTCGACGCACGCACGGACGATTGCAAAGGCATGTCGCTACCAGGCGGGGACCGCACAATCGAGCGGTTGTCAGAAAACAGTCACAAACACGTATAGATCGAAGTCGTTACGGTCAAGCATAACGACTGCGGCTAGACGGAGCGATTGCCAAAGAAGTCCTTGACCTTAGAGAAGAAACCCGCTGCCTCCGGCTGGGTTGCGCCGGACGAGAGCTTTTCGAACTCCATCAGCAGTTCTTGCTGCTTCTTGGTCAGATTTTGCGGCGTTTCGACCACGACCTGCACATACATGTCGCCGGTCTGGCGCGAACGGAGCACCGGCATACCCTTTGATGCGATGCGGAATCGCCGGCTGGACTGGGTGCCGGCCGGCACCTTCACCTTGGTCTTGCCCTTGTCGATGGTAGGCACCTCGAATTCGCCGCCGAGCGCTGCGGTCACCATCGAGATCGGCACGCGGCAGTGCAGGTCGGCGCCGTCGCGCTGGAAGAACTGGTGCGTGGTCAGCGACAGGAAGATGTAGAGGTCACCCGGCGGTCCGCCGCGGACACCGGCCTCGCCTTCGCCGGCGAGACGAATTCGGGTGCCGTCCTCGACGCCCGGGGGAATGTTGACCGACAGCGTGCGGTCGCGCGTCACCCGGCCGGAACCCGCGCAGGAGGTGCAGGCATCCTCGATCATCTGGCCGCGGCCCTGACAGCCGGGACAGGTCCGCTCCAGCGTGAAGAAGCCCTGGGCCTGCCGGATACGGCCGGCCCCGCCGCAATGCGAGCAGGTCTTCGGCTTGGTGCCGGCCTTGGCGCCGGTGCCCGAGCAGGATTCGCAGGTGACCGAGACCGGGATCTCGATCTGCGCGGTCTTGCCCTGGAAGGCCTCCTCGAGCGTGATCTCCATGTTGTAGCGCAGGTCGGCGCCGCGCTCGCGGCCGCCGCCGCGGCGCTGCCCGGCCATGCCGAACAGATCCTCGAAGATGTCGGAGAAGGAAGAAGCGAAGCCGGCGCCGAAGCCGGGGCCGCCGCCGCCCATGCCCTGCTCGAAAGCGGCATGGCCGAAGCGGTCATAGGCGGCGCGCTTGTCGCCGTCCTTCAGCACCTCATAGGCTTCGTTGATTTCCTTGAACCGGACTTCGCTGGTGGCGTCGCCCGGATTCTTGTCCGGATGCCATTTCATCGCGAGCTTGCGGAAAGCCGATTTCAGCTTGGTCTCGTCCGCGTTCCGCTCAACCTCGAGGGTCTCGTAATAGCAGCGCTTGGTGGACATCCTTCAATTCCGTCCGAAGTTCATCGCGATCGCCGAAGCTTGCGCTCAGGTCGCGTCAAGGATTGCGCCTGTCTGGAAGATGCAGCGATCGCCTTAAAGAAAAATGACCCCCACTCCTCCGAGACGCGGCGCGTGCTCATTGGTGTGAGGGTCATGATCGCAAATCCGCTTAAGCAGACTTCTTGCTGTTCTTGTCGTCATCGACCTCGGTGAATTCCGCGTCGACAACGTCATCCTTGGCAGCGTCCTTGGCCGCATCGGCCTCGGCCTGCTGCTTGTACATGGCCTCGCCGAGCTTCATCGAAGCCTGCGCCAGCGTGTTGGTCTTGGCCTTGATCGCCTCGGCGTCGTCGCCCTTCAGCGCTTCCTTGAGGTCGCTGACGGCGTCTTCGATCGCGCGGCGCTCGGTGTCGGCGATCTTCGAACCGTGTTCGGCCAGAGCCTTCTCGGTCGAGTGAACCAGACCGTCGGCATGGTTCTTGGCGTCGACAGCCTCGCGGCGCTTCTTGTCCTCGGCCGCGTTGACCTCGGCGTCCTTGACCATCTTGTCGATGTCGGCCTCGGACAGACCGCCGGATGCCTGGATCCGGATCTGCTGTTCCTTGCCGGTCGCCTTGTCCTTGGCCGAGACGTTGACGATGCCGTTGGCGTCGATGTCGAAGGTCACCTCGATCTGCGGCATGCCGCGCGGAGCCGGCGGAATGCCCATCAGGTCGAACTGGCCGAGCATCTTGTTGTCGGCCGCCATTTCACGCTCGCCCTGGAAGACGCGGATGGTGACGGCGCCCTGATTGTCTTCGGCGGTCGAGAACACCTGGCTCTTCTTGGTCGGGATCGTGGTGTTGCGGTCGATGATGCGGGTGAACACGCCGCCCAGCGTCTCGATGCCCAGCGACAGCGGGGTCACGTCGAGCAGCAGCACGTCCTTGACATCGCCCTGCAGCACGCCGGCCTGGATCGCAGCGCCGATCGCGACGACCTCGTCGGGATTGACGCCCTTGTGCGGCTCCTTGCCGAAGAACTGCTTCACGACTTCCTGGATCTTCGGCATGCGGGTCATGCCGCCGACCAGCACCACTTCGCCGATCTCGCCGGCGGTCAGGCCGGCATCCTTCAGCGCCTTGCGGCACGGCTCGATGGTTTTCTCGACGAGGTCGGCCACCAGCGCCTCGAACTTGGCGCGGGTCAGCTTCATCGTCAGATGCTTCGGACCGGTCTGGTCAGCCGTGATGAACGGCAGGTTGATTTCGGTCTGCGTGGTCGACGACAGCTCGATCTTGGCCTTCTCCGCAGCCTCCTTCAGGCGCTGCAAGGCGAGCTTGTCGTTGCGCAGGTTGATGCCCTGCTCCTTCTGGAATTCGTCGGCGAGATAGCCGACCAGGCGCATGTCGAAATCTTCACCGCCGAGGAAGGTGTCGCCGTTGGTCGACTTCACCTCGAACACGCCGTCGCCGATCTCGAGGATCGAGACGTCGAAGGTGCCGCCGCCGAGGTCGTACACGGCGATCGTGCCGGACTTCGACTTGTCGAGACCGTAGGCGAGCGCGGCAGCCGTCGGCTCGTTGATGATGCGCAGCACTTCGAGACCGGCGATCTTGCCGGCGTCCTTGGTGGCCTGACGCTGCGCATCGTTGAAATAGGCGGGAACCGTGATGACAGCCTGCTCGACCTTCTGGCCGAGATGCGCCTCAGCGGTCTCCTTCATCTTCTGCAGAATGAAGGCCGAGACCTGCGAGGGCGAATAGGTCTTGCCATCGGCTTCGACCCAGGCGTCGCCGTTCGATGCCTTGACGATCTTGTAGGGAACGAGCTTCTTGTCCTTCTCGACCATCGGGTCGTCGTAGCGGCGGCCAATGAGGCGCTTCACCGCAAAGAACGTACGCTCGGGATTGGTCACCGCCTGGCGCTTCGCCGGCTGGCCGACGAGGCGCTCGCCATCGTCAGTGAAAGCAACGATCGACGGCGTCGTTCGCATGCCCTCGGCATTCTCGATCACCTTGGCGTTCTTGCCATCCATTACGGCGACGCACGAATTCGTGGTGCCGAGGTCGATCCCAATGACCTTACCCATGGTTTTGATATCCTCTTTGCTACGGCAGGTTGGTTGGGCCCTGACGGCGCTCCGTACCGAACCCCCAGACGTTCACATACTCGCGATATTGCGACGGTGAGCCTGATATAGGAGAGAGGGTCCTGCCCGCAAGGACTGGACGCAACGTTGAGGCCTGAAAAGACTGACGTTTGAAAGATTGTGTCAGCCCGACTGCGGCGCCGGTTCAAGCCCGATCCAAGTTAACAAATCGGCAATGATGCGGCCCGCCGTCGACCGCGAACATCCGCTACACGACGTCGGCGCTGTTGAGTGAACACTCACAAACGTCGTATGCGGAAGCGGGCGCAGGCCAAGGCGCGCTGTTTGGCCGCTGGCGGCCGATCGTCGGAAACGTCGGGAAACTGGAAAGTGCCAGCCAATCGGGACGAAAAGCCCACGGAATCGGGCCTGCAGGTCCGAAGCGGGGCTTTGGCGACCTGTTGCAGGGTCATCAAAACCGCTAAAAGCGGTCCGACTGAAAGAGGCCATCCAGCCCTGCACCGGCCCCGTTGCGCGGCCACCAAGCAAAACCGGTAGATCCCCCATGACGCCTTTTCGACTTCTCGTTGCGGTTGCCTTGCTGCTTGCTGCCACCTGTCGTGGCTTTGCCGCCGACGTGGTGTTTCCGCCGGGCGCGCATGTCGGGATGAAGCCGCTGGTGGGCCTCAACCGCGCCAAGTCGTTCATCGGCTTCGAGACCGAGGACCAGGGCGTGAAGGTCCTGATCGCCGATCTGCCCGCGGACGCCTACAACGAGGTCGTGAGCGCCTTCAAGGCCAACCCGGCCGGTAGCGGAAACATCAAGCCCGAGAGCCTCGAGACGCCGGCCGGCCTTGCCTATTA
>NZ_JADFUD010000150.1:0-1601 GCF_054820065.1 Bradyrhizobium sp. UFLA06-06
GCTCGCCTCCGACAGTAATTTCTCCAGCAAATAAGCAATGTGCGCTCTATTAGCTCCTCGGTGGACGATCTTTACATTTTCTATGGCTGTCAGGGCAATGTCCGAATTCGTCTCAATGGCGCCGATCCCCTTTGTCGCTCTGCACACACACATAACGTCCGCCGGCGTGTCTCATTCGTGACACAGGCAATGTGTCGACAACTATAAATATCGCAATCTCCATCAGGTCTCTGAAGACCACTTTTCCTGTCGAGTTGGCATACCCTTTGCTGTTCGCACGGCTCATTACCTAATGTTGCAACCGGCGCCATACGTTGTCACAACAGAGGAGCGCGAATTGTTTTGGCTACCACGCGAGCATGTCCTCTTGAATGAGTGGTTGCGGAACGGAAGTGCTGTTGCAGTCAAAGAAGCGCGAAAGGCAGGGTCGTCATACTATGAACTTTGTATCGAGGCTCGATATGCCGTTTGCAGGACCGCTTGGGCAACGGAGGCCCCTTGGGGTAGTGGGCGGAATGGGAAGCTTCGCAACTGCCAAATTCTTGGAATCTCTCGCGCGAAAACGCCGAGCGGAGAAAGATCAGGATCACATTCCGTATGTTGCTTTATCGCTTCCCGATATCACTGATCGATCACAAGCAATCTCAGAGGGGAGTGACGCGCCATTGCAGCAGATATTGGAGCGGGCTCATTGGTTAGAGCAAGCGGGATGTGGAGCGATAGCCATCCCCTGCAACACCGCGCACTTCTGGGTTGGTGAGATCAAGCAGGCGCTGTCGGTGGCTTTGATTGACGTAACCGAGATCACAGCCAAGGTGATTTGCGGCAGGAGGGACGCCGCAGCTCGCGAACTTCGTTTGATCCTGCTGGGAACGAATGCGACTATGCAGCACTCTCTATACCCGCAAACGAATGAGAAGTGTTTCGGCGAGAAATTCGCATGTTGTCGTGCAGAGTTTCAACGAGAAGCCGTTCAGATCATCGCGGATGTCAAGTCTGGAAATGCCGTGGAAGCACGACCAAAGCTGAAGCAGCTTGTTGATCAGATCAGACCCTTCGCGCCTGACGCAATTATTCTTGGTTGCAGTGAATTGTCGGCCATTTCCGACGGTCTGGTAGACGACGATGACATCGTTGATCCAATCAGCATTCTTTCTGACTCCTGTATTGCCTGGTGGGAAAAGGAAAACGAGCTCGTAAACCAGGCGCGCGACGGGGGAGAATGATGAGCCGGGTCATACTCGCGAACACTGGCTCCGCTGCAATGACGCCCTCGGCTCATACGCTATCAGATGAATTCCTGAGAGCAAATGCAGCCTCGGCCAAGAGGCTGCTCTGGCTTGCTAGGGACGACGATATGCTTATTACCCCAACTCCGGTCACGAAGGAGTTCTTGAACTACGTCAATTCCCTAAAAGGTGGAGGTAACATCAAATTGCTGTCGACCTCATCGACATCCACCAAGCGTCCCCTGCCGATCTCGGAACAGGACATCGCGCCCGGTAGCGCCTTTTCTAGATCGCTACGTCTGATGACTATGGGTGCTCAATTTTCATGTCTGGAGCCTGTCTCTTATACACATCTGACGCTGCCGACGAACT
>NZ_JADFUD010000151.1:0-1573 GCF_054820065.1 Bradyrhizobium sp. UFLA06-06
GGGTCTTGGCCGTGTAAAAACGGCCTTGCAGGGCAGTCAATCTTGAAGCCAAAACTGGGCCAGCGTCAGGCCGCGATCGCGGCGATCAGCGGCCTGATCCCGAGGATATTCATTGCTCGGGTCAGATTATAGGCCAGGACTGAGAGGGCCATCTCGGCGGCTACCTTTGGGAGAGTTTTGGTCAGGAAGTGCGTCGCTCCCATGCGTGCCTTCATCGTGCCGAACGGATGCTCGACAGTCTCGCGACGAAGGCGCATAGCAAGCGGGTTCGCATCGAGCCGCTGCTGCACAGCGTCGAGCAGATCCTCGTGCTCCCATCGCGTGATCCGTCGCTCTGACCCGGGCGTGCACTGGGGTTTGATCAAACAATTCTTGCAGGCGTTGGTCCAGTAGCGCCGCAGCGTCTTGTCGGCTTCTTCGTTTGTATAGCGATACGGCAATCGCTCCCCGGCCGGACAACGATAGGCGTCTTCCTCCGGTAAATAGACAAAGTCCTGCTTACCGAAGCGTCCGTCCGACTTGGCGCCCGAAGTCATCGGCTTGGGCAGAGTTACCGTGATGCCGGCCTCGTGGCAGGCGAGGATCTCCGGGCTGCTGAAGTAGCCGCGATCGGCAACGGCCTCGAGCGTCTCAGTCTTCAGAACAGCCTTCGCCTGCCTGGCCATATTGGCAAGTTGTGCCCGATCTGAGCCGCTGTTCGTCACCTCATGCGCGATGATCAGGTGATGGTCGGTGTCGACTGCGACTTGGACATTGTAGCCGACAACGCCGGATCCGCGGCCACTGGTTGCCATCGAACGGCTATCCGGATCTGTCAGGGAGATTTGCTGATCCGGCGAAGCAAGCATCTGCTTCTCGTAGGCAGCAAGCTTGCCCATCTCCCCCTTCAGCTTCGTCAGCTTCTCGGTAAGCCTCGTCACCTTCGCCGCCAGCGCCTCGCTCGGCTCCTGTCGATCGGCCGTGTCAAGTTGGCTCAGATAGCGCGCGACGCTCTCCTCCAACTGAGCACGTCGCCGCTCCACCTTCGCGCGCGTGAAGTTCCTGTCCCGGTTGTTCACGGCCTTGAACTTGCTCCCATCGATGGCGACGCTCGCCGCCGTGAGAAGACCCATCCCGCGGCAGAGCTCGACAAAGCGCGCACAGACCTTACCCAGCCCCAGGCTGTTGTCCTTGCGGAAGTCCGCTATCGTCTTGTGATCGGGAGCAAGCCGACCCAGCAGCCACATCACCTCGATGTTGCGTCCGGCCTCTCGTTCCAGCCGCCGGCTTGACTGCACCCGGTTCAGATAGCCGTAGATGTAAAGCTTCAGGAGAACCGAGGGGTGATACGACGGCCGGCCAGTCGCTGCCGGCGTAACTCCACCGAAGCACATCTCGGCCAGATCAAGCGCATCGACAAACTCGTCGATCGCGCGAACAGGGTTGTTCTCGTCAATGAAATCATCGAGGCATTCAGGCAGCAGCGTCCGTTGCCCACGATCCGCCCCCTCAACGAAGCGCCTCATCGATTCCCCCTCAGAATCACGGGAGAATCATAACAGCGGCACTATGTTTTCACACAGCCAGGGTCAAA
>NZ_JADFUD010000152.1:0-1522 GCF_054820065.1 Bradyrhizobium sp. UFLA06-06
AGTTCAGCCGTTTGTCAGCATCGAGGCACTTGCGGCGCTCGCCGCGCTGCTCGATCTGGCGTTGAAGGACCAAACGCCATCAGCCGTCCTGCTTTCTGGCGCATCCAGAGCCTCTCACAACCAGAATCGGGGAGAGACTCATGTCGCGCGAGACGGCAATGCCAGGGAGCCGATACCGACACAATCGACGATCGCGTCCGCAGCATCAGCCAGATCTGTTCGGGGGCGGCCCGTCAAACGGCGCCATCGGCGCGCCCGCATGGCTGGAGCTGCCGGCGGAAGCGCGGGCAGCGCTCACGAGCCTGATGACGCGGTTGATCCTCGACCATGCTGCGACGGCAGCGACGTCGCGCGCGAAGGAGGCTGATCATGATCTCTGACAAGGTCAGGCCTCATCATTTGCAGCGCAAGGCGATTCTTTACGTGCGCCAATCCTCAGCCCATCAGGTGTTGCACAATCGCGAAAGCAGCGCACTACAATACGCCATGCGGGATCGGCTGATGGCGCTCGGCTGGTCAGAGATCGAAGTGATCGATGATGATCTCGGTCGTTCAGCCGCCGGCGGGGTCCAACGCGCTGGCTTTGAGCGGATGGTAGCGGAGGTTTGCCTCGGTAAGGTTGGTGCGGTTTGCGCCCGCGAGGTCTCGCGCTTCGCTCGCAATAGCCGGGATTGGCAGCAGCTCATCGAGATGTGCCGCGTGGTCGACACCGTTCTGGTCGATCAGGAGACCATCTATGCGCCAAGGCACGGCAACGACCGCCTGCTGCTCGGGCTCAAGGGGAGCCTCAACGAGTACGAGCTGGATTTGTTGCGCCAGCGCTCGCTTTCGGCGCGCTACGAGAAGGCACGCCGGGGCGAGTTGGTTGTGGCGGCGCCCGTCGGCTTCGTGAAGGCCGGCGACCGTTATGAGAAGGATCCGGATCGGCGTGTCCAGGAAGCGATCAAGCTGGTGTTCGACAAGGTCGAGGAACTGGGCAGTGCCCGACAGGCGCTCTGCTGGCTCCACGAGTACAACCTCGATCTGCCGGTGAAGCAGACCAACGGCGATACGGCCTGGCGGCGACCGAATTACTCCACCATCCACCGGATCATTGAGAACCCGGTCTACGGCGGCGCTTATGCCTATGGTAAGACGGCTGTGGCGGCGGGATACACCGCCGCGGGCGTGAGCGGGAAGATCCGCCGCAAGAGGCGGAACGAATGGTTGACGCTGAAGCCCAATACCCACGACGGGTATGTGAGCTGGGAGAGGTTCGAGGCGATCCGCGCCATGGTCAGCAGCAACGTTGCCACTGGTCGACATCACGGCGCGCCCAAGCATGGAGACACGCTGCTGGCCGGTCTGATCCGGTGCAAGCGCTGTGGCCGCAAGCTCACAGTCCGGTACACAGGCATGAAGCACCATATCCCGCGCTACAGCTGCAGCCGTGCCTGGATGGACAATGGCGGCCCTCTCTGCATCGCCTTCGGCGGATTACGCGTCGATGATGCAATCGAGGAAGCACTGCTTGGCGTTGTCG
>NZ_JADFUD010000153.1:0-1433 GCF_054820065.1 Bradyrhizobium sp. UFLA06-06
CCTCGCCGTGGAACAGGCGATCCGAAAAGCCGGTCGCGGCCTCCAGCGCATGGCCGAAGGTATGGCCGAGATTGAGCAGCGCCCGCTCGCCGGTCTCGCGCTCGTCACGGGAAACAACGCCCGCCTTGGCGCGGCACGAAGTCGCGATCGCGTGCTCGCGCCCGGCGCCGCCAGAGAAGATGTCGGTGTGATTCTTCTCGAGCCAGGCGAAGAAGGCCTCGTCACCGAGGATGCCGTATTTCGCGACCTCGGCGTAGCCGGCGCGGAACTGGCGCGGCGACAAGGTGTCGAGCACCGAGGTGTCGGCGATGACCAGCACCGGCTGGTGGAATGCGCCGATCAGGTTCTTGCCCTGCGGCGAGTTGATGCCGGTCTTGCCGCCGACGGAAGAATCGACCTGCGCCAGCAGCGAGGTCGGCACCTGCACGAAATCGACGCCGCGGCGCAGGATCGCGGCCGCGAAGCCGGCGAGATCGCCGACCACGCCGCCGCCGAGCGCGATGACGAGGTCATTGCGCTCGATCTTCGCCGCGATCAGCGCTTCGCTGACCTCGGTCAGCGTCGCATAGCTCTTCGAGCCTTCGCCCTCCTCGACGACGATCCGCGACGTCGGCACGCCTGCCGCTGCGAGCGACGCCTCGGTCGGCTCCAGCCAGTGCTTGGCAACGGTGCGGTCGGTGACGATGGCGGTACGCACGCCGGGCCGCAGCGCCGCGACACGCTCGCCGAGCGACTGCAGCACGTCGCGGCCGATGACGATGTCATAGGCGCGGTCGCCGAGCGCGACGTCGACGGTGACGGAGGCAGAATGTTTCAAGGGCGCAGTCATGAGGTCGCGTTCAATCCGTCAGGTGGTGGCTCGTTGGCCGGACGCGCACCGCACAGATGCGCATGCAGGGCCTCGAGGCATTCGTCGACGATGCGGTCGTGCGGCACGTCGCGCGAGGCAATCGTCAGATCGGCATTCCGGTAGACCGGCTCGCGCTCGCTGAGCAATCGGTTGACGGTCGCCTCGGGGTCGGGGGTGTGCAACAGCGGACGATCGGCGCGGCGGCGCACCCGGCGCATGATGATATCACTGTCGGCCTTGAGCCAGATCGAGATCGCGCGGTCGCGGATCCGGTTGCGGGTCTCCTCGCGCATGAAGGCGCCGCCGCCGGTCGCCAGCACGATCGGGCCGTTATCGAGGATGCGGGCGATCACCCGCGCCTCGCCGTCGCGGAAATAGGGCTCGCCGTGGGTCTCGAAGATCTCCGGGATCGTCATCCGCGCCGCCGCCTCGATCTCGGTGTCGGCATCGGCGAACGGCAGCTTGAGTCGCGCCGCCACCCGGCGGCCGATGGTCGACTTGCCGGCCCCCATCATGCCGACCAGCACGATCGACCGCGTCCCCAGCACGGCCGCGATGTCGGCCTCCAGGGTCGGGTGGGTGG
>NZ_JADFUD010000154.1:0-1422 GCF_054820065.1 Bradyrhizobium sp. UFLA06-06
TATAGCGCGACGATCTGGGTCGGAAGAGCGCGGCGATCAGGATGGCGAGTCAGTGTCGCGGCGCGATGATGATCGCCGCGATGATTGTCGCGCGCAAGAGTTTTGTTTGCTTTGATTGTCGCGGAGCGTCAATCAAGCGAGCGTTTTTTGTGTCGCGTGCTCCGGTGGCCGCCCTGGACCACGCTTTCGCTCGAGGGCAGTCCGCCTGCGATAGCTCTCGACGTTCATCTCGACGATGGTGGCGTGGTGAACAAGGCGATCGATCGCCGCGAGGGTCATAGCTGGGTCCGGAAAGACCTTGTTCCATTCTCCAAAGGGCTGATTGGCGGTGATCAGCAAAGAGCGTCGCTCGTAGCGTGCGCTGATGAGCTCGAACAGCACACTGGTCTCGGCCTGGTCCTTGGTGACATAGGCAAGATCGTCAAGGATAACGAGATCGAAGCGATCGAGGCGGTTGATGGCACCCTCGAGGTTGAGTTCGCGGCGCGCCACCTGGAGCTTCTGCACGAGATCGGTGGTGCGGGTGAAGAGGACGCGCCATCCGTTCTCGATGAGAGCCAAGCCGATTGCTGCTGCCAAGTGACTCTTGCCGCCACCGGGCGGACCAAACAGCAGCAGATTGGCGCCCTTGTTCAACCAGCCGTCGCCGGCGGCGAGCGCGGTCATTTGCGCCTTGGAGATCATCGGTACGGCTTCGAAGTCGAAGCTGTCAAAGGTCTTTCCGGTGGGCAGCCGCGCCTCGACGAGATGGCGCTCGATGCGGCGACGGCTGCGTTCAGCGATCTCGTGCTCTGCAATGGTGGCGAGGAAGCGCGCCGCCGGCCAGCCTTCCTTATCGGACTGCTCGGCAAATTGCGGCCACAGCACCTTGATGGCGGGCAGCCGCAGCTCGTTGAGCAACAGATTGAGGCGCGCGGTGTCGACTACGTTGGTTGTGCTCATGCGGCACCTCCGATCTCGGCAGTACCGATGAGGCATTCATAGGTGGCGAGCGGTGCGAGGCGCACCACGACGTTCGGCATCTGGGCGGGATCCGGGGCGAAGTGAGTACGTAGCCGGTTGAGGTCGGGCAGCCGGCCGTCGTTCAGGTCGGCCGTGAGCTGATCGGCGAGTTCGGCCTCGCAACCGCGCTCATGGGCGAGTGCGAGGAGATCGACCATGATCCGGCAGGCCTTCTTGTCCGGTAAGCGTTTGCGCAAGACGTCGAAGGCTCGGCGGTAAGCTTCCCGGGGGAACAGCTGGTCGCGGTAGACCAGGTTGAGGAGCGCCATCGGCTTGCGCCGCAAGGAATGGATCACGTGCCGATAATCGACGACCTGATCGTGCTTGCCATTGGGATGCGGCCGCCCGCGCGGCAAGGTGAGGAGATGCGTGCCGCCGACAAACACGTCGAGGTGATCGTCATACAGGCGCACCCGCAGC
>NZ_JADFUD010000155.1:0-1377 GCF_054820065.1 Bradyrhizobium sp. UFLA06-06
CTGGATGTGCACAAGGCGACGATTTCGGTTGCAGTGGCCGAAGCGATGCGCGGCGGGGAAGTTCGTAACTTGGGGATCATCCCTAATCGCGCAGATCAAATCGCCAAGCTGGCGAAGAAGCTTGGCAAGGGTGACCGGCAGGTAAGTTTTTGTTACGAAGCCGGACCCTGCGGATATGGCCTGCATCGACAACTGACGGAACTGGGGCACAACTGCATCGTGGTGGCCCCCTCGCTGATCCCGATGAAGGCCGGGGATCGGGTAAAAACCGACCGGCGCGATGCGGCGATGCTGGCCAAGCTGCACCGGAGCGGCGAGCTGACGGCGGTGTGGGTTCCGGATGCGGCGCATGAGGCCATGCGCGACTTGGTGAGAGCCCGCGCCACGGCGATGCGTGTGCTCGGCAAGGCGCGGCAACATCTCCAAGGCTTCCTGCTGCGACATGGGCGCATCTATGCCGGCAAGAAAGGCTGGACCCTAGCTTATCGTCGCTGGCTCACCACGGTGCGCTTCGATCACCCGGCGAGCCAAATCGTTCTGCAGGACTACCTTCATGCCGTGACCGACGCTGAGGCCCGTGTGGACTGCTTGACCAAGCGGATCGAAGAGCTGGCGCTACAATGGTCGATGACGCCATTCGTTGAGGCCGTGCAGGCCATGCGCGGCGTCGCCTTCATCGTTGCCGTGACCGTGGTTGCTGAGGTCGGCGACTTCTCTCGCTTCGACAATCCCCGCCAGTTGATGGCTTCTCGGCCTCGTGCCGTCGGAGTATTCGAGCGGCGCAACCATCCGACGCGGCGGCATCACCAAGGCTGGCAACGCTCTGGCCAGGCGGGCTCTGATCGAGGGGGCATGGACCTATCGCATGCAAGCCCGCGTCAGTCGCAAGCTTCATGACCGTAACGAGCGCCTGCCTCAAGCTATCCGCGATATCGCCTGGAAGGCCCAGGTCAGGCTGTGCGCCCGCTATCGCCGCTTGTCGGCCGGCAAACCCAAGGTGATCGTCACCACCGCCATTGCACGCGAGATGGTCGGCTTCCTGTGGGCGATCGCTCGTCAAGTACAACTCGGGCCGGCCGCCTGAAGAGCGCTGCTCGACCATATCGGTGCCCAGGGCAGGAGGCAGGGCGCGGTGGGGAATCCTCGTGGCCTGTTATGAGCCGGCATTGCCGACGCTCGCCCCCTAGACCGAGGCAGCCCCAAGACGAAACCACGGTCATGCGGTACCCAACCCGCGCATGAGAGCTTGATCAACCGTCGTCTTTGGCCCTGCCTCCTACCGTGGGCACCTTCGAAGTCCAGCGTCCGGGCGCTCAGCCGGAAGCGGCTCCGCTTGATCGAGTCCCTTGACAGCAAACATGAGAGCAGGCTGTTGAA
>NZ_JADFUD010000156.1:0-1373 GCF_054820065.1 Bradyrhizobium sp. UFLA06-06
TTGCGAGGCGCGACGCCGCCGCGCAATCGCAACGGCCGCGTCACACGCATGCGCGGCGCGATCCGCGTTTTGCCAAAGCAGGCCGTTCCTTTATACGCGGGATTGCGCAACATTGCCCAGACGGTCGAGCGCTCCCAGCGGCCTGTTTCTTTGGCTGTCGGAATCTGGCGCTCATTGAGCAAGCGCGTGATGGCGCCGATGCTGTGGTTTTTTGCGGTGTAAAGCTCGTAGACCCAGCGCACGACACCGGCCTGTCGCTCGTCGATCTCATAATAGGCGGCAGAGTGATCGGTCTTGCGCTTATAGCGATAGCCAAACGGAGCGCCAGAAAGCACGCTCACTTGGCCTTGAAGGGCGCGATGGCGCTTCCCTCGCCGCGACCGCTCCAGGATTTGCGCGCGTTCATACTCGGCGATCATGCCCTGAAACTGCAGCAGGAGTTCGTCTTCCGGCGTCGCCGCCCGTCTCGAGCGAATGAACAGGACCTCGACGCCGGCGCGCGCGAACTCTTCGATAAGAAGGATTTGATGCGCATAGCGCCGGCTCAGCCGATCGGGAGCGTAGACGAGCACGGCTTGGATCCGCCCTTCTGCGGCGAGATCGCGCAGTCGTTCAAGCCCAGGGCGCAACAAGCTTGCGCCGCTATAGCCGTCGTCTTCGATCACCCATTCCGCCGGCACGTCGCAGTCCTGCTCGCGCGCGAAAGCGATCAGCGCGCTCGTCTGACTGGCGATCGTGTTCTCCTCCTTCTGTCTGTCCGACGACACTCTGGCGTAAATCGCGGCGGTTTTCATCTTCGCCTCCCGTCACATCGGCGCCGGCGCGCGCGAAGCGCACCTGATCTGGAACGAGAATTTCGTAGACCTGTTCAAGTTTGACGGCGACGAGGCGATCGAACGCAAATTCGAGTCGAACGTCGCGCTTTTTTCGCCGCTCAGCCATCTTCGCGGACAGACGCGAGATAAGCGGCCACCGCTCGGCGCATCACCTCGCTCACCGAAAGCCTGGAAGCCGCCGCATGCGCCTGGAGTTTTTGGGCGAGATCGGCCGGCATCTTCAGGGAGAGCGTCACAGACGGCTGCGGCGCGGAAAGGAGCGGCTCCTTCCTTTTGGCCACTTCGAGATAGCGATAGGCTTGCCGCAGCGACAAGCCGCTTTCGCGCGACAGCGCCAAGGCCGCCTCCGCCATGCCGATCTTCTTCGCGAGCAAGCGTCGCGCCGCCCTCAGCCGTTCGGCTTTCTGCGCTTGCGTCGATCGAATCATATGACATAATGGTATTACCTTTTGCGTCTCAAATCAACAACGGCTCCATCGCGCCAGCCGGTGATGACGCGTTCAAAGCGGAAGTTATCTTTTGCGTTCAGGGAGCCAT
>NZ_JADFUD010000157.1:0-1373 GCF_054820065.1 Bradyrhizobium sp. UFLA06-06
GCCTTCAAGGCCAACCCGGCCGGTAGCGGAAACATCAAGCCCGAGAGCCTCGAGACGCCGGCCGGCCTTGCCTATTACACCGTGGAGAGCGCGCGCGACGGCACCACCAATGTGCGGCGCTATTCCATGATCCTGCCGGGACCGACCTTCTCCGGCTATGTCGCGGTGCAGGTGCCGGAGAACGCGAGCAAGATCTACACCGACGACGCCGTGCGGCAGATGTTCGCCACCGCCCAGATCCGCAACGAGGTGCCGGTCGACGAACAGCTCGGCATGATGCCGTTCAAGGTCACCGAGCTCAGCAGCTTCAAGAATGTCCGCATGCTGGCGCCGGGCGCGGCGCTGCTGATGGCCGACGGCGACGACAAGGGCCTTGAGACCAAGCCCTTCATGCTCCTTGGCATCATCGGCTCGGCCCCGGCCACGCCAGATGATCGCGGTCGCTTCGCCCAGCAGATCGCCACCACCATCCCCGGCGTGCGCGACGGGCGGATCACCATGTCCGAACCGATCCGGATCGACGGCCAGCCCGGCTTCGAGACGCGCATCGACGCCGTCAGCGGCAAGGACAATACCCCGGTGACCATCGTGCAGTGGCTGCGGTTCGGCGCGCAAACATCGATGCGCATCATCGGCAGCTCCCCGCGCACCGATTGGGAGAAGGCCTTCCCGCGCTTCCGCGCGGTGCGCGACGGCATCCAGCCGCGCGGCTGACAGGCCCGCCGAAAAATCGGACTTTCGCAGCTCCACGAACGGAACTAGCCTCCTCGCACGGTTATCAGAGCGAGGAGGGGCGCGATGTTGGATCGACGACAGGTCGTTGCAGGGCTCGGTACGCTGGCGCTTGCGGCGCTGGTTCCAAAACATCTCTGGGCGGCTGCGATCAAGCCCGACGACGGCTCCGCGCTGCTCGTGATCGACGTCCAGAACTGCTTCCTGCCCGGCGGCAGCCTTGCGGTGAAGGACGGCGAGCAGGTGGTGCCGGTGATCAACCGGATCGCCAAGAGCTTCGCCAATGTCGTGATGACGCAGGACTGGCACACGCCCGGACACATCTCCTTTGCCTCGACCCATTCCGGCAAGAAGCCGTTCGAGACCGTCGACCTTGCCTATGGCAAGCAGGTGCTGTGGCCCGACCACTGCGTCCAGGGCACCGACGGCGCCTCGCTGTCGAAGGAACTCGCGATCCCGCAGGCCGAGCTGATCATCCGCAAGGGTTTTCACAAGGACGTCGACAGCTACTCCGCCTTCACCGAGGCCGACGGCAAGACCACCACCGGGCTCGCCGCCTATCTGAAGGCGCGCAACGTCGAGCGGGTTTTCGTGGCCGGGCTCGCCACCGACTTCTGCGTGGCATGGACCGCGCTCGATGC
>NZ_JADFUD010000158.1:0-1338 GCF_054820065.1 Bradyrhizobium sp. UFLA06-06
AGCGTCCGGGCGCTCAGCCGGAAGCGGCTCCGCTTGATCGAGTCCCTTGACAGCAAACATGAGAGCAGGCTGTTGAAGAACTCAGCCGCGTTCGCAAACGAAGGCTGAATCGTCGCCGTTGTGTATGTAGAAGTGGCCGACGAGCCTGCCCGCAGTGCCGATCATAACCCATCCGCGGCCGCAGGACGGATCGTTGTCGTCGTGCCCTTCCCATGAGAACTCTGCGCAGGCCGAACCGTCTCGCGCGCCGTAGCGGACGTCGAGGAAGCCCTTCAGCGCACCGAAGGCTATTTCACCATCCGACTTGCCCCGGAAGGTGAGATGCGCCTCTTCGACAAGATCGAGGAAGTCGCTGTCCCAGTTGTCCATTTCGACGATACGCCACCGGCCGGCAAAGGCCTTGGCGAAGCCGGGCACCCTGGCCATCAGCCGGCCTCCGCGATCAGCTTGGGCAGCCGCACCAGATTGTAGGCGGCCGCAGCGAAGGTAAAGGCCCATCCGACCCGATCACGGCCACGGAAGCTGGTCTTCTCTTGCCCGGCGACCGTCTTGATCCAGCCGAATGCCTCCTCGATCCGCTTGCGGATGCGCTGGCTGACGGCATAACCGCCGTGCCGGGTCGTACGCCCGTCGATCGCAGAGTTGCGGCCGCTGGTGTTCTGCGCAACATGCGGCGTCACGTTCATCGAGCGCAGTTCGTTGACGAAGTCTTCTGCATCGTAGGCTTTGTCGGCGCCAAGCGTGATCGCTGTCGGTCGGTCGGCACGAGGCTCGATCATGTGCAGCGCGGCCACCCGTTCGGCATGCCCATCGGCCTGCGTCAGGCAGGCGTCGACCAGCAAGCCGTGGCGGTTCTCCATCAGCCCATGCCCGATGAAGCACAGTTTCGCCTCCTTGCCTTTCCCCTTGCGGTAGAGCCTGGCCTCCGGATCGGTGGTCGAAGCATGGGTGTCGTTGGAGCGCTTCTGGCCATGGAAGTTCGCTTCGGCATTGCGCCCGCCGCCTTGGGCCGGCGGCTCGCCGGAGCCATCCTTCGGTTTGACGCTCTTCATCGAGGCCCAGGCCTCGATCAGCGTGCCGTCGACCGAGAAGTGATCGCTCGACAGAAGCTTCTTCACCCTGGGCTGCCCCCAGCACCGCCGCCAGGAACTTGGCCGCGATGTCGCCTTCCAGCAGCCGGTCGCGGTTCTTCGAGAATACCGGATGGTCCCAGGCTGCATCGTCGACGCCGATTCCGACGAACCAGCGGAACAGCAAATCATATTCCAGCCGCTCCATCAGAAGCCGCTCCGAGCGGATCGAATAAAACGCCTGCAACAGCATCGCCCGCAGCAGCTT
>NZ_JADFUD010000159.1:0-1253 GCF_054820065.1 Bradyrhizobium sp. UFLA06-06
GGTCGAGATTCTCATTCTGCAATTTCCTCTGCAATTCTCGTCGCAATCTGCATCTCCTTCAACCGCAAGCCGGGCGAATGTGACGCCGCCGTCCACGCCATACCGGCATCGGTGCCTCAGAAAGCGGGCTGGCAAGCTCCTCGGACGCGCTGGCACGCCCATTGCAAAGCTCCTGATCACAACAACGCTGACTGCTCCGTCTGGGGTGAGCCGCGACAAGAACGAGGGAAGGGGACGCTTAGCTGAGGGCGCATCATGGGTGGGATGAGGCATTGCGATCGAAGGACCGTGGTTCGGAAGATCGCTCCTGATCATCGTTGCGGTGCACCACAGTCGTTCCCCAAAACCCTTGCCGATATCAAACGTCCGGCCGTGCAAACGGCCGCGAGGTGGCCCGTAACGTACGGGTAGGCACTGCCTGGTCCGCGAAGGTCCAGGGCAGGCGGAATATCGATGTGGTTTCTGACCCGATCAGGAGGAAAGACGAGATGTCTGGAACTTTAACACTCAACAAGATCACCGCCCAGCGCGGCATATCCGTCGGTGATGCTGCAAAGAAGATTGCAGATCTCGGATGGAATCCTTCCTACGTCCAGGAAGCAATGACCTTTCCCACGGACTACAAGATTGCGAAAGCGCCGAAGGATCCGATGAAGCAGGTCCTTCGCTCCTACTTCCCGATGCAGGAGGAGAAGGACAACCGCGTCTACGGCGCGCTCGATGCCGCGCTGCGCGGCGACATGTTCCGCAACGTCGAGCCGCGTTGGGTCGAGTGGATGAAGCTGTTCCTGGCGATCATCCCGTTCCCGGAAATCTCCGCCGCCCGGTCCATGGCCATGGTCGGCCGCCTCGCTCCGGGTGAAGATCTTCGCACTGGCTTCACGATGCAGATGGTCGACGAGTTCCGTCACTCGACGATCCAGATGAATCTCAAGAAGTGGTACATGGAGAACTACATCGATCCGGCCGGCTTCGACATCACGGAGGAGGCGTTCGGCAAGTGCTACGCCACCACGATCGGCCGGCAGTTCGGTGAGGGCTTCATCACCGGCGACGCGATCACCTCGGCGAACGTCTACCTGACCGTGGTTGCCGAAACCGCGTTCACCAACACGTTGTTCGTCGCCATGCCGTCGGAGGCTGCCCGCAACGGCGACTATGCGCTACCGACGGTCTTCCTGTCGGTTCAGTCGGATGAGAGCCGCCACATCGGCAACGGCCACTCGATGCTGATGCTGTCTCTTATACACATC
>NZ_JADFUD010000015.1:0-158053 GCF_054820065.1 Bradyrhizobium sp. UFLA06-06
CCAGCCAGCATGGTGAATCAGAAACACACTGATTTGGGAATCCCAAATCGATTCAACCTAAACCCATCCCGCTTTAGGACCGAAACGCAAATAACGATTCCGAAATCTTTAATAAATTCGGACCAGCCTCCCTCCGCGACAGGGAGGTGTCTCATGCGTAATCATGACTTCGTGTCCGGCGGGCTCCTCGCACTAATCGCAACCTGCCTTGTGCTGCTGTGCTCGGGCCTGCTCGTCATCGCATTTAGCTAAACCCGGACGGCTCGCCAATGCGGCCCTGCCCGCCAACCTCTCTCCCTTATTCCCGAAATCGTGGCCGCCGGGACAAACCATCACTGACCCGGCGGGCGCATTTTCGGGGGTTTGCCTAATGGCGTCGCCAACACCGCCTACAGACAAAAAGTATCTGTGCCCGATTTGCGGTGAGTCTCGCGGATCCTTTCTGCAGCGACGGCTCCCTTCGCGTCTCGTGCGATATCCGATCTAACCTGCCCTAATGGGCACAGGCTCAGAACCACGCCGGATGGCAAGGTCGTAACTGCCTCAACATCTCGGCGTGAACGATACATCATTCGCGACACCTAGAAGCGAGCGTGAAACAAAGCACGCCCACCATCCCGTGCGTGAAAGTTTCCGGGGTAAAGCAATGCAGGAAGAGACAGGCATTCGACTCCAGGACATCGACCAGGTTTTGCGGCATGCCCATCTGCGCCGATCCGCCGATTTGGCCCACTGGACACGACAGTATATCCACGATCGTAGGCTTGCCCGCCAGCAGCGGAATTCTGAGAAGCAGAGAGTGACGTCGACGCCAACCGGCATGACCCATGCAGTCTAAGTGACACTGGGGATTTCAGCGTCCCAGTTCAGGAAGAAAACGCCGCCGGGCGTGTATTTGTGAGGGCGGCGGATTCTGATTAATGGAACAGCAAGGTCGCTTGCCTAAGATGCAGTCTACTCGCTGTAGGACGCTCGAAAATGACCGAGTACGTCATCAGGGAAGTTGGCCTTCGCCAGTGGCTCGTGTTTGCCGATCGGCGAAGCATCGCTTTTTGCGCCGACGAAGATGAGGCGGTGAAAGCCATGGCCGAACATAGCGCGCGCCGCGGCCGACCACCCGAAAAAATGGAAATTGCGCCAAGGGAAAACCCGCCGGTCTAAACCGGCGGGCTCCGAGCGATCAGTGTTGCGTGCGGTCCGGCGGCGGGTTGTCCGGGCTGTAGCCCATGCGCTCGACCACACGGAAGCACCGGGTTAGGGCCACGTCGCAGATTTCGGCCAGCGCGAGAAGATGATCCCTCGTAGTGGTCAGACCTTCCAACATCTCAGGTCCGTAGCCCTCGGCCACCATCGCCCCGAATCTCTCTTGAAGACCGATGTGATCTTGGCTCAGCAGAATTTTCGATGCAGGTTCGCTGCCTCCGCAGCTGCCACCGCTTGGTACGAAGCTTCGCACAGTATACGACCTATCCATTCGTCCGGGCGACGCCACGCGGGCCGAGTTAAATCGCGCAACTGAGCAAAACGCTTGGAGTTACAAGACCAACACGGAAGATCTGGCCAGGCGAGTCGGTGGCACCGCACACCGCGATCCTCCCGGGCGCGGTGATAGCGGAAGGTTCTGGATCACAATCCCATAGCTACCTGCAACGCCAGCGCAACACGGTGCAGCTAAGCCATTGACCTAACTGATAGTAAATCGGATTTCGATTCCGAGGGTCGGGAGTTCGAATCTCTCCGAGCGCGCCATCCTTTGGAGGCCCCCGCGCCAGCGTGGGACGGCAGCCACGAAACCATTTTCATCAGCGGACGAAACCGGGCGGAAACAATTGACCGCTACCACTTCTCGCAAACAAAAATGGGGAAGTGTCATGATGGAAGCGACCATTGTCGCGCTGCTGCTCCTCGGCGCCGCTGTGTTTTTTGCCCACGCCTACGACGCCCTGCATACGCATTGACGGGATCGGCGTCGTTCAGTTTGCGTACCGTCCACCAGGATCTGTGGGCTCGCGCGAGCTATCAACCGCGCCCTAATCTCGCCCGCCCGCCTTCTCTCCGAACCACCGCCGGCACGCCCGGCTGAAGCTGGTCGCATCGGTATAGCCGAGCGCGGCCGCCATCTCGTCGCGCGATTGGGTGCCTGCCGCGAGCATGATCCTTGCGCGCTCGCGCAGCACGCCGTCGAGCAGCGGGCGGAAGGCGCTGCCGGTCTCGGCGAGCCGCCGCACCAGCGTTCGCCGCGAGGTGCCGACGAGGCGCGCGGCCTCCTCCTCAGCCAGACGCTGCGGCAGGCGCGCCGCGATCAGGCGCTCGACGATCCCCGCCAGCGCCGTGGTGACGGGCTGCGGATTCTCGATCGCCTCGAGCGCTTCGATCGCCTTGGCGTGCAATTGCGGATCGGCAAACGGCGACGGCCGCGCGCCAAGCGCTTTCGGCACCTCGAAGATGAAGGCGGCAGCGTTGAACTTCACCGCGCAGGAATAATGCTGCAACAGCCGCTCCGCGCCCGCAGGCGGCGGCCAGGGAAATTGCAGCGTCGCCTGCCCGATCGCATCCTCGAGCAGCTGGACGTACACGGCGTGCACGTTGAGGCTGACCGCCAGCGCCACGGCGTGCCACAGCGCTTCGTCCATCGCGACGGCGGGAGAGATTTCAATCTGGATCGCGCGCGCGGTCTTGCGCAGCCGGTTGCGGACGAAGGGCGCGCGGGTCGACCCGAAGCGCGCGCCGGTCGCCAACGCGTCCGCGATGGTCGGCGCCGTCCTGGTCGCGACGTCGAGCGCGCCTTGCAGCGATGTCGACCACACCGCCGCGGCCGACAACGGCCACAGCTCGCCATGCCGGCGGGTGATGTTGGCCGCCAGCACCACCAGCGAGGATACCGGCATGTGAGCGCCGGGCTGGTCGAGCGCCTCGAGCCGAATTCCGCTGCCCTTCAGCAGCTCGTCGCGATCGCTTCGCGTCTGGCCAAATGCCCGCACCAGGGCCCGCGCATAGACCGCGGAGACCGGCGTGCGAAGGGCATCGGATTCCGATCCGTGCATGGCGTCGGCGACCTCCCCCTCGCGAACGTCCGGTCGAACAGGCTTGGCGCAAAATGCCACAAAATTGGCCTGTTGTGAACTGGCGGCGCAGGCCCGCCTCGCGGCATGCTTGGCCCAACAACGGCGAACGCCGCCTCGCTAGAGCTGGAGGGAATGCGATGATCTTCACGGGCACCAATGCTGCTGGCGAAACGGTCACGTACCGGGACGGCAAACGCTATCTCTGGATGCTCTCGTTCATTCCGCCGCTGATCCCGCTGTTGTCCTACTGGCTGTTCCTGCGGACGCACAATCCGCTGGCGACGCTGATCCCCTTCGTTTTCATCTTCATCCTGATCCCGCTGCTCGATGCCGTGATCGGCGAAGACACCCACAATCCGCCGGCGGAAGTGGTCGCCGCGATGGAGGCCGATCCCTATTACCTGCGGCTCGCGCGCATCACCGTGGTGTTTCCCTGGATCAACTACGTCGCGCTGATCGCCTTCTTCGGCACCCAGGATCTGCCGTGGTGGTCCTATGTCGCCTTGCTGCTCGGCGTCGGCACCATCAATGGCGGCGCGCTGTTGATCGGGCACGAGCTCGGCCACAAGGCTGACAGGCTCAACATCCTGTTCGGCACGCTCGCCAACTGCGCGGTCGGCTACGCGCATTTCCGCGTCGAGCACAATCGCGGCCATCACACCTGGGTCGCAACCCCCGAGGACCCCGCCAGCGCGCGCTTCGGTGAATCGATCTATGCGTTCGCAACGCGCGAACTGCCGGGTGCGTTCAAGCGCGGCTGGCGCAACGAGGCCGAACGGCTGACCCGCCGCGGCGAGCCGGTCTGGTCGGTCAACAACGAGATCCTGCAGGGCTTCGCGCTGACGCTCGTCGTCGCGGCGATCCTGATCGCGCTGTTCGGCTGGAAGGTCGCGCCGTTCATCGTCGCGCACCATTTCCTCGGCTGGTACGCGCTGACCCAGGCCAATTATGTCGAGCATTACGGGCTGCTGCGCGAGAAGCTGCCGAACGGCCGCTACCAGGCCGTCGAGCCGCGCCACTCATGGAATACCAACCACATCGTCTCGAACCTGATGACGTTCCACCTGCAACGTCACTCCGACCACCACGCCAACCCGATGCGCCCGTATCAGTCGCTGCGCGACTTCGACGACATCCCGCGGCTGCCGAACGGTTACACCGGCATGTTCGGGCTGGCGGCGATCCCGCCGCTCTGGTTCCACGTGATGGATCCGAAGACCCTGGCCTGGGCCGGCGGCGACAAGAGCAAGTTGAACCTCGGCGATCGGCCCGCGAGTTCATGATCGCGGCGATCGCCTGCCGTCGCCATGCGATCGTTGGTCGTTGTCACTTGCCGTGATGCCGGAGCGCGTCGACAATGACCTTGAACGCCGGTGAGTTTTGACGGCCACTCGGGTAGTAGAGGTAGTACCCGGAGAACTTCGGCGACCAATCGTCGAGCACCAGTTGAAGAAGGCCCGATGCAACGGCGTCAGTCACTGTCTCCTCCGGCACGTAGGCGATGCCGTAGCCCGCTATTGCGGCCTTGACCATCGGCTGGGTGAACATGCTGTTGCCGTGCCGCCTTATCCGGGTCAGCGCCGTTTCATGGCGCCGATGCCGAGGAATGAGCCATTGACGGACGGATACTGGCTGGTGAATTCGAACGTATCGAAGCTCGGCGCCTCGAACTGCTTCAGCGCCTTCCAGAGCAGCGTGGTATCGGGACAGGCCTGGGAATGGATGTCATGATGCACGATAATGCGGGCGTGCGAACGCACCAGCAGATGATCCTGTAGCGCACCGCGCAGGCTGTGATCGCCGTCGATAAAGACGAAGTCCGGCTTCAGCCGGTCGACATGCGCACCGACCAGGGGCGAGGTTGAAAAATCCTGCATGTAGATCGGCTCGATAGCGGCCTGCTGCTGCAGCAGATCGAAATAGGCCGAGATAAACGGCGTCGGCGCGATCGGATCGAGTGCAATCACGGTCTTGAGGTCGGCGCCGCTGTTCCTCAACCACTCCGTCACCAGGATGAACATGCCGCCCCAGCGGCAGCCGATTTCCATGTACGAGGAGACGCCGGACGCATTGCGCGCGAGCCAGGCGAGGTACGGCGCAAGCTGGTTCGGATATTGCCAGAGGTGGAGGCCCTTGCCGAAGTTCGGCGCCAGCTCCGGCGGCTGCTCGTGAAGCAGTTCGTCATTGAGCCCCAGCGCCGGAATAAATTCGCGTTCGAGGAAATCCGCATCCAACCGCTGGGCCGGGGTCAATGCGCCGATGGTATCGATCGCCTCGCGGACGAAAGGCGCAAGATCGGCGAAACGCTGGTATCGGTCGGCTTGGGCTTGCTGGGCGTTGAGCATCGGGGCAATCAGATCGGAGGGCGGACGGGAGACCGCTGGTCGTCGCGCCTCCAGTCATTGAACGGACCAGGCAGCCGTCTCGGGCGCAAAATCTGCGTTCGGTGTCGAATAGCCGCCCGTTCGCACGGCGCCGGGCCAGTGCTTCGAACGCGCAAGCTGCTCCGCTCTCACCCGCTCGGAATCTTCCGCCGCACGGCCTCCACGCCGGCATCGGTCACGTTGTATCGGCGCCCCATCTCCGGGACGATCCAGCCCTTCTCGATCATTCCGGCAATGGTGCTCGGGCCGACGCCCGCGGGAAACGGACGGCGGTTGCGGATCGCGTCGATCGCGACCCGCTCGAGATGGGTGGCGACATGCGAGGGGCGCGCGCGAAACGCCTTTGCCATGATCAGGACCGACAGGACCTCGGCGCGCCGGCGCACGGCCGAAGCGCTGCGGGTCAGTTCGTTGCTGATCTCGAGAGCGTTCTTGCCGGCCCTGGCGAGTTCCCTGAGCTTCTCGTCCTCGTCAGGGCTCCAGCGCCGCACGATCCCCATCTGCCCCTCACCGCCTGGATACCCATCTCAAACCGATGCATACGCAGGCGGCGCTGATTTGCCATGTGACTTTCGGCACCTCTTGATGCGACGTCGGGGCTGTCGCCATCAGGACGGCCGATCGCGGGGGCCGCGCGATGCAGCACAAAGAGCATGATCCGATTGAATCGGATCATGCTCTCAATCCCCTTGCTTGGTGGCGTTTTGCTTGCGCGAACCGGTATTCACTTCGCGCTGGAACGCTTCAGTGCTTGCTGGGTTCAAGCGCGATGAGCACGCCGGTCGGCTCGGGCTCGTGCGGCCGAAGCGAGGTCAGCTCCGGATCGCTCCACTCGGCGAGACTGACAACTTCGCCGGTCTGCCCCGGCATGTCGGAGGTCTGGGCCGGTTCGAGCACCTTGAGCCCGCTGGTATCGACGAAGAATGTGTGCTCACCGAACACGCTGTTCAGTTGCGCCACGGCCGGGTGATCGTCCGGAAGCACCTGGGCATTCAGTTGCGTCATGGTCTGCTTGACTTGCGTGGAATTGAGTTTCATCCGCTGCTCCTTCTCGTTGGTTCCGGCCGCAATGGCTTCCTTGACAGGTTTCCTTGACAAGTTTCCTTGGCTGGTTCCTCCCCGCCCGCACCCCGCATCGGGGGCTTCAAGGTCTCGAACCAATCAGGCAACGAAACGTTCCGCACGCGCGACGGATTGACCGCCTGCGCACTGGTTCCCCGCGTATCAGATGTGAAGTGCGACTCTGATGTCACGCCCATCGCTACGAGACGGGAGGCTTCTTCCTTGCGAGCCCTTCCAGATGCACGCGGCGTGCGGCGGATTTGCGCGCGCGCTCCCTGGTGCGGCAGGCCCGGCAGCGCACCGCCGCGGTAAATACATCGCCCTTGGCGGTCTCGTACCACCATTTCTGCTGCAACGGCGTCCAGACCTCGGCAACGCCGCAGTCCTTGCAGACGAAGGGCTCCGGTCGATAGGTTCCTGCAGCACGAAATCGGGAGTCGAATAGCTGTTCGATGGCGCGAGCCGCGTCGTATCCACGGCAACCTCGTCGCGCGCCAGCGCAATCTTGTAGTCGCGGAGCCGTTGCCGTTCAGCGGCGCGTTGCGCCTGGATGCGGCGCCATTCCTCGGCCTTGCGCCGCCTGGCTTCGATCTCTCCGTGCGTCTGCTTGCTGCGTTTCACGGCGGCACATCCGTCTGGGTCGAATGCCTTCGGCGCATCGACGAAGTAAATACCGGGCAGCATGGCTCGTCGATGACGACGTCATTGATACGCTGCTGTTCTGCCGCCGGCCTGTCATATTTGCCGCAACATTGCGCGACGACAAGTCGCGTGCGGGAAACACCTAGCGGCGTTGGCCGCCGTCCGAGGCGGATGAGTTCGGCATGCCCGTCAGCCGAGCTACGCCCGCCCCTGCTCCGCCGGCCGCATGTGGATCAGCGCGTCGAGCACGAGGACAAGAACGGGGCGCTGCTCGTCGTTGACCAGCTCCGTCTTGAAGATCACGACGGCGTCGCGCCGCTCCGGCCTGATGGTGATCTTCTGGATCCGGGATTGGCCAGTGAGCGTGGCACCGGGCCGAACCGGGCTCGGCAGGCGAATCTCGAAGCTCCGCCCGACGATCCCCGCCACCTTGGTCCAGATCGCCTCCACGACGAGCCGCTGATAGATCGCAATGGTGTTGAAGCCGCTTGCGATCAGGCCGCCGAACGGGCCCACTGCCGCCGCGACGGGATCGGTATGGATCGGCACCGGATCATATTTCCCGGCGAACTCCAGGATCTCGGCCTCACCGATGGTGTAGCTGCCAAGCTTGAACGTCTGGCCCTCGGTAAGATCTTCCGCATACAGCATCGCCCGCCTCCATCTGTCGCGCGATGCTAGACCAATGGTGCGGGCTTTCCATTACCCCGGACGTCATGAACTTCGCGCGCGATACGCGAGCGACACCCGCCGCGCGCATATCGCCGCAGGCATCCCCCGCTATTGCAGCCGGGCCGCCCTCGCCTTTGCGGCCTTCACCGTGTTCTCCATCAGGCAGGCGATTGTCATCGGGCCGACGCCACGCGGCACCGGCGTGATCGCGCCGGCGACCTGCACCGCCTCCTCGAACGAGACGTCGCCGCACACCGTATAGCCGCCGTCCGGCTTCTCGACGCGCGTGGTGCCGACGTCGATGACGATGGCCTGCGGCTTGATCCAGTCGCCGCGCACGAGGCCGGCCTTGCCCACCGCGCTCACCAGGATGTCGGCCTCGCGGCAGATCCTGCTGATGCCGCGGGTGTGGATATGGGTCTGCGTCACGGTCGCGTGCTCCTGCAGCAGCAGCGCGGCCATCGGCTTGCCGACGATGTTGGAGCTGCCGATCACCACGGCATGGGCGCCGGTGAGGTCTGGCAGGGTCGATTTGATCAGCCGGAGACAGCCGAGCGGCGTGCACGGCACCAGCGCATCGTCGCCGTGAAACAGCCGGCCGGCGTTCAGGGCGTGCAGGCCGTCGACGTCCTTGGCGGGATCGACCGCCGCCATCACGCGCAAGGCGTCGATATGCGCCGGCAACGGCAGCTGCACGAGGATGCCGTCGATATCGTCGCGCGCATTGAGCGCCTCTACTCTGGCAAGCAGATCGGCATCGCTGGCATCATCCGGCAGGCGTGCGACCTCACCGCGCAGGCCGAGCCGTTCGGCCATCCTGACCTTGCTCTGCACATAGATCTGGCTCGCCGCGTCACAGCCGACCAGCACGACCGCAAGCCCCGGCGCGCGGGGCAGCCGATCGAGTTCGCCAGCAATCTTGTCGATGACAATTTGGGCATGTGCATGCCCATCGAGAATGTTCGCCGTCATGGCACCTCCGTTTCGAAGCGGTGCCCAGGCGCGCGGCGTTCAGTCTCTGCACTCCCCGATGGTGGTCCATCCAAGCGCCAGTCGCGCAGATGGCGTCGTCATAGCCGCCCCGCCAGGCAAAGGCAATTCACGCTCTCCCGCGGGTCGAACGGCGACGAATTGCCCTCACTTTTGCCGGTGGATCGGTGCCGGGCGGATCGCCTCTGGGGGTAGGATTCGGGCAAGACTTGCGTTAAGTCTCGGCGCTTGCCGGGCTTTTCCGATCCCCGGCGCCATCCTTCCGGTCATCACGCCATTTCGGACATTTTCGACATGAGACATATCATCCTCGCGCTGGCGCTCTTCTGCCCGGCTGCCGCGCTTGCCCAAGGAACCACGCCGGCCCCCGCCGACGCAGACAAGCCGGCGGCGGCGACCTCGCAGCCGATGGTCGGCGACAAGCCGCTGGTCCAGGTCGGCAAGAAGTCGGCCGCCAAGAAGGGCGAGAAGCCTGCCACGCCCGGCAAGCCGCAATCGGTCGCCCAGAAGCTTCAGGCCTGTCAGGACATCGACGACGCCACCAAGGAACGGCTGATCTGCTACGACGAGATCTTCAAGCCGCAGCCGAAGCCGAAGGCCACCCCGGCCAAGGGCGTCAACGATTGCCGCTTCGTGAAGGAAGAGGACGAGCGGCTGACCTGCTACAACGGCTTCGCGGACAAGATTCCGCGCCTGCCGCGCTAAAGGTAGCGAGCGGCGCTCGGACGCCGTCCCGGATCCGGCCACCCGCCTGATCGCGGACATGAAAAAGCCGCCGCAAGTGTTTGCGGCGGCGCATTGATTGCCGGCTGCGGGCGGCCTTTCTTACCAGGTGCCGAACCCGCCGAAGAAGCCCATGCGCTGCTGCTGCGCGACGCGGTAGGGCTGATACATGCCGGGCTGCGCCAGCCGCATCGGCTGCTGGGGATGGGCATGGTAGCGCGCGACCTTGCGCTTCTTCGGCACCTGAGGTTGGGCCTGCGCCGGCTGCTCGGCCGGCTTTGCCTCGGCCGCGACCTTCTGCGCGTCAGCCTTCTCCGGCGGAATGAACTGGGCGAACGTATTGCGGACACGGGCTTGCGCCGACGCGTCACCCGAAGCCGACGGGACGGCCGCGGCGACCGCGTTGACCTGCGCCGGAACAATGGTCGGCAAATTGGTGTCGTAGACCACCCGCTCGGGCAATTTCTGGGTCGACTTGATGCGCACCATGGTCTTGTCGACGCCCGGCGACGACAGGCCCTGGTTCTGACCGGCGACCACGGCCTCCTGCGGCACGATGGAATTGACGACGAAGAGCAGCGCGAGCAGCACTCCACCAACGAACAGGAAATAACGCGCCACAGGCATTTTGGTAGCTCCCCCCGCGCAGCGGGCGCGGTTCATCTCGGCGCGACGACATTAGTCATCGCGCGGGCGATCTCATCGTCTGCGCATGATCACCCGGACGCGGTCCGCGCTCCCGGGTCGTTCGCTAACGGCTGGTTTATTAGTTAGTTCCTGTCCGGCCGTTACGGTTCACCCGGCAAGTCAATTCGCGGTCACTTTTTCGGGATGCCGGGAATTAAAGGCGGCTCGCCGTCACGACCGAACATTTCGCCTTGTTTGCGTTAACATTGACGAACCCGACCAACATCCGCGAGTAGGTCTTGCGGCTTTTCATGGCGATGGTGTCGGAGATCAGCCGCTTGCGCTCGGTCAGCGGCCGACCGTCCCGGCGGATGAAGGCGCAGGCGATCTCGATATCCTTGACGGCGAAATCATTGGCATTGCGCAGCGTCAGGGTGACGAGCGCCTTCGAACCCAGCCCGCCGCGCCGCCACGATTGCGAGGCGATCCGCAGCTTGTCCAGCGGAGACCTTTCAGCGCCAGGCCCGGACGACCTGGCCTCCTCTGCGCCCTGTGGGGCGGTGGCCACGCCGACGGTGGTCGGCTCGTCCGCCGGTGCGGCCAGCGCGTCCCGCGCGGCCTGATTTGTGATTTGGGCGGGTTGCGCGCCGGTCGAGGCGTTCTGCGCGGTGCGGACGATGCTGGACGACACCGGCCAGACATCCCGGTCTCCGGCGTCGCTCGGCTCGGGGAGCATGAACCAGGCGGCGATCCCGGCGAGCGCAATCAGCGGCAGCAGCAGGCTGGCGTAGAAGCCGCCCTCACCGAGACGTCCGGCGGCCAACCTCCGAAACGACGCCAAGCCGATCCGCATCGTCGTGCCCTCACCCTGGCGGCCCGATCGGGCCGCCCCCACACAGAGAGGAAGCCGCACCGCGCGGCTTCCGGGGCGGCCGCAGGTCGAGCGGCCACGCGAAGACAATCGCTGACGGCCGCAATGGTTTCATTCCGGGACGACAATCTTGCGGCCGGCAGCACGGAGGGATGGCCTCATGGCCGGCCGCTCGCTAAGTTCGCGCCGCCCGAGAGCGAGTGCCGCGCGCCGAAGCGGCGCGAGAACAACAAGGAGATCGCAATGCCTGTCGTCACCTGGGACCACGTCCACCTGCGCAGTCCCGATCCCGAGGCCACCGCGACCTGGCTGCGCGACATTCTCGGCGGCGAGATCATCCGCGGCCCCGGCCGCATCGACGTCCAGCTCGGCGGCGCCAAGGTGTTCATTGCGGAGGTGACCCAAGGCGACGGCGTCAACGCTGCGCCGGTGACGCCCTATCAGGGGCTCGATCACTTCGGGCTCACGGTGAAGGACATCGACGCGGTCGCGGCCGAGATCAAGGCCAAGGGCGTCGAATTCACCAAAGAGCCGACCACGATCCGTCCCGGCGTGCGGATCTGCTTCATCCGCGGCCCGCAGGGCATCTCGATCGAATTGCTCGAGCGCGACCAGAAATACGTATGAGCCACGCGTGCGGCGCTAAGTCATGCTGCCTGGCATGAAGCAGCGGATCGTCACGCCCATGTAGCTCGGAATCGGCCAGACCATGGCGCGACCGACCCGGTTGGGCTCGGTGACCACGGCCTCGTCGGGGACATCGATCCACGCCCCGTCGAGGCGGACACGATAGTGCCCGTCCTTGGATTCCCAGTCGACATCGCTGACCGCTGTGCCGTCGGCATCCGAACAGCACGGCCCCTTGCCGCTGCGCAGGCCGTCGAACCATTCCTTCAGCGGCGAATTGGCGTAGCGGCCGTCGGGATCGCGCGCCTGCGCGATTCGCACGGCCGCGACCAACACCAGCGTTATCAACCCGAGGAATACGATGACGTGGCCCGCATGACGGGCCGAAGTTCCATTGAGCCTGCGAGGGCGTGCCCAATGGCCACCGGATTCAATCCAGTCAGACATGTGTTTGCTCCAGCACTCACCGGCCAGTGCAACCAGAGCTATGCATTTCGCGGGCCACTTTGATTCGCGCGTACGGTCCGCTGTCATCGCGCCGTCACACTGCCTGGCAGGAACCGAGGGTGTCACCCGAACGCGGGACACCCGGGAATCAACCTGCCGCATTGCACGAGGTTGCTCGCTTTGGCATAAAAAACCAACTGGCTTGCCGTGGGCGCGGCGGCCAGCAATCGGGACGTCATGAAGAACGGACTTTACTCAATTCACGTCACCCTGCTGGACGGTCGCGTCGGTAAGGGCAGCGGCGTCATTCTCTTCCGCGACGGCCAGATTCTGGGCGGCGACGCCTATCTCTACTACACCGGCAGCTACACGGTGAAGGGCGATGCCTTCAAGGGCGAAGTCCTTGTGCAACGCCACACGACGCCGCGCGACACCGACAACCCGCTGTTCGGCGGGCCTGCGCCCGTCGGCATCGGCGTCTCCGGCACCTTCACCGACACCCGCGGCACCATGAGTGGGACCGCACTGGTCGGCAAGGCGAGCCTGATCTTCGGCGCCACGTTGCACAAGCTCGCGGATATCAATTAGCGGTGTGAAACCGTCAGACCCGTCGAGAGCGAACACGTGGTTGGCCACTACGCTTCGTGCCTACTCCGCGGCCTGCTCCAGCGGCGCGACACGCGGCAGGATCATCTGGATGCGGGTGCCGTTGCCCGGTGCGGAATCCAGCGAGAGCCGGCCGCCGAGCCGCGTGGTGACGATGCTGTAGACGATGTGCAGGCCGAGCCCGGTGCCGCCCTGATCGCGCCGCGTCGTGAAGAACGGATCGAAGGCGCGGCGGCGCACGTCGAGGCTCATGCCGCAGCCATTGTCGGCGAAGATCACCTCGACATTGTCGCCGCCGGCGGCGTGGACCTGGATCTCGACCTCACCGGCCTTGCCGTCCGGGAACGCATGCGCGACCGCGTTGAGGAACAGATTGGTCAGCACCTGGCCATACGGTCCCGGATATGAGTTCATGATCAGGTTCGGCTCGCAATCGATGTTGAGCGTCAGGTTGTGCTTGCGCAGGCCGGGCCGCAAGCTCATCACCACCTGCTCGGTGAGATCGCCGAGGTCGAAGGTGCGCTGGTCGGAATAGTTGCGGTCGGCGGCGACCTGCTTGAACGACTGGATCAGCTCCGCGGCGCGGTTGAGATTGGCGACGAGTTGCGAGGAGGCATCGCGCGCCGTGTTCAGGAAGTCGTTCAGGCTGGAGCGGCGCAGGTCGCCGCGCTCGACCTGGGTGGCGAAATTCGCGGTCTTGCGCTCCAGCGCGGACGCCACCGTCAGGCTGATCCCGACGGGATTGTTGACCTCATGGGCGACGCCGGCCACCAGGCGGCCGAGCGCGGCGAGCTTCTCGGCCTCGATCAGCGAATTCTGGGTTTCCCGCAGATTGCGCAGCGCGGCCTCCGCGGAATCCCGCGCCTTGCGCATTTCCTGCTCGGAGCGCTTGCGCTCGCCGATGTCGAGCGCGACCGTGACGATGTTCTCGATGTCGCCCTGCGCGTCGAGGATCGGCAGCTTGTTGACCAGCCACTGCCGCATGTTGCCGGCGACGTCCTTGTACTCCTCTTCATAGAAGCCGAGCTCGCGGCGGGCCGACAGGACGCGCTTGTCGTTCTCATCGGTCTTGGCCGCGCCGTAGCGCGACATCAAATCGCCGGTGGTCTGGCCGATCGCGTCCTGCGGCTCGATGCCGAAGATCCCCGCCATGTAGCGGTTCATCAGCACGTAGCGCAGGTCGCGGTCCTTGACGTTGATGACGGCGGGCACCGTGTCGATGACCATCTGCAGCAGCCGCCGGCCTTCGGCGATCGCGTCTTCGGCGCGCTTCTGGTCGGTGATGTCGCGCACCGTGCCCTCGTAGCGGACCACCTCGCCCTCGTCGTTGCGGACGACGGTCGCCGAATCGGACAGCCACAGCACCGTGCCGTCGCTCGCGCGCACCTGATACTCGTAGTCGCGCACCACGCCATCGCGCTGCATCAGCTGCTGGTACTGCTCGCGCGCCGCCGGATCGACATAGACGGTGGTGGCGATGTCGTCGATGCCCTTGATCAGATCCTGCGGCGTTCCATAGCCCATCATCCGCGCCAGCGCCGGATTGGCGTTGAGCAGCGCGCCGCCCGGCGTCGTGACGTAGATGCCCTCGACCGACGCCTCGAACAGCTTGTGGTAGCTCTCCTCGGCGAGCCGCTGCTCGGCGAGCGCACGCAGCGCCGCCTCGCGCGCGCTGTCGGCGTCGACCAGGGTCTGGCGGAACACTTCGGCAGCGCGTGCGATGTCGCCGATCTCGTTGTCGAGGTCGGCGCCGGGAATGAACGCGCTCTTCTCGCCGCCCGCGACCTTGCGGATCGAGCCCGCGATCCTGGCGAGCGGGCGGACGGTGCGGCGAACCACCAGCACCGACGCGAACAGGCCGATCAGCACGCCCGCCGTGCCGAGCACGATGCTCTGCCATTTTGCTTCAGCCAGCGTCCGGGCAAAATCGCGCGACAGCACGTGGCCGCGGCGAGAGCTGAGCTCGCGGAGCAGCTCGGTGACCTTCTGGATCAGCCGGCCTTCGGCGCCGAGCACCTCCTTGTCGATGTCGGCGATCTGGCCCTCGCGCACCGAGACCGCGATGATCGCCTCGGCATAATTGTCGACGGCGCCGCGCAGCGCGGGATCGGAGATGGTCATCGCCCGCATGCTCTGCGCGGCCTGCTCGGCGGCGGACGTGTTGTGCGCCAGCAGCGCGGTGGCAATCCGGCTCTGGGATTGCGACAGCGCATTGGCCAGCGCCGCATCGTTGCTCGCGGCGACCGCCTTGTCGAAGGCGTCGCGCAGCGGCGGCAGCCCGGCGACCAGCTCGGCTCGGCGACTGAGCAGCGCCGAGATGCGCTCGATGCCGTTGCGATAGGTCGCCAGACGCTGGGTGACGCCGTCGATCATGTCCTGCTGCTCGGGCGCCAGCTTGATGCGGGTCTTTTTCAGGATCTCGCTCAGCGACTGGGCCGCCTCCGCGACCTGGACCGACTGGCTGCCCGGCTCGGTGACGAAATCGCGCGCCGCGAGCCGCAGCTCGTTCATGCGGCGGTCGATATCCTCGGCGATGTCGCCGACGCTCTGCAGCCGCTGCAGCTCGGCGAAGGTCGTATCGATGTGACGGATCGCGATCACGCTGGCGGTGGATGTGATGATGATCACAGCCAGGACCAGCAGGAAGCTGCCGAACGTGAGCTGGCCAATGGAGAGGGAGAACGCACGCGGCGCTTGCGAATTCGGCGTCAATTCAGCGGTCATGTCATCAAGGCCGGGGTCCAATGGGCTCCAATATACGGGAAATTACGGGTTTTGGGGAAACATGCTGAAGGGCCGGGCCGGCCGGTGTGATCTGTATCACCCCTCCCGCAGCTGACCGCTTCCGGCACGGGCCGGCGGCGGGCTCAGTCCGGCGGGATGCCGGCCTCCTTGACCACCCGGCCCCAGAGGGCGACGTCGGCCGCGATGATGTCGGCAAAGCGCTTCAGCGGCGCGCTCCGGGCGTCGCAACCGGCGACATCCAGCTTCTTGCGCACCTCGGCGGAGGCCAGCGCGGTTTCCAGCGCCGCGCTGATGCGTTCGACCACCGGCTGCGGCGTGCCCGCCGGCACCACGAAGCCGAACCACGGCGTCACCTGCGCCTCGGCAAAGCCCTGCTCGGCCATGGTCGGCACGTCGGGAAAGTATTTCGAGCGGCCGTCGCTGATCGCGCCGATGATTCTAATGCTCCCGGACTGCACCTGGGCCAGCGCCTGGTTGGCCGACAGGAAGCTCGAGGTGATCAGCCCGCTCGCGATATCGGGCACCATCTGCGGATAGCCGCGATAGCCGATCGGGGTGACGTCGATCCCGGCGAGCCGCTTGAACAGCTCGAAACCGAGATGGCCGGTCGAGCCCTTGCCGGGATGGCTGTAGTTCAGCGTGCCCGGCTTGGCCTTGGCCAGCGCGACATAGTCGGCGACGGTCTTCACCGGCAACGAGGTCGGCACGATGAAGAAGTTCGGGGCGAGACAGATCTGCCCGACGGGCACGAAGTCCCTGACCGGATCCCAGCGCAGCTGCGTGTTCAGTGCCGGGCTCGCGGTGAAGAAGGTCGTCACCAATAGCCATGTGTAGCCATCGGGCGCGGCGCGTGCGACCTCCTCGGCCGCGATCGAGCCGTTGGCGCCGGACTTGGCCTCGACGACGATCGTCCCCTTCCACTGCTCCTGCATGTCCTGCGCCATGATGCGCGCGAACACGTCGGCGACGCTGCCCGGCGCATAGGGAATGACGATGCGGATCGGCCGGCTCGGGAAGTCCTGCGCGCGCACTGTGCCAGCCATCGCCAGCAATACCATGCACACACCGGCAATGAGGCTGATCCGCCGCAACATCGTCCCGTTTCCCGCCCTGTGATCTCGTTGCGGGCAGCATGCAGGGATTGCCTGACGGCAGCAAGGCGCCGGTTTCAGCGGGCGAAACTTCAGGCGGTGGCGATCTTTCGTGCAGGAATCGTCATCGCGGCGATGACGTCAGGCTGTGGCGATCCTTCGTGCAGGAATCGTCATCGCGGCGATGACGTCAGGCTGTGGCGATCCTTCGTGCAGGAATCGTCATCGCGGCGACGCCGATCACGACGCAGGCGAGGCCGATCCACGCCGTCGGGCTCAGCCGTTCGCCCAGCACCATGACGCTGAGCGCCACCCCGATCGGCACCCGCAGGTAAGCCTGCGCGGTGGTGCCGACCGAGCCGAGGGTCTGGATCAGGCGGAAGTAGATCACGAACGCGATCGCGGTCGAGAACACCGCAAGCGCCAGCAATGCGGCGAGCGACGTCGTCGACGGCGACAGCGTCCAGGGCTGCTCGACGACAAGGCCGAGCGGAACGAGGATCGCGGCGCCCGCGATCAGCGAACCCGCCGCCGGCGCCATCGGATCGAGCCCCTTGAAGCCGCGGCTGAAGATCGCGGCACAGGCGTAGCAGATGGTGGCGGCGACGATCGCGACCTCGGCCACGATCCCCTGCCCAAGATCGCGGAACGCATCGACGCCGACGATCAGGCAGATGCCGGCCATGCCTGATATCACCCCGAACAGCTTGCGCGGGCTCGCGGCCTCGTGGCGGGTGACCGCGGCGGTGAACAGGAAGGTGAAGATCGGCGAGGCCGAATTGAGGATGGTGGCGAGCCCGGCATCGACGAAGCGCTCGCCCCAGGCGATCAGCGTCCACGGGATCACGCTGTTAAGGCAGGCCTGGAAGATGAAGCGGCGCCAGGTCGCGCGATCGGCCGGCATCGACACGCCGCGCATCCGCATGATGACGAGCAGCAAGAGCCCCGCGATCGCGGTGCGCGCCGCGATCAGCGTGATCGGCGGGATGGTCGCGACACCAAGCTTGATGAAGGTATAGGAGCCGCCCCACAGGGTGGCGAGCGCGAGCAGCAAGGCGAGCTCGAAGCCCATGTTGGGCTGGCGGGGAGTGGTGGTCATTGGCGGGATTCCGTCTCGATGGTTGAGAGGAATCTACATCGGCGGCGGCGATGATATTTCGATATAAGCCGAAATGTGGAGAAGCGACTTTCCTTCCCACCGTCGTCCCGGCGAAAGCCGGGACCCATTACCACAGGGTTGTGTTGTTAGAAAAAGCTGTGGTCCGAGCGTCGCGCAACAATGCAGTTCGGTGGTTATGGGTCCCGGCTCCCGTGCGCAATTGCGCACTAGGCCGGGACGACGGCGAGCGTGTTGCGCCGCCTGTGAGTCACGCACACGCCATCGCTCGGGACGACGGACCTACCCCAGCGCCCCGACGTCGAACACCTCGCCGTCGTAGCCCGCTTCCTTGGGGATACGGAGCTGGCGGCCGGTGGCGGTCTTGGTCATCACGGGCATCACGGCGACGATCGGCTTGCCCTTGCTGTCGGCAAGCGCGGCGCCGACATTCGGCTGCTTGCCGAGCCGGATCAGGTTACGCGTGGTCGGGAACGGCAGCTTGAAGCGGCCGGTCTCGCCGCCCTCCAGCGCCTCGTGCGTCGACACCCAGATCGAGTCGGTCGATTCCTTGCCGTCATGGGCGCCGAGCTGCTCGGGTGGCGCGGCGGCCAGGAAGAACCAGGTGTCGAAGCGTTTCGGCATGCCCTCCGGCGTGATCCAGTGCGCATACGGCACGAGCTCGTCGAGCGCGAGCACCATGCCGTTGTCGGTCAGCACCTTGAGGAAGCTGATCTTGCCTTCGTTCAAGGCCGCGCGATGCGCGGTCGCGATCTCGTTCGCGCGCTTCGCATCGACCAGGTCCTTCGAGCTTACCGGCCGCGCCAGCAGGATGCCGCTCTCCTCGAAGGTCTCGCGGATCGCCGCGATTCGGAAACCGAGCGCGTCGCCGTCGAGCCCTTCTCCGCCGGAATAGAGCGCGGGATCGGCGGCGATCTCCTTGTCGTTCTTGTCGACGCTGCCGCCGGGAAACACCAGCGCACCCGAGTTGAACTCGATCTGGTGATGGCGAACCATCATGAAGACTTCGATTTCGCCCGACGAGCTGCCGTCACGCAGCAGCAGCACGGTCGAGGCAAGGCGCGGGGCAACGATCTCGGTCATGATTAGCCTGCTGCGCTGGATTGCGGTTGCAGATTGGCGCGGCGGTCGACGCGCGCCACGCGGGAAAGCAGATAGTCGACCTCCGCCCTCGCCTGCGGCGTGATGACAGCACCCGGCTTGCGCTGGGCGCTGGAGGAGATGATGCCGCGCTTCTGCAGCACGTATTTGCGCACGGTGAGGCCGACGCCGGGCTGCTGCTCGTAGCGGATCAGCGGCAGATGCGCGTCGAACAGATCATGCGCGGCATCGCGTTTTCCCGCCTTGGACAGGTTGACGACGTCGATCAGCAGTTCGGGGAAGGCATAGCCGGTCATCGCGCCGTCGGCGCCGCGCTCCATCTCGAAATCGAGGAACAGGCCGCCATTGCCGACCAGGATCGATAACGGCCGCAGCGAGCCGTCCTTCTGGAAGTTGCGCAAGGTCGAAATCTTCTCCAGGCCCGGCCAGTCCTCGTGCTTGAGCATCACGCAGGACGGCGAATCCATCACGATCTTGCGGATCACCGCCGGCGTGAACACGACGGTCAGCGTCAGCGGATAGTCCTGCAGCACCCAGGGAATATCGTCGCCGATCGCTTCCTGCGCCTGCTTGAAGTAGCCGATGATCTGGTCGTCGGTGCGTAAGTGCGGCGGCGGCGCGATCATGACGCCGGCGGCGCCCGCATCCATCGACTTCTTCGCCAGCGAGCGCATCGTGGCAAAGCCCGGCGCCGAGACGCCGACAATGACCTGCAGCTTCTTGGCACGCTTGACGAAGCGCAGCGCGACCTGCTCCGCCTCCGCGGCATCGAGCTTCGGCGCCTCGCCCAGGATGCCCAGCACCGTGACGCCGTCGCAGCCGACATCGGTGTAGAAATCGGTCAGCCGGTCAATCGACGCCTCATCGATGCGGCCGTCATCGTGGAACGGGGTCGGCGCGATCGCAAAGGTTCCTGCGGCCTGGGCGGTGAGTTTCATGGATGCCTCAATTTTTGATCGTCATTCCGGGGCACGCGAAGCGTGAACCCGGAATCTCGAGGTTCTCGGTGCGCAACTGCGCACCTGAGGGTTCGTCCTTCGGACGCCCCGGAACGACGTTTATCATCTAAAACCGCCGCGCGCCCATCTTGATCTGCTCCTCGGAGAAGAAGATATCCTTGGCGTGGGTGACGATGTCCTCGGCCTTCCAGCCGGTAAATGGCGGCTTCCAGCCCTCCATTTCCATCATCCGCATCTCGCGGACGCCGCGCGGGCCCGAGACGCCGAGAACCTTGCCGGTCTGGTCGCCCGACAGGTCGCTGACCATGTAGAGCACGGCCGGCGCGATGCCGTCCGGGCCGAGCGCCGCACCCGGGTTCTCCTTGTAGCGGGGCAGGTCCGCGGTCATGCGGGTCAGCGCGCCCGGCGCCAGGGTCCAGATCCGGATGTTGTACTTGCGGCCCTCGATCGCCAGCACGTTGGACAGGCCCCAGATGCCGCCCTTGGCGGCGCCGTAATTGGTCTGGCCGAAATTGCCGATCAGGCCCGAGGTCGAGGACGTGTTGACGATGACGCCGCCGCCATTGTCGCGCATCCATTTGAACACCGGCTGGGTGCAGCAGAAGGTGCCCTTGAGGTGCACCTTCATCACCCTGTCCCAGTTGGCTTCCTTGGCCTTGTGGAAGGTCTCGTCGAGCAGGATCCCGGCATTGTTGACCAGGATGTCGGCGCGGCCGAAATGCTTGATGGCGTCGTCGAACACCGACTGGCCGCCGGCCAAGGTCGAGATGTCGGCGCCGTTGGCGACCGCACGGCCGCCCTCGGCCTTGATCGCGTCGACCACCTTGTCGGCCATCGACTTGTCGGAGCCCGAGCCGTCGCGCGGGCCGCCGAGATCGTTGACCACCACGGCCGCGCCCTCGCGCGCAAACAGCTTCGCATAGGCTTCACCAAGTCCGCCGCCGGCGCCCGTGATCAGCGCCACCTTGCCGTCGAGTAATCCCATGGTTGTTTTCTCCGTTTATTGTTGCTCTTTCTTACCTCGCCCCGCTTGCGGGGAGAGGTCGGATCGCATCGCGAGATGCGATCCGGGTGAGGGGGTACAGGTCTGTCCGCAGACCACCGTTGCGGTGAGAGAGCCCCTCACCCCAACCCTCTCCCCGCAAGAGCGGGGCAAGGGAGTGCATCACCCTCGCCGCTTAAGCCAGCACCGTCTTGCCGCTCTTGATCACGGTGACGCCGCGCGACTTCACCTTGGCCTCGAACGACACCACATTGCCGTCCTTCCACAGCTCCATGGTCACGGTCTCACCGGGGAACACCGGCGAGGAGAACCGCGCAACGTGCTGCTTGAAGGCTGACGGATCGAAGTCGGCGTAGGTCTGCAGCACGCCGCGGCAGGTGATGCCGTAGGTGCACATGCCGTGCAGGATCGGCCGCGGGAAGCCGGCCTTCTTGGCGAACTCCGGATCGGAGTGCAGCGGGTTGCGGTCGCCGCACAGCCGATAGACCAGCGCCTGGTCGGGCCGCGTCGTGATATCGACGATCTTGTCCGGCGCGCGCTCCGGTACCTTGTGCGGCTCGGGTTGGCCGTCGGACGGGCCGCCGAAGCCGCCATCGCCGCGGGCGAAGCGCGAGGCGACCAGCGTGGCGAGCTTCTCGCCCTTCTCGTCCTTCAGCACGGTCTGGTGGCGGATCACCGCGCCCTTGTCCTTGCCCTTGTCGAACACGTCGAGCACGGTCGAGTCGGCCGTGATGTGCGCCGCGGTAGCGAATGGCTTGTGGAAGGTGATGTCGCGCTCGCCGTCGACCACCATCACGCGGTTGAGGTTCATCTCGCCGGGACCGGCGCCCCAGGCCGCGACCGAGGCAAACGTCGGCACCACCTTGAGCGGGCGCGGCGTCAGCACGCCCTCATTGACGAAGGCGAGCTCGTTCTCGTCCATCGGATCGGCACCCAGGCCGATGCCATAGGCGTAGAGCATCACGTCGCGGTCGGTGTAGCTGTATTTCTGGCCGAGATTCTTCAGGGCCATCAGCTGTTCGTACACGATCGGCATTGTTGTTTTCTCCCCGAACTGTTCTTTCTTCGCCGTTGCGCGTTATTGCGCCCTCTCCCCTTGCGGGAGAGGGCTGCACCGGCATCAAACGCAAACTCGTTTGGGAGAGGGGTTGGCTCCTCAAACGCATCTCTCGCGGAGAGAACCCCTCTTCCGGCAGCCTTCGGCTGCCACCTTCCCCCGCAAGGGGGGAAGGTACTTTCTAGGTTAGGCCGGCGTGAAGAACGGCAGCGGGGCGCCGTCGGTCGGCTTCCACACCACCTTGACCTTCTGGCCGATCTTCACGTTCTCAAGATCGCAATCGACAATGTTGGTCTGCAGCGACGGACCTTCCTTCAGCGTCACATAGGCGATCGCATAGGGACCGGTCGGCGACTTCCGCATCAGGCTGTAGGTGTAGACCGTGGCCTCGCCGCTCGACTCTTCCCACACTGTCTTGTCCGAGAAGCAGAACGGGCAGATCGCGCGCGGGAAGTAATGCGCCTCGCCGCAGGTGTTGCAGCGCTTGATCATGAACTTACCCGCCTTCGCCGCTTCCCAGAACGGCGCGGTCTCCGGGTTGGTCACCGGGGCATTGTACTTCTTCGCTTCAGACATCACGCACGCTCCAGAATGCAGGTTGAGGCGGCGTGGCGAACGCCGAGCAGACCGCCGGTGCCGTGGGCGATCGCGAGGTCGCAGTTCTTCACCTGCACCTTCGGATGCGCCTCGCCGCGCAACTGGCGCACAGCCTCGAGGATTTTCGTCATGCCGCCGCGATTGACGGGATGGTTGCTGCACAGGCCGCCGCCGTCGGTGTTGAACGGCAGCTTGCCGACGCCCGAGATCAGATTGCCGTCGGCGACGAACTTGCCGCCCTCGCCCTTCTTGCAGAAGCCGAGATCCTCGAGCTGCATCAGCACCGTGATGGTGAAGCTGTCATAGATCGAGGCGTATTTGATGTCCTTCGGCGTCACGCCCGCCTCCTCGAAGGCGCGCGGACCGGACCACACGCCGGCGGAATAAGTCAGGTCGAGATCCTTGCCGCCACGCGGGCCCTTCATCGCCTCGCCATGGCCGATCAGGCGCACCAGCGGCTTCTTCAGGCTCTTGGCGATCTCGGGCGTCGTGACGATCATCGCGCCGCCGCCGTCGGTGACGACGCAGCAATCCATGCGGTGCAGCGGATCGGAGATCATCGGCGAGCTCAGCACGTCCTCGACGGTGACGACCTCCCTCAGCATCGCATGCGGATTGTATTGCGCGTGATGCGAGGCCGCGACCTTGATCCAGGCGAGCTGTTCGGAGGTGGTGCCGTAGTCGTGCATGTGGCGCATGGCACACATGCCATAGGCATTGTGCGTGGTAGCCCCGTAGGCGGATTCGAAATCGGCTTCGGCGCCCGACGCGCGCGGCGGCATCGGGCCGGTGCGCGGCTTGCCCGCCAGCGTGACTAGCGCGACCGAGCATTTGCCCGCGGCGATCGCCTCGGCGGCGTGGCCGAGATGGATCAGATAGGAACAGCCTCCAGTCTCGGTTGAGTCGACGTGACGCAGCTTCCTGGTGTTGAGGCCGAGATAATCGACCATCGGCCACAGCCCGCCCGGCGCGTCGCCGGCGCAGAAATAGCCGTCGATATCGTCCTTGGTGAGCCCGGCGTCCTCAATCGCGCCCTTGGCGACCTCGGCGTGAAGCTGTGCTGTTGATTTATCGGGTGCGTGCCGGGTGGGATGTTCGTAGATCCCGGCAATGTAGGCCTTGCCCTTGATGGTCAAATCGCTCTCCGCTGGCGTTTCTTCGCTCGAGCGTTTTTCTGAACCGACGGCGCGACCTTGGCAAGCGCGGAAATATTCCGTCAGGCGAGACTGCGGCGTGTGCACCGTGCGCGCGCCCAAAACACAAATGTCGTCCCGGCGAAAGCCGGGACCCATAACCACAGGATTGTGTTGCGAGACCAAGCTGCGGCCACGGCCTCGCGCAACAACGAACAACGGTGGTTATGGGTCCCGGGTCGCGCTTCGCTTGCCCGGGACGACGTTGAATGTGTGACTGCGCAACTCCGCCGCCATCTGCCGCGGCGCGGGCGGCGGGTTGGCGAGGTCGGCGGCGAGTTGCGCGTAGCGAACCTTTGTTTCCCTTTTGCAAAGGCCGTGCTGCTTGTGACCTCTTCTCAAACCTGGCACGCGTGGAAATCGCAAGGCACGCTATCGATCGCGCAGCCCGGACCAATTGCCAGCGGTCAAGTCTGGCTGCGCCGACCTAAACTCGTCCGATGACCCCGGCGCCCACGGAAACTCTCCGCCTCGATCCGGGAATATGATCTGGTGGCATTCAAAGTTGTCGTTTCCGTAAAACCATCTGCTCCACCCGAGATGGGATCGATAATGCTCGACAGCGACCGGGAGCAGCACCGCGGAGGCATTCTCGAATATCTCTTCCGTTAGCTCGCCAACAGGAAACCGTCGCCCAGCCTCGAGTTCGCGATAGATGTGCCAGAACGTATCCTGGGCGTTCTCCATCGACATTGAGAACAGGATCAATTCCGGAAGCTTGAATTTCAGCCAAAATCCGGTGGTGTACGAGAAGCCCGGACCTACGTCGTCCGATGCGACATGCGTACCGAACCAACCATGTCGTTGGATCCGCTCGACGAAATTCTGCTCGTGTTTGTCGAGCCGCTCCGGAGCAGCATCGAGCGCTGTGAACACCCCCTACTCTGCCGCCATCTGCCGCGGCGCGGGCGGCGGGTTGGCGAGGTCGGCGGCGAGTTGTGCGTAGCGAACCTTCGCTTCCTTGATCGCCTTGTCCTTCACCGGACCGTAGCCGCGGATGCGATCGGGCAGCGCCAGCAATTCGACCGCGATGTCGTGGTTGAGGGGCGACAGCAGGTTCAGCACCGTCGCGACATCCTTCTCGTAGCCGGCGATCAGATCGCGCTCCAGCTTGCGGTCGGCGTTGTAGCCGAAGATGTCGAGCGGCGTGCCGCGCAGGAAGCGGAATCTTGCCAGCACCCTGAAGGCCGACATCATCCACGACCCGAAGGCGCGCTTTTTCGGCCGGCCCTGCGCGTCGAGCCCGCCGCCGAGGATCGGCGGCGCCAGATTGAAGTTGAACTTGAACTCGCCCTCGAACTGATCGCGCAGCTGCTTCTCGAAACGGCCGTCGGTGAACAGCCGCGCCACCTCATACTCGTCCTTGTAGGCGAGCAGCTTTGCGTAGTTGATCGCGACCGCGCGCGGCAGCGCCTCGCCGTAGCCGCCCTTGGTGGCGGTGTCGCGAACCTGGTCGACCAGCTTGCGGTAGCGTTTTGCCAAACGCGCGCTCTGATAGTCAGTCAGAAGCGCCATGCGGTGGGTGATGATCTCGTCGAGCGACATCGCATCCAGCGTCTTGACCGGGGCTGCGTCGTCATCCTGCCCCTTCATCATCGCGGCGAGGCGCGCCGGATCGGCCGCGGCCAGACGCCCGAGCTGGAACGCCTGCGTGTTCATCTTGATCGAGACGCCGTTGACCTCGATCGCCTGCAGAATCGCCTCCGCCGACAGCGGCAGCAACCCGCGCTGATAGGCAAAGCCCATCATCATGATGTTGGTGGCGATGGAGTCGCCGAGCAGCGCCTCGGCCGGCTTGGTGAAGTCGAAGAAGGCGGAGTCCTTGCGCAGCTCGGTCTCCAGCACGCTGTTGACCTTGCGGCTCTGGAAGTTGAAGTCGCGGTTCAGGATGAAGTCCGCGGTCGGGATCACGTGGCTGTTGATGATGCCGACGGTGCGGCTCGCATCGCACAGCGTGATGGTGTCCTTCGACGCCGCCACGACCTCGTCGGCCGCAAGTACCAGATCGGCCGTTCCGGTCACGATGCGCGAGCAGGTCACGTCGGCGGTGTGCTCGGAGAGCCGGACGTGGCTCAGCACCGCGCCGCCCTTTTGCGCGAGACCTGACATGTCGAGGATCATCGAGGCCTTGCCCTCGATATGCGCGGCCATGCCGAGCAGCGCGCCGATCGTCAGCACGCCGGTGCCGCCGACGCCGCCGACCGCGATGTTGTAGGGCCGGTCGAGCGCGGGCTTGGAGGCTGGCTCCGGCAGATTATCGATGCTGCCGAGCTCGGGCGGCGCGCGACGCCTGAGCTTGCCGCCATCGACCGTGACGAAGGACGGGCAAAAGCCCTTCACGCAGGAATAATCCTTGTTGCAGGTCGACTGGTTGATGGTGCGCTTGCGCCCGAGCTCCGTCTCCAGCGGCTCGACCGAGATGCAGTTCGACTGCACCGAGCAGTCGCCGCATCCTTCGCAGACGGCAGGATTGATCAGCACGCGACGCTGCGGATCCTCCATCAGGCCGCGCTTGCGGCGACGGCGTTTTTCGGCGGCGCAGGTCTGCACGAACACGATCGCCGACGTGCCCTTGGTGTCGCGGCACATCTTCTGGACGTTCTCGAGCTCGTCGCGATGGAACAGCTTGACGCCGGGCGCGATCGTATCGGCCGGATAGGCGTCCGGATTCTCCGAGACCAGATAGATCTCGCGGATGCCTTCGGCATGGAGCTGGAAGGTGATCTGCTGCGGCGAGAGATCGCCGTCGTGGCGCTGGCCGCCGGTCATGGCGACCGCGTCGTTGTACAGGATCTTGTAGGTGATGTTGGCCTTGGAAGCGATCGACTGGCGGATCGCGAGAATGCCGGAGTGGAAATAGGTGCCGTCGCCGAGATTGGCAAAGACGTGGTTCTCGTTGGTGAACGGCGCGATGCCGACCCACGGCACGCCCTCGCCGCCCATATGGGTGAAGGTCTCGGTCGAGCGGTTCATCCACAGCGCCATGAAGTGGCAGCCGATGCCGGCCAGCGCGCGGCTGCCTTCCGGCACCTTGGTCGAGGTGTTGTGCGGGCAGCCCGAGCAGAAATACGGCGTGCGGCTGACCGGCGCGGTCGCTTGCATCTGCGTCGACTGACGGCCGTTGAACCAGTCCGCCTTGGCGCGCAGCATCTCGGCGATTTCGGGATTGAGATTAAGTCGAAGCAGCCGTTCGGTGAGCGAGCTCGCAAGCGAGGCCACGCTGAGCTCGGCGGCGAAGGTCAGGAAGCGCTTGTCGTGATCGTCCATCTTGCCGACGATGCGCGGGCGCACGTCGTCGCGCCAGTTGAACAGCTCCTGCTTGACCTGGTTCTCGACGATCTCGCGGCGCTCCTCGACGATGAAGATCTCCTCGAGGCCGACGGCGAAGTTGCGCACGCCTTCCGGCTCCAGCGGCCAGGGCATGCCGATCTTGTAGAGGCGGATGCCGATCTTGGCGGCGATCTCGGGCGTGATGCCGAGCTCGCGCAGCGCCTGGCGGATGTCCTCGTAGCTCTTGCCCGAGGCCATGATGCCGTAGCGCGCGTTCGGCGAATCCATCGTGATGCGGTTGACCTTGTTGGCGCGGGCGAAGGCGATCGCGGCAAAGCCCTTGTAGTCCTGCAGCCGGCGGTCCTGCTCGAAGCGGTCGTCGGGCCAGCGGATGTTGAGGCCGCCCGGCGGGAGCTCGAAATCGGTCGGAATGATGAAAGGCGTCATCTCGTCGGTGAGATCGATCTCGGCCGTGGTCTCGACCGTCTCGGTGATCACCTTCATGCCGACCCAGCAGCCCGAGTAGCGCGACATCGCGATACCCAGAAGGCCCATCTCGATCATTTCGTGGATGCTGGAGGGGTAGAGGTAGGGCATCAGCGCGGAGATGAAGGCGTGGTCGGACTGATGCGGGACGGTGGAGGATTTCGCGCCATGGTCGTCGCCCGCAAGGCAGAGCACGCCGCCATGCTTGGCGGAGCCGGCCGCATTGCCGTGGCGGAACACGTCGCCGCAGCGGTCGACGCCGGGGCCCTTGCCGTACCAGATGCCGACTGCGCCATCATATTTGGCGCCCGGCGACAGGGCGAGTTGCTGCGAGCCCCAGATCGCGGTGGCCGCGAGGTCCTCGTTCACGCCGGGCTGGAATTTGATGTTGTACTGCTCGAGATGCTTGCGGGCGGCGAACAGTTGCTGGTCGTAGCCGCCGAGGGGGGAACCGCGATAGCCGGAGATGAAGCCTGCCGTGTTGAGACCCGCGGCGCGGTCGCGCCTGATCTGCGCCATGGGCAGGCGGACCAGCGCCTGGATGCCGGTCATGAAGACGTGGCCGGTGTCCTGGGTGTATTTCTGGTCGAGGCTGATAGGCCCTTGGTTGATTCCCATTTAGCCCTCTTTTCGCTGGTCGCGACGACAGCTTTTTAGCTAGTCATCCGAGCTTGTTAGAACCAGTCTATGTCGGATTTTCCGGCCCGCGCAGCACAATTCTGGGCGAGCAGGCCCGTCGCTCAAAAATCGCAATTTCGTGCCGGGAATATTGCAGGGCCGTTTCGGTTTCTGTCGCAGGACAGGCCCGCGGCGAAATGGCGTAACGCGTCTTGTGGACCGAAAGGTGATTGGATGCGGCGACGATTTCGAACGACGGGCGCGATTCTGGTCGCCGCGCTGTTGTGCGGTGCGCTCACGGCAAGCGAATGTGCCGCGGCGCCGGCCGACGACGTCATCGCCCGCGGCAAGGCGCTCACGATCGCCGGCGACTGCGCCAGCTGCCACACGGCTGATCCGGCAAAGCCCTTTGCCGGGGGCAAGCGGATCGACACGCCGTTCGGTGCGGTGTTCTCGCCGAACCTCACCCCCGACCGCGATACCGGCATCGGCGGCTGGAGCGACGACGATTTCCTGCGCGCGCTGCGGATGGGCGTCTCGCCGAGCGGCGCGCATTATTTTCCTGCCTTCCCCTACCCGTACTTCACGAAGCTGATCCGCGACGACATCCTGGCGATCCGCGCCTATCTCGCGACGCTGGCGCCGGTCAGCAACAAGGGGCCGCCGCCGGAGCTGCGCTGGCCTTTGAACTACCGCGTGCTGATGCGGGCCTGGAACGCGCTGTTCTTCACGGCGGGCATCATCCAGCCGGACCAGAACAAGGGTTCGGAATGGAATCGCGGCCGCTATCTCGTCGAGGCCCTCGCCCATTGCGGCGCCTGCCACACGCCCAAGAACGCCTTCGGCGCCGACCGGCGCGACCAGGCGTTCGGCGGCAGCATGGTGCAAGGCATGTTCGCGCCAAGGCTCGATGGCGCCGCGCGCAGCGGGCTGAAATCATGGAGCGTGGCTGACATCGCCGAATATCTGCAGAGCGGCCGCAATGGGCACAGCCATGCCGGCTCCCTGATGTCCGAGGTGGTGCTCAATTCGACCTCGAAGATGAGCGACGCCGATGTGCGCGCCATCGCGGTCTATCTGAAGGGCCTGCCCGCCGGCGCGCCGGAGCCGGAGGTCACCCCGCCCTCGCCGGCGCAGATGAGCAATGGCGAGCGCATCTATCGCGGCGCCTGCATCGCCTGTCATGAGCTCGACGGCTCGGGCGCGCCGCGGATCTATCCGCCGCTGCCCGGCAACGCCAATCTGCAATCGGCTAGTCCTGCGAGCACGCTGCGCATCATCCTCGACGGCGCGCAGACCGTGACCACGCCGCGCGCGCCGAACGCAGGCTCGATGCCGGCCTATCCGAAGCTCACCGACCAGGAGGTCGCGGACGTTGCGACCTACATCCGCAATGCCTGGGGCAACGCGGCGCCGGCGGTCACCGCGGACGAGGTCGCGAAGGCGCGGACGGCGAAATAGCCGTTCAACGCTCCTCGTCGCTGAACACGAATTTCGGCATCTCCCATCGGTAGCGGATCGCAAGCATGCGGAACGTCAGCCCGAGCGCGAAGGTCAGCGCGGTCCAGAGCTGGGCGTTCACCTGCAGCCCGGAGCCGGTCACATAGAACAGTCCCGTCACCACGGAGACGCTGGCGTAGAGCTCGCTGCGAAACAACAGTGGCACCTCGTTGCAGAGGATGTCGCGCAGCACGCCGCCGGCGCAGCCGGAGATCATGCCGGCGACGATCACGATCGGCAGCGGGACGTCGACTTGCGAGGCCACGTCGCAGCCGGCCATGGTGAACACCACAAGCCCGATCGCATCGAGCACCAGGAATGCGAGGTTGAGCCGGTGCACCAGCCGCGCCAGCAGGATGGTGGCGAAGGCGCCGGCCGCCGCGACCGCAAGGTAGATCGGGTGCGCGACCCAGAGCAGCGGATAATGCCCGAGCAGCACGTCGCGGATGGTGCCGCCGCCGAGCGCGGTGATCGCGCCGAGCATGCAGACGCCGGCCCAATCCATGCTGCGCCTGCCGGCCGCCAACGCCGCCGTCATCGACTGCGCCGCAACCGCAATGAACGAGAGCACTTGCAGCACCGAATCGGTGGGCGGCATGGTCCACATTGAAAAGGCCTCATGAAACAGATTGGAACCCAAGGAATCGACGGTTCCTGCATGAACAGGTTGCAACATTGGCGCGGAACATCCTTGCGCGCCAGCCATTGTCCCATGCGTTTAGCTTTGAGGTGCTAACGGAGGAACTTTGCAATGGCCCATCAACCTGACGATCCGTATCGCGCCAACCTGACCGAGGACGAAATGCGCCGTCAGGCGCGCTTCAACAGCCTGGACAACGAGCTGCAGCCGGATCCGGAACTCCAGGAGGGACCCGCCAGCACCACCAAGATCGCGATGTTCGCAGTCGCGGTGGCCGTGGTGCTCGGTGCGCTGTTCTACGGCTTGAACAATACGTCGGTGCATGAGGCGGGCACCACGCCGTCAGCGCAGACCGCGCAGCAGCAGCCGGCCAATCCGGCCGCGCCGCCTCCGGGCATGCGCGACGTGACGCCGAAGCCGAACAGCCAGCCCGGCACGACCACGGGCGCGGCACCGGCGCAGCCCGCGTCTCCGTCGGCCAACAAGCCGACTGGACAGGAAATCGACCGCTCGGCGGCGCCGTCCGACTCGACCGGCGACAAGAACAAGTAATCCGCGTCCGTCCCCGGAGCGGTGAAGCAGCGGGCCCCAGCGGCCCGCTGCTTTTTTGCGTGTGAGTCTACTTGAACATCTTGTTGAGCTCGCCGCCGGGATAGCCGTTGGCGAATTCGGTGAAGGTGCCCTTCTCGGCCATCTCCTTGGCCGCCTTCATCACGCCGGCCCAGGCCATCCGCGCCAGTGCCCCGCCGACGCTGATCCGCCGCACGCCGAGATCGGCAGCCGCCTGCAGCGTCAGCTCGGACGCCCCGCCGATCAGAAGATTGACCGGCTTTGGCGCGACCGCCTTCACGACCGCGGAAATCTCCTCCTTCGTCGCGATGCCCGGCGAATAAAGGACGTCCGCTCCTGCTTCCGAATAGGCCTGCAGCCGTTCGATCACCAGATTGAGGTCCTTCTTCCCCCACAGGAATGCCTCACAGCGGCCGGTGAGCAACACGCCGCTGTTGTCGGCATCGATAGCCTTGCGCGCCGCCTTGATGCGCTCGACCGCAAGCTTCTGCTCGAACAGCGGATTGGCGGCGTCTCCGGTGGAATCCTCGATCGAGAGCCCGGCGACGCCGGTCTTGACGCCGCGCGCGACATTGACCGCGACCTTGTCGGGCTCGACCGCGAAGCCGCCCTCGAAATCCGCATTGACGGGAATCTCGACCGCCGCACACAGCGCAGTCAGGTGGTCGCAGACGTCGTCGACGGTGACGCGGTTGTCGGCCTTGGCGATGGTCCATGCAAAGCCCGCGCTGGTCGACGCCAGCGCCTTGAAGCCGAGATGTTGCAAGGCGCGGGCGCTGCCGACATCGAACGGATTCGGAATGATGAAGCACCCGCCCTCATGCAGCTTCTTGAAGGCGGCGCGTTTGTCAGCAGTTGGCAGTGGCATTGGTCGCTCCCTAGAGTCATTGGCCGCGCACAGATAGGCACCCACGCATCCGCCCGCTAGTGCGGCTCATGCACCGCGCGGCTGTCCTTCGGTGCCTGATCGCGTTCGTTCAGGCCGTAATCACGGATCACGCTCGCCACCCGTAGCCGGTAGTTTTCGAAGATCCGCGCGCGGCCCTTGGCCTGGGTACGGCGATGCTCGATCGTGTTGCGCCAGGCTTCAACCGCAGCCTCGTCGCGAAAGAATGACAGCGACACGAACTTGCCCTTCTCGGTAATGCTCTCGAACCGCTCGACCGAGATGAAGCCGTCGATCTCCTGCAGGATCGGCTTCAGCTCGGCGGCAAGGTCGAAATAGAGGTCCCGGTGCTCAGGCTTCGGCCAGACTTCGAAGATCACGGCGATCATGGGCGCCTCCCGCACATTGCTGTTGTGGCCCCACTATAACTCGACCTTGCGGAGAAATGTCCGTTCCTCGGCGAGGATGAAACGGTTTTCTTCCGCGAAGTTGAAGTTCGCGACGCCCTCCTTGTCCTGGCGCAGCCGCGCGCGATAGGCCTCATAGGCGGCAAGGCTTTCGAACGAGATCAGCGCGAAGGCGACATTGTTGGTTCCCTCATGCGGCATCCAATAGCCGATGAGATCGCCGCCGCAGCGCGGGATGATCGAGAGCCAGTTCCGCGAATACTCCTCGAACATCGCGCGCTTGAACGGATCGAGCTGGTAGCGGATGAAGACGGTGACGGTCATTGATGGCCTCCGGTCATGTTTCCGTTATTGCGAGCGTCAGCGAAGCAATCCCCGCAATGACGGCACGGTGAACAATAGCGGCTTGTCCGACCTCGATGCTTCGGCTATCATCGAACTATGAAAGCAGGACCCGACATCTCCCGGATCGCCGCACTGGTCGGCGATCCCGCACGCTGCAACATGCTGACCGCGCTGATGACCGGCCGGGCGCTGACCGCGAGCGAGCTGGCGCAGGAGGCCGGCATCACGCCGCAGACGGCGAGCTCGCATCTTGCCAAGCTCGAGGCCGGCGGGCTGATCGAGCCCGAGAAGCAGGGCCGCCACCGCTACTACCGCCTCTCTGACCCCGACGTCGCCGACGTGTTGGAAGGCCTGCAGGGCATCGCCGCCCGCGCCGGCCATATGCGGGTGCGCACCGGGCCGAAGGATCCGGCGCTGCGCCGCGCCCGCATCTGCTACGACCATCTCGCCGGCGATCTTGGCGTGCAGATGCTCGACAGCATGAAGCGGCAGAAGCTGGTCCGCCAGAGCAAGCAGGCGATCGAGCTCACCGGCGAAGGCAAGCGCTTCATGGCCGAGGAGCTGCAGATCGACGCCGATGCGCTGACGCATCCGCGCCGTCCGGTGTGCAAGGCCTGCCTCGACTGGAGCGAGCGGCGGCATCATCTCGCCGGCACGCTCGGTGCTGCCATGATGGACCGCTTCACCGAACTGAAATGGGCCGCGCGCGATGCTGCGCCGGGCAGCCGCGTGGTCAATTTTTCGCGCAACGGCGAGAAGCGATTCGCCGCGCTGTTCGGCCCGGACCAATAGCGGCGCGCCTTGCGGCAAGCGTCGACGAACCGCCGGTCTCACTTGCCTCGCCTTCCGATGTATCTTCGCACGCTCGCCATTAGCGCGGCTGTCGCATCTGCGAAATATTTCGAAGTGATGCTGAGCCGACTTGCGGCGCGCTGACGCAGCTGTGAGCTGCAACATTCATGTCGCATTCAGGCCGCAACATTATGGTCGGCGACATCGGGCACGGCTTCTGCAATGATCCCGCCGGGCGAATCGGTAGACGAAAGTTTGTTGCGGTGCCGCAGCGCGGCCCAAATAAAAAGGAGAAGACATGAAGTATCTTTTTGCTGCAGCAGTTTTGCTGACGACCGCATTCGCCGGCATCAGCGCCGCTGATGCGGCCGGTGGCTGCGGCCCCGGCTGGCACCGTGGCCCCTATGGCGGCTGCGTCAGGAATCGCGGCGTCGTCGTCGCGCCGGGCGCCGTCGTCGTGCGTCCGCCGGTCGTGGTTGAGCGCCCCGTCGTGGTGGCGCCGCGTGTCCGCGCCTGCCCTTACGGCTTTGCCTGGCGCTACGGCCGTTGCCGCCCGATCTGATCGCTGCACATTCCGAACTAACAAAACCCCGCCTGGCGCGGGGTTTTTCTTTTCGTCACAGAGTCGATATCACCAGCGACGCCAGTGATGACGGCGCCAATGGTGGCGGCGCCAGCCCCAATGCCTGCGGTGCCAGTGCCGGTGACGCCAACCCCAGTGGCGATGATGCCAGCGTACTTGCTCGGGCTTCATGCGGCCGACCTCCTCGCCCGTGGTGACGGCGGGATGCGCATCGCCAGCCGCCGGTGCGCGTGCATCCTGGTTGAGAGGAAGCGGCGCGAGCGGCGCCGCCTGCGCCGTCGCTGCGAAGGTGACGGCTCCGGCGGCGGCACCGAAGGCCATCTTCAGAAAATCCCGGCGTTCCATGAGCGTTTCCCTTTGTTGCTGAGCTGGACCAACTGCAGCAGCGAGTTTTTGCCTCGCGACCTGAACACTCGCTGAACCGCGCGTTCACGTTTGATGGAACTCGAGGGTCGTCGACGTCGTGACGTCACGCAACCATCATGCCGCCGTTGCCTCCTCCGCCAGCACCAGGAGATCGCGCGTACGCGTCACCTCCGGCCAGTCACGGTTGAAGTCGGCGACCAGCCGCTTCATGTCATCACAGTTCAGCGCGCTCCCTCCATGGTTCCATTTCGCACACGCGGCCGGTCTATGCTCCGTGATATGTCGGTCTGCTGACAATGCCTGATCAGGGGGATCACCCATGCTTGCCCGTCACCGCACCGCCCTGCTCGCGTTCCTGTTCGCCCTCGGCGCCGCGCTGCCCGTCGCCGCCGGGGAGATCGCGCTGCCGCGCGAGGCGCAGCTCGGGCCGCGCCCGTTTTATCTGGTCGACAAGATGAAGGACGGGCCCCTGAAGCAGCAGCTCAGCCAATGCACCGGGCCGTTCCACAAGACCGATTTTTCGATCGGCCATCGCGGCGCCGCGCTGCAATTTCCCGAGCATAGCCGCGAATCCTATCTCGCCGCCGCGCGGATGGGCGCCGGCGTGATCGAATGCGACGTCACCTTCACGCGGGATCGCCAGCTGGTGTGCCGGCATTCGCAATGCGACCTGCACACCACGACCAACATCCTGACGGTGCCGGACCTTGCCGCGAAATGCACGCAACCCTTCAGCCCGGCCGATCCGGCCACCGGCAGGAAGGCCTCGGCGAAATGCTGCACGAGCGACATCACGCTCGCCGAATTCAAGCGCCTCACCGCGAAAATGGACGGTTTCAATCCGGATGCGAAGACGCCGGAGGAGTTCCAGAACGGCACGCCGCGCTGGCGCACCGACCTCTACGCCAATTCCGGGACGCTGATGAGCCACGACGACAGCATCGCCTTGATCAAAAGTCTCGGTGCAAAATTCACGCCCGAGCTGAAGGCGCCGGAGGTGGCGATGCCGTTCGACGGCGACTACACCCAGGAGACATATGCGACCCAGATGCTCGCCGCCTACAAGGCCGCCGGCATTCCGCCGAGCGAGGTCTTCCCGCAGAGCTTCAGCCTCAAGGACATCCTCTATTGGGTGAAGACCGAACCCGATTTCGCGAGCCGGGCGCTCTATCTCGAGGACCGCTACGAGAAAGCAGGCCTCGATCCGAACCGGCCGGAGACCTGGAAGCCGTCGATGCAGGAATTGAAGGCCTCCGGCGTCGCGATCCTGGGGCCGCCGATCTTCGCGATGCTGGCGCTGAACGACAAGGGCGAGATCGTCCCGTCGGCTTACGCCAGGGCGGCGAAGGCCGCCGGGCTCGATCTGATCGGCTGGTCGCTGGAGCGCGACGGCCCGCTCAATCGAGGCGGTGCGTTCTACCACAAGTCGGTGAAGGCGGCGATCGACCGCGACGGCGACACGCTGAGCGTGCTCGATGTGCTGGCAAGGCAGGTCGGCGTCCGCGCGATGTTCTCCGACTGGCCGGCGACGACCACATTCTATGCGAACTGCATGGGGATGAAGTGAAATCTTGCCGGGCGCGTTACGGCTGCCCCGCCCTACGCACCGTGCGCGCCCGCCATGACCATTCCGGCCGTTCCGCGCGCGGCAGAACAGGACTAGCATCATCGCCTTCCCGCCCGACGGGACAACACCACAGGGAGGCCGCCATGAAGCCAGGACAACCGGTCAAGGACGCCAGCCATCTCTACGAAGTCGAGCGCCGCGCCCAGCACGCCGCCCGCCCCGGCTTCCGCATCATGGAGCTGCAACTCTCGCCGACCCAGAAGGTGCCGTGGCACACCCACAGCAACATCTCCGACACCTTCTATGTGCTGGAGGGCCAGATGCGGCTGTTCCTGCAGGAGCCGAAGGAGGAAGTGAATCTGAAGGTCGGCGAAGTCTACGCCGTCCGCCCGACCCGCCCTCACCTCGTCACCAATGCCGGCACGACGTCGCTGACCTTTTTGATCCTGCAAGGCGTCGGCGAATACGACTACGTGCCGCTGGCGTCGGGCTGAGGACACGCGTCGCTTGCTGCGCCGTCGTCCCTGCGGAAGCAGGGACCCATAACCACCGCGTTACGTTGTTGAAGCAAGCTGTGGCCCCAACGTCGTGCAACAAGATCGAGCTGTGGTTATGGGTCCCGGGTCGCGCTGCGCTTGCCCGGGACGACCCAAGGATAGAAACCGATTCACATCTCAAATGGCCTGTACGGCGTCATCACCCGTGCATGCGGAATCCAGCTTCCCAGAGACGCCGGTGTTTGAGTCGAGAAGCCGCGGCGTACTGGATCGCCCCGGTCCCGTCTTCGCCAAGGCTTCGATGGGGCTTGTTGGGCACGCCGAAGCTTTAGCGGAGGCGGCGAACCTGGCGATGACGGTGCGGGTTCCTCACACACGATCGTCGTCCTGGCGAAAGCCAGGACCCATAACCACCGCATTCGGTGATGAACGGGATCGCGGCCCCAGCGCCGCGCAACAATTGAGATTTGGGGTAATGGGTCCTGGCTTACGCCAGGACGACACTGAGTTTGTGGCGCCGCTTTGCGCGCCCACCGCGCCTCACATCAGCTTCAGCGGCGCATCGTGAACCAGCCGCAGGTCGATATTGCCGATCAAACGCGCACGGCGCGCCTCGGCGGTGCTTATCGCAGCCTCGGTCTGCCGCAGCGTGCTGACATTCGATCCGAGCGACACGATGCCGCCGAGCACCAGTGCGATCGATCCGAGTGCCGCAGTCTGACCAGCGCCTAACAGCCCAAGCAGCGCGACGGCCAGCAACGCAAACCCGCCTGCGATCGCGACCTTTGACCCGAGAATGATCCGCCGGGAGCGCTCGGCGCTCTCGGCAAGCTCCTCGATCTGCGCCTCGATCTCGGAGATCTCGTCGGTCGGCTCGTCTTCGGTCATCAAGTTCGAACCTGTAGGGCGGGTCAGGCGGAAGCCGTAACCCGCCGTGTTCATTTTCGCAAGAAATCGCTACGCTTCAGGCGCGCGCTAGCTCTTGGTCATCCGATTCGGACTCAAATCAAATGTTAGCCTGTTCAACGCTCGACGACGGATGGGTCGTTGCGGCTCCCGCCGAGGTCGGCTTCGATGCCGAAAGCCTCTCCGGACTCGACGCGTTTCTCAAACAATGGCCCAAGCGCAACGTTCACGCCGTTGTCATCGTGCGGCGCGGCAAGCTCGTGTTCGAGCGCTATTTCGCCGGCCGGGAGCGCCGGTGGATGGAGTGGTCGGCACCGGTTCAATTTTCGCCGGAAACGAAGCACGACATCCGCTCCATCTCGAAGAGCGTAACCTCACTTCTGATCGGCTTGGCGATCAGCGAGGGACAATTTCCGCCGCTCGATTCCGCTGTTATCGACTATTTCCCCGAATATGCCGATCTTCGTACGACCAAGAACGCTCGCATCACGTTCCGGCACCTGCTCACCATGTCGCACGGTCTACGGTGGGATGAAGCGCGCGGCTGGAACAGTCAGGCGAATAACGAACGGCATCTGCTCGAAGCGAAGGATCCCTACCGCTATGTTCTGGAACAGCGGATGGCGCTGCCGCCCGGCGCATCGTTCAACTATAGCGGCGGCGCCACCAGCCTCCTGGCTGCGGCCCTTGCCAAGAGCGTCGGCCAACGGATCGATGTCTTTGCCAGAGACAAGCTGTTCGAACCGCTCGGCATCACTGATGTCGAGTGGCTGAGTTTTACCGGCAGTGCCGAACTCGCGGCCTTTGCCGGATTGCGGCTACGGCCGCGCGACGTCGCCAAGCTTGGCCAACTCGTCGCGAATGATGGACGCTGGAACGGCAGACAGGTCCTGCCCGCCGCGTGGATCGCCGAGTCAACCAAGCCGCGGGTTAACGCCGGAGGGCACGTGGCCGTCTACTATGGTTATCACTGGTGGCTTGGCCGTTCCTTGCTGAATGGTCACGACCTGACCTGGATCGCCGCGTACGGCAGTGGCGGCCAACGCCTTTTCATCGTGCCCGGGCTCGATCTCGTTGTCGTCGTGAACGCCTTCGAGCAGACGCATCACATCCCGAACGCCATCCTCAACCAGTTTGTCCTACCTGCCGTCACAGATTGTCCGCCCCTTTCAGCGTAAAGGGTTGGAATGGGTTGAGATCAGCCTTCTGTTTGCCGGGCGGGTTAGGCGACGGCGTCCGCCGTAGCTCAACGAGCGAAGGCGGAAGCCATAACCGCCGCGGATCATGCCGAACGAAGGCGGTGGGTTGCGCTTGCGCTAACCCACCCTAAGCTATCGCTCACAACGGCAAATTGTCGTGCTTCTTCGCGGGAATCTCCACCTTCTTGTCCTTCAGCATCGCCAGCGCTCGCGCGATCCGCCGCCGCGTCGAATGCGGCATGATGACGTCGTCGATGTAACCGCGTTCGGCGGCGATGAAGGGAGACAGGAAGCGGTCTTCGTATTCCTTGGTGCGGGCGGCGATCTTGTCGGGGTCGCCGATGTCACTGCGGAAGATGATCTCCACCGCGCCCTTGGCGCCCATTACAGCGATCTGCGCGGTCGGCCAGGCGTAGTTCATGTCGGCGCCGATTTCCTTGGACGCCATGACGTCGAACGCGCCGCCATAGGCCTTGCGGGTGATGATGGTGACGAGCGGCACCGTGCACTGCGAGTAGGCGAACAGCAACTTGGCGCCGTGCTTGATCAGGCCGCCATATTCCTGCGCGGTGCCCGGCAGAAAGCCCGGCACGTCGACGAAGGTGACGATCGGGATATTGAAGGCATCACAAAAACGAACGAAGCGTGCGGCCTTGCGCGAGGCATCGCTGTCGAGCACGCCCGCGAGCACCATCGGCTGGTTGGCGACGAAGCCGACGGTGCGGCCGGCGATGCGGCCGAAGCCGGTGACGATGTTCCTGGCGAAGGTCTCCGAGATCTCGAAGAAGTCGCCCTCGTCGACGACCTTCAGGATCAGCTCCTTCATGTCGTAGGGCTTGTTTGGATTGTCGGGGATCAGCGTGTCCAGGGACATATCGACCCGGCCGATGTCGTCGAAGCTCGGCCACTCCGGCACGCCGTCGGTGTTGTTCGAGGGCAGGAAGTCGATCAGGCGACGCATCTGCAGCAGCGCGTCGACATCGTTCTCGAACGCGCCGTCGGCAATCGAGGAGCGCGTGGCGTGCACCGAGGCGCCGCCGAGTTCTTCCGCCGTCACCACCTCGTTGGTGACGGTCTTCACCACGTCCGGGCCGGTGACGAACATGTAGCTGGTGTTCTTCACCATGAAGATGAAATCGGTCATCGCGGGCGAATAGACGTCGCCGCCGGCGCAGGGGCCCATGATGACGGAGATCTGCGGGATCACGCCCGAGGCGATCACGTTCCGGCGGAACACGTAGGAATAACCCGCGAGCGCCGCGACGCCCTCCTGAATGCGCGCGCCGCCGGCGTCATAGAGGCCGATGATCGGCGCCCTCGCCTTCATCGCCATGTCCTGCAGTTTCGTGATCTTCAGCGCGTGGGTCTCGGAGAGCGAGCCGCCGAAAACCGTAAAATCCTTGGCAAAGACAAACGTCTTGCGGCCGTTGACGGTGCCCCAGCCGGTCACGACGCCGTCGCCGGGGATCCTGGTCTTCTCCATGCCGAACTCGATCGAGCGGTGCTCGACGAACATGTCGAATTCCTCGAACGAGCCCTTGTCCAGCAGGAGCTCGATCCGCTCGCGGGCGGTCAGCTTGCCACGGGCATGCTGCGCCTCGATGCGCTTTTCGCCGCCGCCCAGCTTGGCGCCGGCGCGCCGCTCTTCGAGGGTATCGAGGATATCTTTCATTTGTTTCCGCCCGTGTTAGCTACAGTCCGCGTCCCGGCACGAGCCGGTCCGCTTCGTTCGGAAATGGCTTTAGCACGGCCGTTTCGGAACCGGAAAGCCGCTTGTGAGCGGGTTCGGGCGCAAAAACGGTAGGATTTTCCGATATCTGGGGAGACAGCGATGACTGATACGACCACGGGCGAGACCGGTGCCGCGACCGGTGGGGTGCGCACCCTGCTCCGGCTGGAGGGCCTGGTGCTGTTCCTCGGCATGACCGTGCTCTACTACAAGTGGGAGGGTTCCTGGCTGGTCTACGTCCTGCTGTTCCTGGTGCCGGACATCAGCTTCGCCGCTTACTTGATCAGCCCGCGGGCCGGCGCCATCGCCTACAACGCCGCGCACACCTATCTGGCGCCGGTGGCGCTGATGACGCTGGGTTTTGCCGGCGAAGGACCGCTGGTGCTCTCGATCGCGATGATCTGGCTCGCCCATATCGGGATCGACCGCGCGCTCGGCTACGGGCTGAAATATTCTGTTGGTTTTGGCTTCACCCATCTCGGGCGGATCGGGAAGGCGCAGGAGCCCGCCTAGCGGCCCGCTCCCTGACGTCACGCACGGCCGGTCAAATTGACAGCGTGCGCGTCGATTGCTGTAGTCGCGGCCAATCAAGACAACCTCCGGGGGAATCGATGCTGACAGACTGGCGCCTGGCCGCGACCGCGATCCTGTTTTGCTGCGCCGTGCTGTTCACCTGCATCGAGACCAGCGCGCAGCAGATTCCGAAGGAGATCGCGGCACGCACCGAGATCTACGGCATCCCCTCACTGACGATCTCCGACCAGCAATTTTTGAACGGCGACGGCAACGGCAAGGCGGTCACCGTCGGCGGCGAATTCCGCATCGCGCAAGGCAGCGGCCGGCTGCCGGTCGTGGTCTTGATGCACGGCTCGAGCGGCGTCGGCGCCGGGATGGATGGCTGGGTGCGCCACTTCAACGGCATGGGCATCTCGACCTTCGTGATCGACGGCTTCTCCGGCCGCGGCCTCACTGCAACCGGACCGAACCAGGCGCTGCTCGGCCGGCTCAATCTGATCGTCGACATCTATCATTCGCTGGAGATCCTCGCCAAACATCCGCGGGTCGATCCCGAGCGCATCGTGCTGATGGGATTTTCGCGCGGCGGCCAGGCGACGCTCTATGCCAGCCTCGACCGCTTCAACAAGCTCTGGAACAAATCCGGCGTGCAGTTTGCGGCCTATATCCCGTTCTATCCGGATTGCTCGACCGGCTATCTGACCGATACCGAGGTCGCGGCGCGGCCGATCCGGATCTTCCACGGCACGCCCGACGACTATAATCCGGTGGCGAGCTGCAAGGCCTATGTCGCGCGGCTGCAAGCGGCCAAGCGCGACGTGGTGCTGACCGAGTATCCCGATTCCGCGCACGGCTTCGATGCCGGCCTGATCGGCAACAGCACGGTGGTGGAGGCAACGGGATCGCAGACCGTGCGCCACTGCACCATCAGGGAAGGCGAAGGCGGCGTGCTGATGAATGCATCGACCCAGGCGCCGTTCAGCTACAAGGATGCCTGCGTCGAGCTCGGCCCGCATGTCGGCGGCAACCCGACCACCGCGCTCGAGGCCCGCAAGGCGGTCAGCGATTTCCTGCAGGCGCTGTTCAAGCTGGGCTGACGAGGCCCGAACTCTATATCCTCATCCTGAGGGAGCCGCGAAGCGGCGTCTCGAAGGATGCAGGCCCGCCTGTGGCCTCAAGGTTCGAGACGCACGTTCCGCGCTCCTCACCATGAGGAGAGACAGACGTCAGGCGAAGCGGCGCGCGAACACCACGCAGACCACGACGAGCAGGGTCGCCGCGATCATCGACCAGGCCACCTGCTCGTGCAGCAGCAGGCCGGCCAGCGCGAGGCCGAAGAACGGCTGCAGCAGCTGCAATTGGCCGACGCTGGCGATGCCGCCGATCGCAAGCCCGCGATACCAGAACACGAAGCCGACCAGCATGCTGAAGATCGAGACATAAGCGAGCCCGAGCCAGGCCGGCGCGCCGATGCCCTGCCAGCTCGGCGGCAGCGTCATGATCGTCATCACGAGCACCACCGGCACTGAGAGCACCAGCGCCCAGGAGATCACCTGCCAGCCGCCGAGCCGCCGCGACAGCGCAGCCCCCTCGGCATAGCCGAGGCCGCAGACGATGATGGCGGCGACCATCAGGAGGTCACCGGTCAGCGACGCCGATCCGTCGCTCGACAAGGCGAACGCGCCGACCGTCGCGCTGCCGATGCAGGAGAACAGCCAGAACAGCGGCTGCGGCCGCTCGCCGCCGCGCAGCACGCCGAACACGGCGGTCGACAGCGGCAGCAGCCCGATGAACACGATCGAATGCGCCGAGGTGATGTGCTGGAGCGCGAGCGCGGTGAGCAGCGGAAAGCCGATCACGACGCCGAGCGCGACGATGGTCAGCGACACCAGGTCCTTGCGCTGCGGCCAGGGCTGCCGCAGCACCGCCAGCAGCACGGCGCCGAGCAGCGCCGCGATCGCCGCCCGCGCCGAAGTCAAGAACAGCGGCGAGAACCCGGCGACGGCCACGCGGGTCGCCGGCAGCGAGCCGCTGAAGATAATCACGCCGAGCAAGCCGCTGCCCCAGCCGTCGATCGAAGCCTTGTCCATTGTACCTCACCTCCGGGACGCGTCGCGAGTTGAGGTCGAGCCGCGAGCTGCTCCCTCTCCCGCTTGCGGGGGAGGGTTGGGGTGGGGGTTTCTCCACGAAGAGACTATCTCTACGTGACAAGAGCCCCCACCCGCATCGCATCTTCGATGCGATGCGACCTCCCCCGCAAGCGGGAGAGGTGCAGCGAGATTGCAGCCGGACCGATTCAACCGAATCTCACGCGGCCTTCGCACCGACCATAGCCAGCGGAGGCTCGCCAAGGCAGCTACAGATCAGTACAATATCGCAAAACTGTATGGGCTAAGGTAGGCATACACTTGCAACAGCAATCCGATGCACCAAAGGCGACGCGGACCACCGACGTGATGAACGCGATCCGCGCCAAGGTGGCGAGCCGCGCGCTGGTTGCCGACGACCGCCTGCCGTCGATCCGTGGCCTGGCCGCGACCATGGGCGTGTCGCCCTCCACCGTCGTCGAGGCCTATGACCGGCTGGTGGCCGAGGGCCTGATCCGCGCCCGGCCCGGCTCCGGCTTCTATGTCTCGTCCGCGGCGCTGCCGCCGCTCGCGCTCGCCAAGGACCAGCCGCAGCGCGACCGCGCGGTCGATCCGTTCTGGGTGTCGCGGCAATCGCTCGATGCCGAGACCGGCGCGCTCAAACCCGGCTGCGGCTGGTTGCCCGCCGAGTGGATGCCGACCGAAGCGCTGCGGCGCGCGTTGCGCGGCCTCGCGCGGGCCGACGACGCCGTGCTCTCCGACTACGGCGCGGCACGCGGCTCGCTCACGCTGCGCCGGATCCTGATGGCGCGGTTTGCCGACGAGGGCCTCGAGGTGCCGCCCGAGCAGCTTTTGCTGACCGCATCCGGCACGCAGGCGATCGATCTCGTCTGCCGCTTCCTGCTGCGGCCGGGCGACACCGTGCTGGTCGACGATCCCTGCTACTTCAATTTCCGGGCCCTGCTGCGCGCGCATCAGGTGCGCATCGTCAGCGTGCCCTATACGGCGTCGGGGCCCGATGTCGCGAGCTTCGAGGCGACACTGGCCGCCGAGCGGCCGCGGCTCTATGTCACCAACTCGGCGCTGCATAATCCGACCGGTGCGACGCTGTCGCCGCAGACCGCGCACCGCGTGCTGAATGCCGCCACCGCCTACGATCTCACCATCGTCGAGGACGACATCTTTGCGGACTTCGAGCCGGAGCCTTCGGCGCGGCTCGCCGCGCTCGATGGCCTGAGCCGCGTGATCCGGATCGGCAGCTTCTCCAAGACGCTGTCGGCATCGGTGCGCTGCGGCTTCATCGCCGCGCGCGCGGACTGGATCGAGGATCTCGTCGATCTCCAGGTCGCGACCAGTTTCGGCGGCCCCAGCGCGGTCGCGACCGAGATCATCGCCAGCGTGCTGTCGAGCGGTTTCTATCGCAAGCATGTCGAGGAGCTGCGCCGGCGCCTTGCCCGCGCCCGCCGCGACGTCGGCGACAAACTGCAGCGCATCGGCGTCACACCCTGGCTGATGCCGCGCGGCGGCTTCTATCTGTGGTGCCAACTGCCCGACGGGTGCGACTCCGCCGACGTGGCGCGGCTGGCGCTCGCGGACAATGTCGTGCTGGCGCCGGGCAACGTGTTCAGCGCCTCGCAGACGGCCGCCGCCTTCATGCGCTTCAACGTCGCGCAATGCCGCGACCCGAAACTGATGCCGACCTTGCAGCGGGCGATCGGGCGCTAGACCAGGATGAGTTGGGATGAAGGTCTCGAGGCAGACTGGTTCTACCTCTCCCGCCTGCGGGGGTCGAGACGAGCGAAGCTCGCTCTTAGGTCGTATTGCATCGAAGATGCAATACGGGCGGGGGCTCTCTCCACGATGTGATCCCTGGAGAGAGCCCCCACCCCAACCCTCCCCCGCAAGCGGGAGAGGGAGCACACCGCATTCGCGATTGCGCTGGCAGCCACCCGACGTAGTGGCGCCCTACTTCTCACCCACCTTGAACGGCTCCTCCTTGCCTGGCGGCACCGTCTCCTCCGCCATCGCCAGGATCATCGCCACCATCACGTAATTGCCGGCGACGGCGGTGAGGTCGACGATCTGCTGATCGTTGAAGATCTTCTTGGCGCGCGCATAGGTCTCGTCGGAGACCTTCTTGGTCGTGGTCAGTTCGGTGACGAAGTCGTACACGACCGCCTCGTCGTCCGCCATTTTCGACGGCCGGTTACCGGCCTTCAGCTCGGCGATGACGTCGGGCGGCAGGCCGGCCTTGGCGGCGAGCGGCGCGTGCGCGAACCACTCAACCTGCGAGCGCCACTGCCGGCCGATGATCAGGATCGCGAACTCGTTCAGCCTGGTCGGCACCGAGGTCTGCCAGCGCAGATAATAGAACAGATCGTAGAGGCGCTGGCCGAGCACCGGGCTCCTGATCATCGGATTGTAGGGACCGCCGATGCCGACGCTCGACACCTTCATGATCTGCTCGCCGAGCGGTTTTTGCAGGTCGCTGAGCTGCTCCATCGTGAGCTGCGGGAAGCGCGGCTCCTTGCTGGTGGCCGGTGCCGAGAACACCGTCGCCGCGAGCCAGCCGCCGGCCGCGGCCAGCGTGAGCGACGAGAGCCAGACTGTTGCTGAATGCATGATTCCTCCGCTTGATTTTATCGGAGGATGCTAGTCGAGCTACGTAGCGCCAGCCAGCGATGAACACGCAGATCAGGTCATCACAGCGCGACGATATCGGTGAGGCATTGCTGCGTGACGCTCATCCGCGCATCGATCTGCGCCTGCGTCTTGCAGTCCATGTTCATCGCGAACACGGTGATGTCGGTGCCCTTCTCGGCCCAGCCGACCAGCCAGCCGAGCGAGCCGTGCTCCTTGTCGGTGAGGCCGGTCTTGGCGCGGATGACGGTCTCGCCGACTTTCGTGACGGGGAGGATGTCGCACACCAGCTGCTGGCTGTGCTTGCCGACCGGCAGCACGCCGCGGCGCAGCCGGTCGAGGAAATCGATCTGCTGCACCGGATCGATCCGCAAATTGCCGGTCACCCAGAACTGGTCGATGCCGCCGCCGATGTCGCGGTTGCCGTAGTCGATGATCTCGAGATATTTCTTCATCCGCTCCTCGCCGATGCGGCGGGCGATCTCCTGGAACACCGGGAATGCCGACACCGCGAGCGCGGAACGCAGCGTGTGATCCTTGTTCCAGGCCTCGATGCTGCGGGTTGTGCCGTCCCACTTGAAGACGTCCTTGTCGGGGTCCTGCACCACGCCGGTCTCGAGCGCGATCAGCGCGTTCGGGATCTTGAAGGTCGAGGCCGGCAATTTGCCCTCGCCCGAGCGGACCTTGTCGCTGGCGATGATCAGATAATCGTCCACCTTGTAGCCGACGAAGGTACCCTCGGTGCCGAGATCGAAGAACCGCTTTTGCAGCTCCTCGCGAAACTCGCTGCGCTGGTAGGATACGTTGGCGAAGCTGCGCGACGGCAGGATCGTAGCGGCAGCAAGCAGACCGAGCGCATGGCGGCGATGGATCACGACAAGTCCTGGGCAGGTTCGGATTGACGACGATGCTGATGCCATCGTGGTGAAAGGATGGCAATAAGACTCACTTGTTTGTCGCGTTTTCTTCACGCGAACCGGTGTCCACTTCGCTCGAAGACGCGCCCGCTAGCGCGCCCGGCCCGACATCCGCAGCACGAACACCAGCACCTCGGCGACGGCCTTGTAGAGCTCGGCCGGGATCTCGTCGCCGAGCTCGACATTGGAGAGCGCGCCGGCCAAGACCTCGTTCTCCTCGATCGGGATGTCGTTGGCCTTGGCGACCTCGATGATCTTGGCGCCGATTGCGCCCTTGCCTTTTGCCACCACGCGCGGTGCGCCGGCGTGGTCGTAATGCAGCGCGACCGCGAGCTGGTTGTTGGCCTCGCTCATGATGCGCGGTCCAGGAAATGGCCGGCGCGCGCGGGCGCGGGTTGCGGCGGGCTGCCGTCGCGGATCTCGATGTCGCCGGGCGTGAGCTCGGCCCTGGTCAGCGCCTGGCTCAGCTCGGACGCGCCGGCGCGCAATTGCGCGGCGGTCGAGGGCCGCTCGGCCCACATCCGCACCGAGGTGCGCTCGCCGTTCAGCGAGACCAGCGCGTGCACCGGGCCAGCCGGCTCGACATCGAGCGTGAAGCGCGCGCGCCACAACCGCTTGGCCGCCTCGACCTCATGGCCGCCGCCATCGCGGGAAATCTCGAACTGCGCCATCGCCGTGCCCTGCTGGGTCAGGAACGGGATCTCGAAATTCCAGCGCGGCAGCATGGCGTCGAGCTGCGGGCGCGCAGCGTCGCCGCGGTCCGGCAGCGAGGCAACCTGCAGCAGCGTCTGCCGCGCCAGCGCGGCGTCGGTGTTTTCCAGCAGGCGGTGCGCGGCGGTCGTGAGCGGCGTGCCAGCGGCAATCGACGGCTCCGCGACGGCCTGGGCCGACGGCAGCGCGCCGTGAAACGGCGGCGGCGGCGTGTTGCCGCGTACGGGCACCTCGCCCGGCAGCATCTCCCTCGGCGCGGCGCCCTGCCGTGCCGGATTGCCGAGTTCGTGCAGCGCTTCCTGAATGAGATTGAGCGCGCCGCCCGCGGACGGGCCGGCATCGAGCGCATCCGCGAGTGCTCCGGCGAGCCCTGCGGTGCCGCGGCTGACATCCTCGGCGACCGGCAGGCGGGCCTGGGGCAGCAGGATCTCCTGAACGTCGAGGTCTGGCGCGCCGGATGGCACCAAGCTCGGCGTCGTGCCGACATTGGCAAGCGCCGGTTGCTGGACCAGCGTGGACACAGGCTTCGCGGTTTCACCGGGACCGAGCGAGGTCAGCGCCTGGCGCAGCACGATCAGCGCGGCCTTCAGATCGGGCACGCTGCCGCTCGCGGGCGCAACGCCCGCGGCCAGCGTCGCCTCGAACAGCAGGCCGGATTTCTGCAAGCCGGTCTTGACCGCATCGCCGCTCAAATTCTCGTCGAGCCCGGTCTGCTGCGCCAGCACCTGCGCGATCGCAGCCTGCAACTTCGGCGGCAGATTGGCCGCGGCGACCGCGGCGAGATTGGCAAACAGCGGCGCCTGGCTGCCCTGCACCGCCGCCGCATGCTGTGCGGTCGCGGTGATGGTGACGCGCTCCAGCGGCGTCAGCACAGCCTTCGGTGCCGTGGCGATCGGCTGAGCGGCGTCGGTGGTGTTGGCCGCTGCGTGCGACAGCCGTACCGCGTCGCCGGTGTCCGGACCCTGCCCGACCAGCTGCAGGCGGATGCCGTCATTGGTCTGCGACACCGCGAGCCGCAGGTTCTGGCCCTGCTGCAGCGGCACCTCGGTCTGGACGTCGATCGACAGGCTCGCGATCGCGATTCGCACCAGATCGGCGGACAGCACCTTCAGCACCTGCGCATTGACGACGCTGCCGGCCTCGAGCGTGAGGTCCGGCGCAACGCCGTCCGCCTCCTTCGAGGCGAGCACCGGCAGCACGGGATTGATGGCGATTGCCATGTCGGAGGTCTCGGCCAAGGGCGAGGAACGCGCCGCAGGCTAGCCCGGCGCCGTAAACCCCTCGTTAACCGGCAGCCGGCTTGAGCTCCCTGAGCACGCCCGCGGCGGCCTTGAAATCGAGCTGGCGGGCGGCGCGGCGGGCAGCGACCTCCTCGTCGACGCCCCATTTCTCGATGTTCCAGTCCTCGTCGACATGGGCGGCGGCCCAGACCTGGTCCTCGTCGCGGACACCGTGCGCCAGCGCCAGCGCGAGCAGCACCGAGCCGGTCAGCGTCGTCACCACATGGAGCGCCGCGACCGACCATGGGTCGGTCGGGAACGCCGCCCGCGCCGCCTTGATCGCAGGCTCGGGCTGGCCGACATGCATGACCCCCTCGGCCATCACGAAATGGGCGCCGAGCGCGTCAGCGGCCCAGAACAGGATCGGATCCCAATGCCGGGCCTCGCGCGCCACCAGCGTTTCGGGATGCCCGGCGCGATAGAACAAGAGGTCGCTGCCGAGGAACTTGGCCGCATCGTCGGCCACCTCGTCAACGCGATCGATCACCCCCTCGATCACGCTGTTGGCAAGGCGCGTCAGCGGCATGGTCATGGGATCGATGGTCTCGCCCTGCGCATTCCATTCCGCCGCCACCGCGTCCGCAATGGCCCGCGTCGGCACCGCGATCGGCTTGCCGGACGGCGAGCGGATCGGCTTGCCGTCGAGGGTGATCGAAAATCCGCCGTCGGCCTCGGCGACGCCGGCGCTGGTGTAGAACCGCTTGCGCTGGGGCGTGCGAATGTGGCGCCGCACCGCCTCCTGCGGATCGAATGGAGATTGTTCTGGGACATCGTCGAAAAGTTCGCGCATCGCGCCGGCCGGCTTTCGTTCGGAAGGATTTCCCTGCAAGATATGTCAGGGGCAACGGCAAATAAAGCTGATGGGACGCGTCAAGATCCTCGCGGGTTTCTCGCTCGTTGCGGCCGCCCTGGGCGCCGCCACCGCCGACGCCGGGTTCCGCACACCGGAATCGCTGATCCGCAACGTCTACGCCTACTATGGCAAGGGCAGTCCTGCGTTTTCCAATGGACTCCCGCGCGACGAGGACGCTGCCCGGCAATTCTTCGATTCGTCCCTGCGCGCGGCCTGGTCCGCCCCGCACGACGCGCCGTACGATTTCCTGGTGCAGAGCCCGAGCTGGAGGCTCGGCCCGATCTCGATCGCCATCCTGCGCCGGCAGTTCGACCGGACCGACCTGACCGTCTCGTTCGATAATGAGGGCCGCGCGGTCACGCTCAATTTCATCGTCGTCAACGGGCCCGACGGCTGGGTGATTTCCGACGTCGAGAGCCCGCACGATTCCCTGCGGATGTTTCTGACGCAATTCAAGCGCTAGAAGACCGTCCTTGCACTTGTGCGCCTTGCGGATGAAGAACGCATATCGCGCCACGACCTCGCCTTTGTGGAGATTGCTCAATGACGGACGTCGCCTTCCGCCGCGCCGAACTGGCCGACCTTCCAGCGATCGTTGCCCTACTGGCCAACGACATCCTGGGCCAGCAGCGCGAGGACGCGAGCTTCCCGCCGAACCAGAAATATGTCGAAGCCTTCCAGGCTATCCTTGCCGATCCCAACCAGTTGCAAGCCGTCGCGACCTTGAACGACGCCGTGATCGGCACGCTTCAACTGACCTTCATTCCCGGATTGGCGCGCATGGGCGCCTGGCGCGGGCAGATCGAGGCGGTCAGAATCGCCGAGACGCACCGGGGCTCAGGCGTTGGCCAGCAGATGTTCGAATGGGCGATCGAGCAATGCAGGGCGAGAGGCTGCAATCTCGTGCAGCTTACCACCGACAAGGCGCGCCCCGACGCGCATCGCTTCTATGAACGGTCGGGATTCGTCGGCAGCCATATCGGCTACAAGCTGACGCTCTGAAGCTGCCGCCGGGCCGGCCTTGTCATCATGTCCGTCTACTTGTTCCGGTCACCACCAAGAAGATTCTTGTAGACCTTTCCATCCTTCATGATGACCAGGAAGTTCTTTGCCGGATCTTCGATCAGCTTGATGTTGTCGATCGGATTGCCTTCGACCAGCAGAAGGTCGGCGAGCGCACCTTCCTCTACCACGCCCAGCTTGCCCGAATATGGATTTCGAAGCCCGGACAGCGCGAGCAATTCGGCATTCGTCGATGTCGCCATGATGAGCGCCTCAGCGGGCGTGTACCATCGCGTGAGGGCTGTCAGCATGGCGCCTTGCCGGTCAGCGAGCGCCTGCGAGAACAAGACGTCGGTACCGAAAGCCGTCTTCAACTTGTACTTCTTGGCAAAGCCGTAGACCCGGTCGGTGCCGGCAACGACCTGCCGCATCTTCTCCTGCTCCGCAGGTCCAAGGGCACTGGCGCCCGACAGATCGAGGAACGGCTGGGTGCTCAGCCAAATTCCCTTCTCGGCCATCAGGCGGGCCGACGCGTCGTCCATCAAATGACCATGCTCGATGCACTTGACCCCCGCTGCGATCGATCGCTGGATCGCGACCGAGGTATAGGCGTGTACCGCGACATAGGTACCCCAGTTCTCGGCAGCCTCTACCGCGGCACGCAACTCCGGTTCAGTAAACGTGGACACATCGATCGGACTGAACGGCGACGCCACCCCACCGCCCGCCGTGAGCTTGACCTGCGTCGCTCCCTGCATGAGCTGCTCGCGCGCCCGCACGCGGACTTCATCCGGGCTGTCCGCGATCATGGCGCCACCTATCCTCTCCATGCGGCTGAGCATGCCGCCGATCGTTCTGGGCAGATCGGACAGCTGCCGGAAGTCGCCATGGCCGCCGGTGATGGTGATGATGGCACCGGATGGGTAGATGCGAGGACCGGCGACGAGACCCTCGTCGATCGCCCGCTTGAGGGAAAAGGCCGGCCCGCCCATGTCGCGAATGGTGGTGAAGCCTCGCATGAGCGTCGCCGTTGCCTCGGCGGCCGCAAGAAGGTTGGTGTAGCCGACGTCGCTGGCCATCACGGCCGCCGGAGTCGGGCGTACCAACAACGCATGCCAATGCGCGTCGATCAGCCCGGGCATCAGCACCCGTCCATCGCCGGCGATCACCTGAGCGTCGGCCGTGATCGCCGCAGTCGAAATCTTCTCGATCTTGTTGTTCCGGATCAACACATTGGACGGCCCGGACAGCGCGCCATTCTTGCCATCGAAAATGCGCACATTCTGGAACAGCACGCCACCATCCTGCTGAGCCTGCGCCGGCCGCGAGGCGACGAGGCTCATCGCAATCGACGCAACCAGCGCCGAAACCCTGACGCTCTTCCTCAAACCCGACATGTCCACTCTCCGCCGATGGCGCATCGCGCGAGACCGTCATTGATCTCGCTGTGCGCGAGGGACCGACTTGATTACAGCAATTGGTGAGAGTTCCGCTGCTCCCTGGAGGATCGACGGCCTATTGAGCCGCTCTGGCGGCAGGCTGCAAAGCGTAGCTCAGCCATCCGATGCCATGGGACAACAGATCGATGCCCAGCAGCAGCCCGAGCACCCACAGCCCGGTGGCCGGAAATCCGGTCAGAATGATGAGGCCGGCCAGGATGCCAAACAGCCCGGACGCCAGCATGATCCAGCCGGACTGCTGCCAATGGCCGATGCCGACCAACATGCGCACAATCCCGGAGACCAAAAGCATGAGACCGAGGGCATAGGTCAGGAGCAGCGCACTCGCCACCGGCTGGCTGAGCAGGACGATTCCGCAGGCAAGGTAGAGCACCCCGAGCAGAAGCTGCCATACGAATCCACCCCAGCCCTTGGTCCAGAAGGCGTGCAGGATTTCGAACCCGCCGGCAACGATGGCGGTCCAGCCGATAAAGATGGCGCTGATCACGGTGAAAAGCACGACATCTCCCAGGACCAGAAGGCCGGCGGCGATCAGGACGAGGCCCAGCAGAACGCAGACCCATAAAGGCGGGCCAGGCAGGCCGCGGAGCATCGTGGAACTGTTCTCATAGGTAGCCATGTCGTCCTCCTTGATCCCAGGCAGCCATGGCACGGTCGCGCATTGCAGGCCGCGCAACCGGGCCACTCAAGCTGCCGAAGCTTGTGCCTGCCGTCACCAGCGCCATCCGCAGCGGCGGCGACCTCTGTGCCACCAACAGGTCCAGCGGCGCCGGCGATGCCAGCGGCGGCGCGGTGGCGGAGGACGCGGGCGCGGTGGTGGTCGGGCGACGACCATATGAAGCGGCCGCTCCGGATCATCCGTCTTCACCACGAGGGCATCTTCGGGAGCTAGTGGCAGCGCCTTGGCCGCCTGCGTCAGCAATCCGGTTCCGAGACCAACGGCTGCGACGCCGCCGAGCATTCTCCGGAGCACGATGCGACGGTCGAGTTCATCCATATCCAGCACCTCGTTGTTGTTGCAGAGAGCTTCTTACCCAGCGGCGGCCAACCTCCCGATCAGGCCGATCGCTCGCGCTCGCCGGTCGCTCCGTCGTCCGGTATTTCGCCCGGCCGGTAATTCGGCAGCCGTCCCGCCGGAATGACCGCAAGCAGAGCGAGGCCGGCCATGATCAACAATCCGATCTTCAAAGCGCGCAGGCGCGCTTCGGTGTTGACCCGGACGGCTTCCTCGACCTGCTGCGGCGTACCGCTCGTACCTTCGAGCACACTGCGCAGCCGGTCATTGCTGACGAAGGTGATGTTGCCGAGGTCAACCTGGCTCTGAAGCTCCTTGGTAAGCACCGGACTGGCCGCGATCCTGCCGAGCGCGATCGTGCTCAAAAGACCGACCAACAGAGCTCCGGCCACCGCGGTGCCAACGGCAGCCGCCAGATTCTGCGTGGTTCCGCGCAAAGACCCGACATCCCCCGCCAACGCCTTGGGCGAAGCCGTGACCAGAACGTTGAACAGTAGTGTCACCAGCGAGCCCTGGCCAATGCCGAACAGCACGAGGCCAAGGAGAACGGGAATCTCGCTCCAATCGTTGCGCACGACGAAGGCGAGCCACAGCAACGCAACGGTGCAGAGGCCGAAGCCAAAGCGTCCGATCTGGCGGGGCGTCAGTTTGTCGTAGAGATTGACGATCAGCATCGCCGAGAGAAAGACGGTCAGATTGAACGGCATCATCGCGATCGCCGTCGCAATTGGCGAACGTCCCTGCACGATCTGGATGTAGAGCGGCACCGTGAAGTTCAGCGCGGCCTCGAGCGCCACGACCGCGAATAGCGCGTAGACCGCACACCTCTCCTCCGGCGAGTCGAGCACCTCCAACGCCAGCAGGGGCGTCTTCCCCGCGGCCTGCTGCCGATGCGTCCACATCAGGAATGCCTGCCCGAGCACGATGCCGAGCACGATCAGGATCGGCGCCGGCGAGACGCCCAGCAAGTCAAACGGCGCGTTGGGGGTCGCAAGGATCACCCCCCAACCGTTCAGATTATTGAATCCGAAGCTGATGAAAATGATTGCGCTCGCTGCCAGGGCGACGCCGATCAGATCGATTTGGACATCCGCGCGACCGCGGTCCGGCCGCAGGCGGAAACTCAGAGCGAACGCGATCGCCGAGGCAACGATGAGAATTGCAAACGCCGGCCGCCAGCCGATATAGGTGCCGAGCAGCCCACCGACGACAAATGCCAGCACGCCGGCGGCAGCCCTTGCCGAGCCCAGCGCACCAAGGGCGGTCGCCTGCTGGCGTCCGGCATAATTCTCGGCAATCAGCGCGACGAGCGAGGGCACGATCACCGCGCCCGCAGCGCCGCAAAGCGCCTGAGCGGAAATCATAACGGAGGCCGTGGGGCTGAACGTCATCGCGATCTGCGCTATCAGGAAAAGCACGACGGCACCGCGAAATACCTGCACCGCCCCGAACCTTTGGGCGAGCTTCGCGCCAAGCATCACGAACCCGGCGACAAGCATCGAGTAGGCCACGATTCCGGTCGCGACGGTGGTCGGCGGCACGCCGAAGCTGGCCACCATTCCCCCCATCGCGACCGGCAACGACGCGACGTTGAACGACATGATCATCTGGCCGACCGCAATCGCGATCATGGGCACCCATGATGCGCGCTCTTCCTGTTGAATGTCGCCGATCGAGATCGCTTGTGTTGCCATCGCGTCCTCCAACCTGCCCGGTGTTGCGATCGATCGAGCGACAGCTCCACCGATCCTCACAGCATCTGGTTTCACTCGTCCGGTTGGGACACGAACAGATCCATGCCCAGTCTTTGCGACAAGAACTTCGCGGCGAGCTGCCCTCGCACGCTGTTGCCGGCCGCATCCAGTGGCGGCCCGAAAGTGCCGAATCCACCTTTTCCCGGAGACACCGCGACGATGCCGCCGCCGATGCCGCTTTTGCCGGGCAGACCGATGTCGTACAGCCAGTCGCCCGACGTCTCATACAGTCCGGCCGTGACCATGACGGCCAATGCATAGTGGCACACGGCCGCATCGACCACCCGCTGCCGGGTCACCGGATTCACGCCACCATCGGCCAGCGTCGCACCCATCACGGCCAGATCCCTGGCGCTCACATTCAGCGAACACTGCCGGGTGTAGAGATCGGTCGCCTGCCTGGCGTCGCAGTAGATGCGGTCGAAACTCTCCAGCAGCCGCGCGATGCTTCGGTTGCGAAAATTGGTCTTGGATGCCGATGCGTAGACTTCCTCGTTGAGCGCAAGCTTGCGGCCCGCGAAGCGCGAGAGACCGTCATGGATGAACCGCCACTGCTCGTCCGCGCTCGAACCCGGCACGAGGCTTGTGGTCGCGATCGCGCCTGCGTTCACCATCGGGTTGGTGCGCCCGGCGCCATGCTCGATCGCCGCCAGCGAATTGAACGGCAGCCCGGTCGCATTCGCGCCCAGTTTTGCACGAGCCTCTTCGGGGCCGATGGCCTCGCACACCAATGCGAACACGAATGGCTTCGATACACTCATGATCGAGAATTCGTATTCGATATCGCCGGCGCCGTAGACGCGTCCGCTGGTACCGGCCACGCAGACGCCGAACAGTTCACTCGGCACCCTGGCCAGGGCCGGATAAACCTGCGAATTGGTCCCTTCGCTGTTCGACTTGAAGCGCAGATGCGCTTGAGACACGAGCTCCTGCACCATCTCGGGCTTGGGCAAGTGCCCAGTCGAGATGTAGGGCCGCTCCGCTTGTTCCGCGATCGAAGGCGGCCACATTGGCTCTCCTTCCGGATTTCGACCTTATTGCTTCAGGTCTTCTAGTCGGCAACCAGAAGTAGGCGCCCAAAAAACCACGGAGTCAACGATCCGCTCCCACAGCCTTTGCAATGCTTGCGTTGGTCCAGACCACTTTACGACAAATGCGCTCAACGCATTGCATGTCGCGGAATTGCAGCTCCGCTGCGCGATGCGACACTCGATTGATCCATGCGACGTTTCGGCGCGGCTAGGTAAGCAAGATTGTCCAATCGCCCGCGACACAATTGAATCAAAAGAGAAGTCATCAGCAACGAGCGATTTCCATCGTGGGCCCGCGAGAGTACGATCATCGTGTGCGGATGTGAGCCCGCTGTTTGATCCAAGCAACACTGGCCCGCGGCGATGGTTGAATGACCGCATCACTTGCAGAGTGAGGTTGATCATGGTGGCGCGCGCAAGCGACGGACAGCTTCTGCTGGTAAAGAAGCTGGGTGGGCTCATCGCTATCGTTGTTGGCTGCTTGCTGACAGCAGTCGGTGTGACATTCGAATCGACAAGCACAATTGTCGTCGGTGTCCTGTTTCTTGTGCTCGGGGCGGCCCTGCTCACGCTCAAGATCATGAGACGCAACCAAAGCGGTCCGTTTGGATAGCCAAACGGATTCGCACGTTGGACGGCCTTGAACCGGATCGCCGCGCCTCCGCCGGCCGATGCCGCTTGTCCGTTCGAGATCGCACCGGCGGCGACCACAGTTCCGTCCGTGCGTCAACAAGGCCTGTCTAGCAGACCACGCCCTGCCCTAATCCCGGTGGTTGGCGCAGGATCGCGAATAAGCGGCGCGCTCGGCCTGGTTCAGGCCGGCGGCGGCGGCCTCGTCGAGGCACCGGCTGACGCGGTCACCGAACGAGCTGCGCGGCCGCGAACGCAGGCTCGGCTGCGTCGGTGCATCCATCCTCGGGATCGCCGGCACCTCGATCCGCGGCGGCGGCGGAGGCTGGGGCACCGGCGGGTCCCACATCGAGCGGCCTGGCGGAGGGATTTGCGCAACGGCGCTCGCCGCGCCGATGGCCCAGAGCAAGGTGCAGGCAACAATCAAGGATCGCGTCATCAGCCATATCTCGTGACACGCCGGCACAGGTTCAAGTGATTGCGGCGCACGTCAACGCTTCGCTTGATATGCGAGTTCCCCCGCCCTCGTTACGGCTTCTGGTAGATCACGTGACCGGCACGGATGGTGGTGCTCACTTTCGCGAGATTGCCGACGTCGCCGAGCGGATCGCCGTCGAGCACCACGAGATCGGCGTCGAAGCCCTGCTCCACCCGTCCCTTCTTCGCGGCCTTGAAGAACCGCGCCGGATTGGTCGTCAGCGAGGCCAGCACCTGCCGCTCCGACAACACGCGGTGCATCAGCTGAAATTCCTGCGTGGTGTCGTACAGCGTGGTGAAGCCGACATCGGTGCCGAACAGCACCGTGCCGCCATTCTCCGAAAACTGCTTGAGCTGGTTGACGGTCGAAGCCACCAGACGGTTGGTGACGTTCGGATCGAGCACCACCGTGGTGAACAGCGACAGTGTGGGAACGAGCGCAGTCCCCTGCGCCTTGAACCGCGCCAGCTGATCCCCGGTGTAGCTGGGTTCGCCGGGTGTGGTGTGCGCCAGCACGTCGACGCCGGACTCGATCACCGTCTCGACGCCGACCTTGTTCTGCGGGTGTGCGAACACCGGCCTGCCCTGCGTATGCGCGACGTCGACAGCCGCTTTGGCGATTGCAGGGTCCATGTTGACGACGGGCTTGTCGCCCATGAAGGCGCCGGTGAACAGCTTGATGCCGTCCTCACCCATCGCCAGCCAGTCGCGCGCCCATTTTGTGGCCTCCTCGGGCGTTGCGACTTCCGGAAGCTGCACCTCACGCGGGATGTAGACGGGGTGACCGCCCTTCGGGAAGATGTTGCCGGCAAACAGGATGTTGGGGCCGGCGACTTCGCGCGCGACGATGCGCTTGCGCAGCGGCAACGTGTCCCTCGGATCGGAGCCAAGATCCCAGACCGTCGTAAAACCCCAGCGCGTCAGCATCTCCTGCATGTGCTGCGTCAGCGCCGCGGCCGGCGCTGCGCCGGCGTTGCGCCAGACATTCTGCGTGAAATGGACATGACTGTTCCAGAAGCCGGCGACGATGGTCTTGCCGCTGCAATCGATCACGCGGGCATCCGGCGGCGCCTGGATGTCGCCGGACTTGCCGACCGCGCTGATGACGCCGTCGGTCATCACGATCACCGCATCCGGCAGCGCTTCGGCATCGGCCGATGCGTAGAGCGTGCCGCCGCGGAGCACGATGGTCTCGGCCTGTGCCGTCACCGAGGCGACAGCCGAGCCAATCAGAAAAAGCGTGACGCGCAGCCAGGTGCCGATCATGGAGAGTCTCCGTTGCAGGCCGGCAAAGGCCGGCGCGCGAAGATAGCCGCAAAGCGCGGAGCCGTTTGATCGTTCTTGCTGTCCGCGCCGGATAGCGGCGCCCGACCGTCACTCCTCCGGCGCGTTCTCGATCGGGTCGAACCGGTCGGCCTCGAGCCCGAGCAGATTCCAGGATTGCAGCATGTGCGGCGGCAGCGGCGCGGTGGCATCGATCACGCCGCCGCGCGGGTGCGGAATCACGATGCGGCGGGCGAGCAGATGCAGCCGGTTCTGCAGGCCGCCGGGCAGCTGCCAGTTCTCCTTGTTGAAGTATTTCGGGTCACCGACGATCGCGTGATCGATATGCGCCATGTGGGCGCGCAATTGATGGGTGCGACCGGTCACCGGCTTGAGCGACACCCAGGCGAGCTTGGTCGCCGAGGTTTCGACCACGGCATAATAGGTCACCGCATGGCTCGCGCCCTCGTCACCATGCTCGGCGATCCGCATGATGCTGTCTTCCTCGCTCTCCTCCTTGGCGAGGTAGGTCGAGATGCGGCCCTGCTTCGGCTTCGGCACGCCGGCGACCAGCGCCCAGTAGATCTTGCGCGCGGAGCGATGGCGGAATGCGCCGGTGAGATGGGTGGCGGCGAAACGCGTCTTGGCGACCAGAAGGCAGCCCGAGGTCTCGCGGTCGAGCCGATGCACCAGCCGCGGCTTCTGCCCTTTGGCGTCGCGCATCACCTCGAGCATCTGGTCGACATGACGCGTCATGCCGGAGCCGCCCTGCACGGCGAGACCGGCCGGCTTGTTCAGCACCAGCACGTCGTCGTCTTCGTAGAGCGTCATGTCCTTGAGCGCCTGCAGCGTCTTTGCCTCGGCCTCGGAGAGCGCGCCGGCCGTCTTCGGCGTGTCGAGCCGCAGCGGCGGAATCCGTACGCTCTGGCCCTCCTCGAGCCGGTCCTTGGAATCGGCGCGCTTGCCGTTGACCCTGAGCTCGCCCTTCCGGACGATGCGCTGGATATGGGAGAACGAGAGGCCCGGAAACCGCGCTTCGAGGAAACGGTCGACGCGCATGCCGTTCTCGTCGGCGGTGACGACAACGGTCTGAACCTTGGTCGGTAATAGCTGCTCGGCCGCGGCAGTCTTCGGCATGGCGACCTCGGCCCGCTCCTGCCGGTCGCGGCGCGGCTCGGCAAAGCGCTGTGGCTTTCCGGCTGCACGGTGCGCGAACGGACGCTCGCCGGTCTTGCGCTCACCGGATTTGCGCTCACCGGACTTGCGGTCACCGAATTTGCGATCGTCCGGCTTTCGGCTGCGCTGCGCCGATCCGCTCTTGCCACGATCCTTAGCACGATCCTTGCCACGATCGCCGGCGCGGTCCCGGTCGCGGCCCTTGTCGCGCCCTTTGGCGCGGTCGCCCGGCGATGTGGTTCTTTTGATGCGACGGCTCATGGTGATTTTTCGGCTCCAGACCTGCATTGTGCCTAGCGCAAATGCCGCGAATCGTCACGGCGAAATCGGTGTGAATCCGGTGCAGCATCGGCCATGTTCGGCCGCATACGGCAATCGACGGGGGGCCCCTGGAATGAGACTGGCGATATCGGCTTTGGCGGCGGCCCTGATGCTCACGGACCCTGCGCTCGCCCAGCAAAGCCCGATGCCCGAAGCCGCGATGCCGGAAGATCTGGCCTGGAAGCTCCTGGAACTCGGCCGCGTCATCGACCCGCCCAAGACCGCCGCACTCTACGCGCCGCTGCAACAGAAGGAGCCCTATCAGGGCGTCAAGGTCGAGCGCGACCTCAAATACGGCCCCGCCGACCGGCATCTGCTCGACGTGTTCACGCCGGAGACGGCGGCGCCGGCACGGCCGGTGCTGATCTACATCCATGGCGGCGGCCTCGTCACGGGCAACAAGCGCGCGCCCGGCAGCCCGTTCTACGACAACATCATGCTGTGGGCGGTGAAGAACGGCTTCGTCGGCGTCAATGCCACCTATCGCCTGGCGCCGGCCTTTCCGTGGCCGGCAGGCGCGGAGGATATGGGCGCGATCGTGCAGTGGGTTTCGGAAAACATCGCCTCCCGCGGCGGCGAGCCCAGGCGCATCTTCCTGATGGGCCAATCGGCCGGCGCGATCCATGTCGCGAGCTATGTCTCCCATGGCGAATTCCACAAGGTGAAGGGCGGCGGGCTTGCCGGCGCGATCATGGTGTCGGGCATCTATGATTTGACGGCCTCGCCGGCCGGCGACGCCGAGCTCGCCTATTACGGCTCCGACCCCTCGCGCTATGCCGAACGCTCCTCGCTGCAAGGCCTGGTCGCGAGCCCGATCCCGTTCCTGATCACCGCGGCCGAGCTCGATCCGCCGCGCTTCGTCGAGCAGTTCGAGCTCATGAAGCAGGCCAGCTGCAAGCGGCCGAGCGGTTGCGCCCGCAGCTTCATGCTGCCGCAGCACTGCCACATGTCGGAAGTCTATGCGATCAACACGCCGGACACGCGGCTGACCGATGAGATTTTGGAATTTGTGAAGAGCGTCAAGTGACGCGCCAGAGCAATATGAAGTTATGGGCCGTTGCAGCGCGCGCTGCCAAAATATCGAGAACAACCCCATGCAAAGTAGCCGGCGGCGATCAGCGTGGCACCAAGCAACTTGACACGTCGGGCAAATCAGGAATATATTTCTAATATTCCGAAGTTGCGCGAGTATTTCTCGCCCGAAGGTGCTTCATATGGCATTGGCGAGCTTCTGCAACTGACGCTTCCACGCCGCAGACAGGACCGGAACGCGCGTCATTCGCGGCCGCAGCCCGATCTCGTCTTGCTCTAGCTCCCGCCCCGTTCCTTGCGCAGCCGCTGCCAGTAATCCAGCCGCTTGCGGATCTCGCGCTCGAAGCCGCGGTCGGGCGGATCGTAGAAGGTCTGGCGGCCCAGCGCTTCCGGGAAATAGTCCTGGCCGGAGAATGCGTCCGGCATGTCGTGATCATATTGATAGCCGGAGCCGTAGCCCTCCGACTTCATCAGCTTGGTCGGCGAATTCAGAATGTGCTTCGGCGGCAGCAGCGAGCCGCCCTGCTTCGCGGTCTGCATCGCGGCGCCGAACGCGGTATAGACCGCGTTCGATTTCGGCGCGGTGGCGAGATAGACCACGGCCTGCGCGATCGCGAGCTCACCCTCCGGTGAGCCGAGGAAGTCGTAAGCATCCTTGGCGGCGTTACAGACCGCCAGCGCCTGCGGATCGGCAAGGCCGATGTCCTCGACCGCCATGCGCACCACGCGCCGCGCCAGGAACAGCGGATCCTCGCCGGCATCGAACATCCGCGCGAGATAATACAGTGCCGCATCCGGATCGGAGCCGCGCACCGACTTGTGCAGCGCCGAGATCAGATTGTAATGGCCGTCGGCCGACTTGTCGTAGATCGGCGCGCGGCGCTGCAGGATGGCCTGCAACTGCTCGGCGTTGAACACCTCGCCCTTGCGGGCGGCGCGCCAGACCTCTTCGGCTAATGTCAGCGAGGCGCGGCCGTCACCATCGGCCATCCGCACCAGCACGGCGCGGGCTTCCGCATCGAGCGGCAGCTGCTTGCCCTCGATCTTCTCGGCATTGGCGAACAGTCTCTCGATCGCCGCCGTATCGAGCGAGTGAAACACCAGCACGCGGGCGCGCGACAAAAGCGCCGCGTTGAGCTCGAAGGACGGATTCTCCGTGGTGGCGCCGACCAGCACCACCGTGCCGTCCTCCATCACGGGCAGGAAGGAGTCCTGCTGCGCGCGGTTGAAACGATGCACCTCGTCGACGAACAGCAGCGTGCCCTTGCCGGTCTCGCGGCGCGCACGCGCAGCATCGAACGCCTTCTTGAGATCGGCGACGCCGGAGAACACCGCGGAGATTTGCTCGAAATGCAGCTCGGTGGCGTCGGCCAAGAGCCGCGCCACGGTGGTCTTCCCGGTGCCCGGCGGTCCCCAGAACACCAGCGAGCCCAGCGTGCGCGTCTCCAGCATCCGCGTCAGCGCGCCGTCGGGGCCGAGGATGTGATCCTGGCCGACGACATCGGCCAGCGTGCGCGGACGCAGCCGGTCCGGCAGCGGGTGCGGCGCGTCCTGCTCCATCCCCGCCGCAGCGAAGAGATTGCTGGCTTCCTGCGGTCTCTTTGGGCTCATCCGCCGAGCGTCACGTTGATCTGCTGGCCGCCGCGCACCAGCGTGATGCGCCAGACCCGCGACCCCGTCTTCGAGGCCTTCTCGAGGTCGCTGGTCCGCGCGATCTTCTCGTTGTTGACCGCGAGGATGATGTCGCCCTTCTGGAAGCCGACATTGGCGGCGGTGCCGTCATCGGCGAGCTCGGTCACCACGACGCCCTCGGCGCCGGCGTCGAGATGCAACTCATCGGCCAGCGCCGGCGAGATGTTGGCGACCCTGGCGCCCTGGAACGGCGAGCGCGCGGTCAGCACGATCTCGTCGCGATTGGTGTCGGGCGCGGTCTCCAGCGGCACGGTGAGCTTCACCGGCTTGCCGGCGCGCTGCACCTCGATCTCCGCGTTGCCGCCGAGCGGACGGGTCGCGAAACGGTAGTCGAACGCGTTGGGATCGTCGATCGGCGTGCCGTCGATCCCGACGATCAGGTCGGAGAGCTTGAGCCCGGCCTTCGCCGCCGGGCTGTTCGGCGCGACATTGGCGACCAGCGCGCCGGACGGCAGCTTCAGTCCCAGCGTCTCCGCGATCTCCGGCGTGACCGCCTGCAGCCGCGCGCCGAGCCACGGCCGCTTCACCGCCTTGCCGCCGCTCTTGGCGGAGGCCACCACCACCCGCACCATGTTGGCGGGAATCGCAAAGCCGATGCCCTGCGAGCCGCCGGAGCGCGAGAAGATCGCGGTGTTGATGCCGGCGAGTCGGCCGGTCATGTCGACCAGCGCGCCGCCCGAATTGCCGGGATTGATCGCCGCGTCGGTCTGAATGAAGAATTGATAATCCGTGATCCCGACTTGAGTGCGTGCCAGGGCCGAGATGATGCCGTGCGTCACGGTCTGGCCGACGCCGAACGGATTGCCGATCGCCAGCACGACGTCACCGACCTGCAGCTGGTCGGAATTGGCGAAGTCGAGCGTTGCGAATTTTTCCTTGTTGGTGTTCTTCAGCCGCAGCACCGCAAGGTCGGTGCGGCTGTCCTTCAGCACAATCTCCGCCTCGTATTCGCGCTTGTCGGCGAGCGAGACCTTCACCTGGTCGGCGCCCTCGATCACGTGATTGTTTGTGACCACGAGCCCGGAGCCGTCGACCATCACGCCGGAGCCGAGCGAGCGCTGCATCTGCTCGGGCTGCTGTCCCGGCACGCCGAAGAACCGGCGAAAAATCGGATCGTCCAGGAACGGATTGCGGTTCTGCACGGTCTTGGCGGCGTAGACATTGACCACCGCCGGCTGCACCCGCTGCACGATCGGCGCATAGGACAATTGCAGCTCGGCCTGCGAGGACGGCACGCGGCGCTCCTGCGCCGCGGCAGCGGAAAGATTCCCCATGAAGGCCAACGTGCAGAGAGCGGATACGGCAGCAAAACGGACGGGTCGGAGCATTCTCACCTCTCGTGGAAACGCCGGAATATAGGCGTGTTCGCCGGGCAATTGAAGGGCGCCGGGCCGGATAACTGGCCCCCCGCCGGACCGGTGCACAACCCGCGGCCACCGCGTTGAAGCGCGCCGCCAAGCTTCTATGATGGCTGTCATCTCACTGCGCCGCTCCGCTTGTTGCCTGCGGACCACAAGCGGAACTGCGATGCCCGGAAGCAGTGTCGTGCGTCAGTCACGATACGCTCCTAGGACCGTTCAGTGAGTGGGGACTTCAAACACAACAGGGGTGCACAATGGGTGCGACAAAAGTTGGTGCAATCGCCATAGGCCTGGCAGGGGCGCTCGCCGCCTCGCCGGCCTATTCACAATCGGCCGGAGGCGGCAGCGATGCGGAGATCGCGCTGCTGAAGCAGCAGCTGAAGATGCTCGAGCAGAAGCTCGACAGACTGCAGAAGCAGACCAACGCCAATACCGCAACCGCGGCCAGCGCAAACGCCAATGCGAAGGCGGCGGACGCCAAGGCCGCGCGGGTGGCGAGCGCCAACGCCGCGATCCCGGTGAAGGGCCCGGTCGCGCCGTCCGGCGTCGTGGTGACGATGCCGAACAACCGGCCGACGATCTGCACCGCCGACGAACAGAGCTGCGTTGCGATCACGAGCCGCGTGCACTGGGATGTCGGCGGCTACGACTATCGTCCGAACACCGCAGGCACCTCGCCGCAGAAGCTCGACAGCGGCGAGAACGTCCGCCGCGCGCGCATCGGCATCGTCGGCAAATTCTTCGGCGATTGGAATTACTCGCTGATCTACGACTTCGGCGGCTCCTCCGACGGCTTCGGCGGTGCGGCGCCGGGATCGCTGCCCGGCGGCGGCACCTCGGGCATCGAGAATGCGTATCTGAGCTACACCGGATTCAAGCCGTTCGGCGGCAAGATGGCGATCGAAGGCGGCATCATGGACGTGCCGTGGACGCTCGACGAAGCGACCAGCTCCAACGACATCCTGTTCATGGAACGCGCTTCGGTCGGCATCATCGCCCAGAACATCGCCGCCGGTGACTTCCGTTCGGCCGCCGGCACCCGCTGGTGGAACGACCAGTTCTGGATCGGCGGCTATGTCACCGGACCGACGTCGGGCGCCATCCACTCCGCGTCCTCGGCCTCGCCGGCCGGCACGTCCGAGCAGTATGGCGGGGTCATCCGCGTCGCCGGCAATCCGATCAGCGGCAAGAACTATTCGGTGCATATCGGCGCCGATGCGGAATGGCTGGTGCAGCCGCCGCGCAACCAGCTGACGCAGGCGCAGACGCTCACGCTCAGCGACCGGCCCGAGCTGCGCATCGATCCGACGACGCTGATCTCGACCGGTGCGATCGCCAACGTCTCCGGCGCGCAGGTCTACGGCGTCGAGGCGGCGGCGACGTATGGTCCGTTCATCGCACAGGGCGAATATTACTGGTTCAATGTCGATCGCTCCGCGAACACCGGACTGCCGCCGTTCGGCGCGCCCAGCCTGAAATTCGACGGCGGTTACGCGCAGGTCGGTTACGTGCTGACTGGCGAGAACCACGCCTACAATCCGGCGACAGCCTCCTACGGCGGTATCAAGCCGCATGATCCGTTCTCACTCGCCGGCGGCGGCATTGGCGCCTGGGAAATCGCCGGCCGCGTCAGCACGATGGACCTCAACGATCAGATCGCGCAGGCGGTCGGCATCGCGGGCGGACGGCAGACCGTCTACACCGCCGCGTTGAACTGGTACGTCAACAACAACGTCCGCTTCATGCTGAACTACCTGCACGGCGATATCGCCAAGCAGGCCTCGGCGACTTCGACTGCGGACGTCGGCTCGAAGTTCGACGCGGTCGCGCTACGCACGCAGGTTGCGTTCTGAGGCGATCCGAGCTGAGACCAACTGATAGACGGCCGGGGCATCGCTCCGGCCGTTTTTGTTGCTCTGGAATGCGTGAAATGATCGAGCCGTAGCGGCATCGAAACTGCGTTCCCTCTCCCGCTTGCGGGCAGGGCTATCGCATATCGTGGCGGTGCCCTCGTGGCCATCCTTCGAGACGCCCGCCTTCGGCGGGCTCCTCAGGATGAGGTCTTGTTCTGCGGCACAATAGTAGACCCTCATGGTGAGGAGCGCCGCTTGCGGCGCGTCTCGAACCACGAGGCCCAGCACTTGCGCGGTCGCCAAGGGGCATATGCGATAGCCCTGCCCGCAAGCGGGAGAGGGTTAGGGTGGGCGCTCTCTCCGCGAGTCACATTGTGGAAAGAGCCCCCACCCGCATCGCATAAGATGCGATGCGACCTAAGAGCAAGCTCCGCTTGTCTTGACCCCGCAAGCGGGAGAGGTGCAGCGGAGTTTGCCGCACGACCAGTTCAACTGCACCTCAGCCCTAGGCCGCGCGCTTCTTCTTCACGACGACCTCCGGCGCCGGCGCGCAGGACAGCCGCTCCTGATGGCCCTCGCCCCAGGCTTTCAAAATATCGATCACCGGGCGCAGGCTCTCGCCGAGTTCGGAAAGTGTATATTCGACCCGCGGCGGCACCTCGGCATAGACCTTGCGGATCACGAGGCCATCGTCCTCGAGCGCGCGCAGCTGCTTGGTCAACATGCGCTGGGTGATGCCGGGCATCCGCTTCCGCAGCTCGCCGAACCGCTGGGTGCCGGCCTGCAAGTGGTACAGGATCACGCCCTTCCATTTGCCGTCGATCAGGTCCAGCGCCGCCTCGACCGCGCAGCCCGGCCGGCGCGCAAAATTCTGCCGTTTCATCGGATATTTCCTAATAGTATACAAACAGGGACTAGTTCCCTGTTTTTACAGTACTTGCCAAAAGGACGCCAGCGCGACAGGTAAGACGGCAGGCAATCGCCCACCACGGAGACCAGGCATGAAGGCCGTCGGATACCAAAAATCGCTGCCGATCGAGGCGGCGGATTCGCTCGTCGATTTCGAGATCGCCAAGTCCGAGCCGAAGGGGCGCGACGTCCGCGTCGCGGTGAAGGCCATCTCGGCCAATCCGGTCGACTACAAGGTGCGCAAGCGCGCGGCGCCGACCGACGGCGGCTACAAGATCCTCGGCTTCGACGCGGCCGGCGTGGTCGACGCGGTCGGGCCCGACGTCTCGCTCTTCAAGCCCGGCGACGAGGTGTTCTACGCGGGCTCGATCCTGCGCCAGGGCACCAATTCGGAATTTCACCTGGTCGACGAACGCATCGTCGGCAACAAGCCGGCGTCGCTTTCCTTCGCGCAGGCCGCCGCCCTGCCCCTGACCTCGATCACCGCGTGGGAGCTGCTGTTCGACCGGCTCGGCGCGGTGCCGGGCAAGAGCCTCGATCCGCGCACGCTGCTGATCACCGGCGGCGCCGGCGGTGTCGGCTCGATCCTGATCCAGCTTGCGCGCCGCCTCACCGGACTGACCGTGGTTGCGACCGCAACGCGGCCCGAGTCTCAAAAGTGGTGCCGCGATCTCGGCGCCCATGCCGTGATCGATCACTCGCAGCCGATGAAGGAGCAGATCGAGAGCTTGAGGCTGCCGCCGGTCGGCCTCGTCGCCAGCCTCACCTTCACCGACCAGCACTACAAGTCGATCGCCGACTTCATCGCGCCGCAGGGCAAGTTCGGCCTGATCGACGATCCGCCGGAGTTCAACGTCGCCGCGTTCAAGGGCAAGGCGGTTTCGGTGCACTGGGAATCGATGTTCACGCGTTCCTCGTTCCAGACGCCTGACATGATCGCGCAGCATCATCTGCTCAACGATGTCGCCGACCTGATCGACAAGGGCGTGCTGCGCACCACGCTCGACCAGACCTTTGGCACCATCAACGCTGCGAACCTCAAGCGCGCCCACGCTTTGCTGGAAAGCGGCAAGTCGCGCGGCAAGATCGTGCTGGAAGGCTGGTAAGTCTCCTAACGTCTGCTTCCTCATGCCCGGGGCAACATCCCGGGCATGATATCCCCACAGGCCCGCCGCGGCTTTTGCCAAAGCCATGGCATCGCCTGTATGATTTGCGCAACGATCACGCCGTCCTCAATCCAACCGCGCAGGACGTGGCGGGAGCGGTGGTGACGCCCACGGGGATGGGAGGAAACCGATGAATTTGCTCACGGCCGATCCGTCGCGGATCGATCCGGAGTGGATGACGCGGGCGCTGCGCGAAGCCGGTGTGATCGACCAGGTCAGGGTCGTCGATCTCGCGTGCAAGCCGGTCGGCAATGGCCTCGTCGGCGACAGCTATCGATTTCGTCTGACCTATGACGGTGACGAGCCGAACGCTCCCTTGAGCGTCGTCGGCAAATTCCCGGCCGCAGATCCCGACAGCCGCCGCTCCGGTTCCGCGCACACGCTCTACGTCCGCGAGGTCGCGTTCTATCGCGAGCTGGCCGCCACCGTCGCCATTCACACCCCGCGGCCGATTCTCGCCGAAATCGATCCGGCGACCGACGACTTCACGCTGATCCTGGAGGACCTCGCGCCGGCGCGCGCGGGTGATCAGCTCGCCGGATGCGTGATCGCGGACTGCCTGACGGCGATGACCGAGGCCGCCGCGTTGCATGCGCCGCGATGGAACGACCCGAGCCTCGATGCGGTGCAATGCTTCGCGGTGGCCGCAAGCCGGCGCAGAGACCTTCGCGCGGTGCTGCCCGGCATCATCGGTCACTACAAGGAGCGATATCGCGGCGTGATCGAGCCGGAATTCCTTGATCTGATCGACCGGCTTCCGGACGCGCTATTGCGCTACCAGTCCGACCGATCGACGCCGCGAACGCTGCAGCACGCGGATTTCCGGCTCGACAACATGCTGTTCGACGTCCGCGGCAACACCCATCCGATGGCGACGCTGGACTGGCAGACGCTGACAGTGGGCCCGGGAATCGTCGACGTCGCCTATTTCCTCTCGGCCGGTATCGACCCAATCGAACGGCGGCTTCATGAAGCCGACCTTGTGCGGTTCTATCATTCCGAGCTGATCCGGCGCGGCGTGCGGGACTATGACTGGGATCGTTGCTGGCGGGATTACCGGCGCTACACGCTGCACGGCATCATGATGGGCGTGGTCTCCGCCCTCAGCGTGCAGCGCTCCGAGCGCGGCGACGCGCTGTTCCTGAAAATGACCCGCGGCGCCTGCGCGCAAGCGCTGGACCACAACAGTTTTTCATACTGGCAGGACTAAGGCGTTTTCGAGCGAACCGTATAGCGGTTCGCGTGCGGAAAACGCGTCAGGACAGCGAAAGGGATCGGCGTGCTCAACAAACTGGACGACTTCCCCATCCACCAGACGCCGGAGCCGATCGCGGTTCCTTCGACCAGCGACCGCAATGTCTATGACCGGACCTGGTTCAATGGCTATACTGCCGACGGCGCGTATTATTTCGGGATCGGCATTGCGATCTACCCGCACCGCAAGATCCTCGATTGCGCCTTCAGCGTCGTGGAACGCGGCGGACGGCAGCACTGCTTCTACGGTTCGCGGCGCGCGCCGATCGAGCGCACCGAGATGCAGGTCGGTCCGTTCAGGCTCGAAGTGCTCGAGCCGATGCTGCGGACCCGCGTCGTGCTTGACGACAATGCGACGGGCCTCGCCTGCGACCTGACCTTCTCCGCGCGCACCGCCGCGATCCAGGAAGCGCGCCAGACGCTTTGGTCGGGCGGCCGCCGCGCGATGGATTCGACGCGGTTCGACCAGTTCGGCCGCTGGAGCGGCGTCATCAGCCACCCCGATGGCGGGATCAAGGTCGACGATCGCATATGCTACGGCACCAAGGATCGCTCCTGGGGCGTGCGCAATGTCGGCGAGCGCGACGTCGGAGGCGCGCCGATGCCGCCGCCGAGCGTGTTCTTCCTCTGGGCGCCGCTGGTCTGGGACGACCACATCTCGCACGCGATCTTCTTCGACGGGACGCAGGGCGAGGCGCTGGTCCGCGAGGGCATCACCGCGCCGCTCTACCGAAGCGAGGCCGAGATCCCCGGCGTGGTCGACGGCCTCGATCGCCGCATGGCGACCGCGCGGCATCGCGTCAAATACGTGCCGAACACCCGGCTCGCGCAGTCGGCTGAAATCGACCTGGTCGATATCGACGGCCACGCCACGACCATCGCGCTCGACCCGATCCTCAAATTCCAGATGAAGGGCCTCGGCTACGGCCATCCGCAATGGGGCCAGGGCATGTGGAAGGGCGAGCTCGAGATCGGCGGCGAGTCGTTCGATCCAGCCACGCTGGACCCACTGGCCCGCGAGAATGTGCACGTGCAGCAGGTGGTCCGCGCCCGCCAGGGCGGCCACACGGGAATTGGCGTGCTGGAGCAGATTTGCTTCGGCCCCTACCGCCCCGCCGGCTTCAGCGAATTCCTGGACGGCGCGAAGGGATAGCTAGAGCGTTTTCGAGCGAAGTGGATACCGGTTCGCGTGAAGAAAACGCGTCAAAACAAGAATCTAGAGCCCCGTTCCGATTCCATCGGAACGGGAAAAGCTCTAGATCGCCGGCACGCCCTCGACGAACAGCAGGCGTCGCTCCAGCGCGGTTGCGCGAAGCTTCAACGCTTCGGCGTATTCCGGTGACGCATACCATTCGCGCAGACGCGCCATGGTCGGAAATTCGACGATAACGATCGCATGCGGTGGTGGACCGCCCTCCACCAGTTCAGCTGTGCCGCCGCGCACGACGTAGCGCCCGCCATATTGTGCGATGGTGTTCGCCGCAAGCGTGCGATAGGCCTCGAACCCCGCGGCGTCCCGCATCTCGACCTCGGAGATCACATAGGCCGGCATGCGGCCTCACGCGATGGTGTTGACGATGCCGCCCTCGGCGCGCAGCGCGGCGCCGTTGGTCGCGGAGGCCTGCTTGGAGCAGACATAGACCACGAGATTGGCGATCTCCTCGGTGCTGGCGAAGCGCTGCAGCAGCGAGGTCGGCCTGTGCTGCTTGACGAAGTTGGACGCCGCCTCCTCGACCGACTGGCCGTTCTGCTTGGCGAGATCCTTGACGAAGGTCTCGACGCCTTCGGACATCGTCGGTCCGGGCAGCACCGAGTTGACGGTGACGGCGGTGCCCTTGGTCAGCTCGGCGAGCCCGCGCGCGATCGCAAGCTGCGCGGTCTTGGTCATGCCGTAGTGAATCATCTCGGTCGGGATGTTGAGGCCGGATTCCGAGGAGATGAAGACGATGCGACCCCAGTTACGCTTCAGCATGCCCTGCATGTAGCCGCGCGACAACCGGACGCCCGACATCACGTTGACCTCGTAGAAGCGGCTCCAGTCCTCATCCGGGATTTCAAAGAACGGCTTCGGCTCGAAGATGCCGGCATTGTTGACGAGGATGTCGACGTCCGGCAGCGCCGCGAGCAGCGCCTTGCAACCCGCCGCGGTCGAGACGTCGGCCGCAATGCCGCGGACCTTTGCGCCGGGTACGGCCTTCCCGATCGCGGCAACCGCTGCATCGACCTTGGCCTGACCGCGACCATTGACCACGACCTCGGCACCGGTTTCGGCCAGGCCCTTCGCAATGGCGTTGCCGATGCCCGCCGTGGAGCCGGTTACCAGCGCAGTCTTTCCGGAAAGGTCGATCTTCATCTGTCATCTCCATTGATGTCGATGAGATATCGGGCGCGGCACGATGCACCGCAATTGCATCTCACCGATGCGTGAGGAAATAGAACACACCTCGTCGTCCTGGCGAAAGCCAGGACCCATTACCACCGCAAGTGATAATGAGAAGGATTTGAGCCCCAGCGTCGCGCAACAATTTAGATTTGGGGTAATGGGTCCTGGCTTTCGCCAGGACGACGGGGATGGAGCGCGGCCACCAAATAAAAACGGCGCCCGAAGGCGCCGTTCTCAAAATCTGCTCGGTTACCGAGGCTTACGCCGCCTCGGCTTCCTTGTCCTGCGCCGGACCGGAGTCCTGGCCCTTGGCGTCGACGTCGCGGTCGACGAACTCGATCACGGCCATCGCCGCGTTGTCGCCGTAGCGGAAGCCGGCCTTGATGATGCGGGTGTAGCCGCCCTGGCGGTCCTTGTAGCGGGTCGCCAGCGTGTCGAACAGCTTCTTGACCTGGTCGACGTCGCGCAGCTCCGAGATCGCCTGGCGGCGCAGGGCGAGGCCGCCCTTCTTGCCGAGGGTGACGAGCTTCTCGACGATCGGCCGCAGCTCCTTGGCCTTCGGCAGCGTGGTGACGATCTGCTCGTGCTTGATCAGCGCGGCCGCCATGTTGGCGAACATCGCACGCCGGTGCTCGGCGGTGCGGTTGAGCTTCCGATGAACCTTGCCGTGACGCATTGACTTCTTCCTTCTTCAATTCTGCCGCGGTCGTTCAGCGACAAGTTTTGCAGGTGGGCATCCTGCGTTCGCCCGGTCGTCATTCCGGGGCGGCTCGCAGAGCCGAACCCGGAATCTCGAGGTTCCCCGATGCGCAATTGCGCATCTGTGGTTCGATGCTCGCGCATCGCCCCGGAACGACGAATTCTCAGTAGTGATCCTCGAAGCGCTTGGCGAGCTCGTCGATATTCTCCGGCGGCCAGCCCGGCACTTCCATGCCGAGGTGCAGACCCATCTGGGCCAGCACTTCCTTGATCTCGTTCAGCGACTTGCGGCCGAAGTTCGGGGTGCGGAGCATTTCCGCTTCCGACTTCTGCACGAGGTCGCCGATGTAGACGATGTTGTCGTTTTTCAGGCAGTTCGCCGAACGCACCGACAGCTCGAGCTCGTCGACCTTCTTGAGGAACGCCGGGTTGAACGCGAGATCGGGGATGATCTCCTGCGTGACTTCCTTGCGCGGCTCTTCGAAGTTGACGAACACGTTGAGCTGATCCTGCAGGATGCGCGCGGCGTAGGCCACCGCGTCCTCCGGCGTGATCGCGCCGTTGGTCTCGATCGTCATGGTCAGCTTGTCGTAGTCGAGGATCTGGCCCTCACGGGTGTTCTCGACCTTATAGGACACCTTGCGGACCGGCGAGAACAGGCTGTCGACCGGGATCAGGCCGATCGGAGCATCCTCGGGACGGTTGCGCTCGGCGGCGACATAGCCCTTGCCGGTCGTGACCGTGAACTCCATGCGGATCTCGGCGCCGTCGTCCAGCGTGCAGAGCTGCAGGTCGGGGTTGAGCACGGTGACATCGCCGACGGTTTGGATGTCGCCCGCGGTGACGGCGCCCGGGCCCTGCTTCTTCACGACCATGCGCTTCGGGCCTTCGCCCTGCATCTTGATCGAGATGTCCTTGATGTTGAGGACGATGTCGGTGACGTCTTCACGGACACCGGCGATCGAGGAGAACTCGTGCAGCACGCCGTCGATATGCACCGACTGCACCGCCGCGCCCTGCAGCGAGGACAGCAGGATGCGGCGCAGCGCGTTGCCGAGCGTCTGGCCGAAGCCGCGCTCGAGCGGTTCGGCGACCACGGTGGCGAACCGGCTCGCGTCCGAGCCCGGCGTCACCTGCAGCTTGTTCGGTCGAATGAGTTCTTGCCAATTTTTCTGGATCGTCACTGTTTCACCCATTTGCCGGTCACAGGGCCAAATCGAATGGCCGAACCCGGCGTTGGAGATCGCGGATCAGTCCGCGCGGTCAATTCCAAAAACCATCGCAGGGCGGCCAGAGGCCGCCCGCGACTTACAGATCAAACGCGCCGACGCTTGCGCGGACGGCAGCCATTGTGCGGGATGGTGGTCACGTCGCGGATCGAGGTGACGGTGAAGCCCGCAGCCTGCAGCGCGCGGAGCGCCGACTCACGGCCCGAACCCGGACCGGCCACTTCAACCTCCAGCGTGCGCATGCCGTGTTCCTGCGCCTTCTTGGAGACGTCTTCCGCCGCGACCTGCGCGGCATAGGGGGTCGACTTGCGCGAGCCCTTGAAGCCCATGGTGCCGGCCGACGACCAGGCGATGGTGTTGCCCTGCGCGTCGGTGATGGTGATGGTCGTGTTGTTGAACGACGAATTCACGTGCGCGATGCCGGAGGCGATGTTCTTGCGTTCGCGGCGGCGTACGCGGGTGGCTTCCTTGCCCATTTCAAACCTTTCCTGTGATCTCGACGCCGCCGTAGTGCCAGCGGCTACACCTCAAAACGCAAATGGCGAGTAGCGAACTTCCATTCGCTACTCCCCACCCGCAATTCGCAAAACTTACTTCTTCTTGCCGGCGATCGCCTTGGCCGGCCCCTTGCGCGTGCGCGCATTGGTGTGGGTGCGCTGGCCGCGCACCGGCAGACCGCGGCGATGACGCAGGCCGCGATAGCAGCCGAGGTCCATCAGCCGCTTGATGTTGATGCCGACCTCACGACGGAGGTCGCCCTCGACCAGATAGTCGCGGTCGATGACTTCGCGGATCTGCAGGACTTCCTGGTCGGTCAGCTGGTTGACGCGACGGTCCAGCGGGATCTTGACCTTCTCCACGATGTCGGCCGCGTGCTTCTGGCCGATGCCATGGATGTACTGAAGCGCGATCAGGACGCGCTTGTTGGTAGGAATGTTGACGCCGGCAATACGGGCCACGGACTTCTCTCCTGTCGCCGATCCATCACGGATACGGGCTTCTCGAGTTCTTGCTCTCTCGGGCTTGTGTCCACAAACGCGAACACGACGCCCTCCCCTCATGTCCTTCGGGGCCCGGCATCGTCATAAAACTATCCAACTTGGATGCGGGGCTTATTAAAGGATTCATGTCGGTTTCGTCAACCGCTCCTAGCGCTTAGCTCGCTTTTTCGTGAGCTTTTTTGCCGTCTTTTTGGCGGTCTTTGCTCCCTTGCGGGCTTTCGCGGCGCCGGCGGCCTTCTTTACCGCCTGCTTCGCGGCTTTCTTCACGGTTTTCTTGGCCGCTTTGGCCTTGGAGGGCGCCTTGGCAGCCTTCCGGGCCGATTTGGCGGCCTTTTTGGCTGGTTTAGCTGCCTTCCTGGCCGGCTTCTTGCTGGCATTCATGGCCGCCTTGGCGGCCTTTTTAGCCGCCTTCGGGGCGTGATCCTCGTGATCCTTCGGTTCCAGCGCGCCGAGCGCGGTCAGGATCCGGTTGATCTCGCGGGTCACGTGCTCGATGGTCATCATGCCATCGACCGTCAGGAGCTTCCGCCGCTCCGAATAGTAGTGAATCAGTGGCTCCGTTAGGGAACGGTACTGCGCCAGGCGCTTGGTCAGCACTTCCGGCGTGTCGTCGAGGCGGACTTCCTCGCCGCGCGCGCGGGTTTCCTCGGCACGCTTCTCAACGCGGGCGAGCAGCGCGCTCTCGTTGACGCGGAGCTCAACCACCGCATCAAGCTTGAGGTGCTTTTTCCGAAGCAGATCGTCGAGCGCCGCGGCCTGCGGCACGGTGCGCGGGAAGCCGTCGAGAATGAAGCCCTTCTTGGCATCGGGCTCCTCGATTCGGTCGGCGATGATTCCCACCACCACCTCGTCGGGAACCAGGCCGCCATTGGCCATGATCTCCTTGGCCTGCAAGCCGATCGGCGTGCCCGCGGCTACCGCAGCGCGCAGCATCTCACCGGTCGAGAGCTGGACGATGCCGTGCTTGTGCACCAGCCGCTGCGCCTGGGTTCCCTTGCCCGAGCCCGGCGGCCCCAAAAGGATCAATCTCATGTCTGTTTCGCCCCCCGGCTAGGTGGGCGACGTCCGCACACCTGTGTTTTGAATTCGAAGCCGAGCCGCGATCAGCGGCGGCGGCCTCCCCTGAGCTTCGACTTCCTGATCAGCCCTTCATACTGATGAGCGAGCAGATAGCCCTGCACCTGCGACACCGTATCCATCGTCACGCTGACGACGATCAACAGCGAGGTGCCACCAAAGTAGAACGGGACCGATGCGTAGGAAATCAGAATTTCAGGAATCAGGCAGACGATCGCGAGATAGACTGCGCCGAGCACCGTGATGCGCGACAGCACATAGTCGATGTACTCGGCGGTGCGCTCGCCGGGCCGGATGCCGGGGATGAAGCCGCCATGCTTCTTCAGATTGTCCGCGGTCTCGGTCGGGTTGAACACGATCGCGGTGTAGAAGAACGCAAAGAACACGATCAGTGCGAGATACATGAACAGGAACAGCGGCCGGCCGTGGCTGAGCTGGGTCGTGATCCACTGGAACCATTCCGGCCCCTTGCCGGCATTGAAGTTCGCGACCGTGGTCGGCAGCAACAGCAGCGACGAGGCGAAGATCGGCGGAATCACGCCCGAGGTGTTGAGCTTGAGCGGCAGATGCGAGGACTGCCCCTCGAACATCTTGTTGCCGACCTGGCGCTTCGGATACTGGATCAAAAGCCGGCGCTGCGCGCGCTCCATGAACACGATGAAGGCGATCACGGCGACCGCCATCACGATGACGATCAGGATCAGGCCGGTCGACATCGCGCCCTGGCGGCCGAGCTCCAGCATGTTGGCGAGCGCCGACGGCAATTCGGCGACGATGCCGGCCAGGATGATCAGCGAAATACCGTTACCGATGCCGCGCGAGGTGATCTGCTCGCCGAGCCACATCAGGAACATGGTGCCGCCTGTCAGCGTGATCGCGGTCGAGATCCGGAAGAACATGCCGGGGTCGCTGACGACATTGCCGGCGCCTTCGAGGCCGATCGCGATGCCGTAGGACTGGAACAGCGCCAGGATCACCGTCAGATAGCGCGTGTACTGGTTCAGCGTCTTGCGGCCCGCCTCGCCTTCCTTCTTGAGCGCCTCGAGCTGCGGCGACACGGTGGTCAGCAGCTGCACGATGATCGATGCCGAGATGTACGGCATGATGTTGAGCGCGAAGATCGCCATGCGGTGGATGCCGCCGCCGGCGAACATGTTGAACATGCCGAGGATGCCGCCGGACTGGCTGCGGAACACCTGCTCCCAGATGTTGGGATCGATGCCGGGCAGCGGGATGTAGGTGCCGAGCCGATAAACAAGCAGCGCACCCAGGGTGAACCAGATGCGCTTCTTCAGCTCGTCGGCTTTCGCCAGCTGTCCGAAATTGAGGTTGGCGGCAAGTTGTTCGGCTGCTGAGACCATGTTTCGGCTTTCTCCCGGAGCCCCATTCGCCGGCGCCCCCAAGGAGATCAATTCCCTGGGCGCCGGCAGACACCGGACATTATCTGGTGCTCGGCCTCGATAAGTCCATCATTCGATCTGCGGATTGCCCGCGTGTCGCGGGCAATGACGCAGATGTTACGCCGCCTCGCCTTCTTCCTTGGCGGGGGCCAGGATCTTGACCGAGCCGCCGGCCTTCTCGACCGCGGCAATGGCCGACTTGGAAGCGCCGTGCACCTCGATGGTCAGCTTGGTCTTGATCTCACCGCGGCCGAGCAGCCGCAGGCCGTCCTTTGCGCGGCGCAGCACGCCGGCCTTCACCAGCGATTCGACGTTCACCGTCGCGCTCGCATCGACCAGCTTGTTGTCGATCGCTTCCTGCAGACGGTCGAGATTGATCTCGGCGAAGTCGAGCCGGAAGATGTTGTTGAAGCCGCGCTTCGGCAGACGGCGATGCATCGGCATCTGGCCGCCTTCGAAACCCTTGATGCGGACGCCCGAACGCGCGGTCTGGCCCTTGCCGCCGCGGCCCGAGGTCTTGCCCTTGCCGGAACCGATGCCACGGCCGACACGCATGCGCTTCTTGCGCGAGCCGGCGTTGTCGGCGATATCGCTGAGCTTCATCGCCCTTCTCCTTATCTCTGCTTACTCGCCGACGACGCGGACGAGATGCTGAACCTTGCTGATCATGCCGCGAACTTCAGGGGTATCCTGCAGCTCGGCAACCCGGCCGATCTTGTTGAGCTTGAGGCCGATCAGCGTCGAACGCTGCGAGTGATGGCGGCGGATTGCGCTGCCGATCTGCTCGACCTTGATGGTCTTGCTGGCCTTGGCCATGACAGTAACTCCGAATAGCGCTTCGAGAAGCGCGCGTTGTTATTCCGCCACCACTTCGGCGTCGCCGCCGACGCGTCGCGACTGCAGGGTGGAGACCTTGATGTTGCGGCGTGCCGCCACCGAGCGCGGCGAATCCTGATGCTTCAGCGCGTCGAACGTCGCGCGGACCATGTTGTAGGGATTCGACGAGCCGATCGACTTCGCCACCACGTCCTGGATGCCGAGCGTCTCGAACACCGCGCGCATCGGGCCGCCGGCGATGATGCCGGTACCGGCCGGAGCGGCACGCAGGTAGACGCGGCCGGCGCCGTGACGGCCGGCGATGTCGTGATGCAGCGTGCGGCCTTCGCGAAGCGCGACGCGCGTCAGGTTGCGCTTCGCCGATTCGGTCGCCTTGCGGATCGCTTCCGGAACTTCGCGTGCCTTGCCGTGGCCGAACCCGACCCGGCCCTTCTGGTCGCCGATCACGACCAGCGCCGCAAAGCCGAAGCGCTTGCCGCCCTTGACGACCTTCGCCACGCGATTGATGTGGACGAGCTTGTCGACGAACTCGCTGTCGCGCTCCTCGCGCTCCCTGCTCCGTTCGCGTCCGCCGCGTTCGCGTTCACCTGCCATGGTGTTTTCCAATCTCTAGGAGGCCTTGCGCCTCTTTCCTCGTCATCGTTCGTAAAGTTTAGAAGCTCAATCCGCCTTCGCGCGCCGCATCCGCGAGCGCCTTGACGCGCCCGTGATAGATGTAGGCGCCGCGATCGAACACGACTTCCTTGACACCCTTCTGCGCCGCGCGCTCGGCGAGCAGCTTGCCGACCGCCTTCGCCGCATCGATGTCGGCGCCGGTCTTGCCGGCGTCGCGCATGGTCTTCTCCAGCGACGAGGCGGAAGCGAGCGTCTCGCCCTTCTGGTCGTCGATGACCTGGGCGTAGATGTGCTTGGACGAGCGGAACACCGACAGCCGCGGACGGCCGCCTGCCGAGCGGCGAAGCGCAAGGCGCACGCGCTGCTTGCGCCGGGCATTCGTAACCTTGAGTGACATGACCGGCTCCGTTACTTCTTCTTGCCTTCCTTGCGGAAGATGAATTCGTTGGCGTACTTCACGCCCTTGCCCTTGTAGGGCTCCGGCGGACGGTAGGCGCGGATCTCGGCGGCGACCTGGCCGACGCGCTGCGGATCGTTGCCGGTGATCGTGATCTCGGTCGGCTTCGGCACCGCGATGGTGATGCCTTCCGGGATCGCGTACACCACGTCGTGGCTGTAGCCGAGCGCGAGCTGCAGGTTCTTGCCCTGCATCGCGGCGCGGTAGCCGACGCCGGTGATCTCGAGCTTCTTCTCGAAGCCCTTGGTGACGCCCTCGACGAGGTTGGCGACCTGCGCGCGCGCGGTGCCGTACATCGCCTGCGCGCGGTTGGTCTTGATCCGCGGAGCGACCTTGACCTGGCCGTTCTCGAACTTCACCTCGACGTCGTCATGCACGACGAACTGAAGCTGGCCCTTCGGCCCCTTCACCTTCACCGTCTGGCCCTCGACGCTTGCCGTCACACCCGACGGGATCGCCACCGGCCTTTTGCCGATACGTGACATCGTAAAATCCTTCCTCAGAACACCGTGAAGAGAACTTCGCCGCCCACGTTGGCGTCGCGCGCCTGGTGGTCAGCCATGATTCCCTTCGGCGTCGACAACACCGAAATGCCGAGACCGTTGTTCACGCGCGGCAGGTTCTTCACCGAGGCGTAAACGCGGCGGCCCGGCTTCGACACCCGCTCGATCTCGCGGATGACGGGCTCGCCGTCGAAATACTTCAGCTCGATCTCGAGCTCGCTGCGGCCCGAGGCATGCTCGACGCTGGCATAGCCGCGGATGTAACCCTCGGACTTCAGCACCTCGAGCACGTTGGCGCGCATCTTCGAGCCGGGGCTCGAGACCTTGGACTTGGAGCGCATCTGCGCGTTGCGGATGCGGGTGATGAGATCGCTGATCGGATCGTGCGTAGACATTGTTCCGACCCTCCCTTACCAGCTCGACTTCACGAGGCCGGGAACCAGGCCCTTGGAGCCGAGTTCACGCAGCGCGATGCGCGAGAGCTTGTTCTTGCGATAGTTCGAGCGCGGACGCCCGGTCAGCTCGCAACGGTTGCGGATGCGCGTCGGCGACGAGTTGCGCGGCATCTCGGCGAGCTTCAGCGTCGCCGCGAAGCGCTCTTCCATCGGCTTGGTCTTGTCGGCGATGATCGCCTTCAGCTTCTCGCGGCGCGGGCCGGCGTTCTTCGCCATCCGCTTGCGCCGGTTGTTCTTCTCGACTGAACTCTTCTTTGCCATGCTTGGCTCCTGGGTATCCGCGTTTGAGTGCTTTGGCTCAGCTACTCACTGCCGGAACGGGAAATTGAAAGCGGTCAACAAGGCACGCGCCTCGTCGTCGGTCTTGGCGGTGGTACAGACCGTGATGTCCATGCCACGCGCTTCCGAGACCTTGTCGAAGTCGATCTCGGGGAAAATGATGTGCTCCTTGATGCCAAGCGAATAGTTGCCGCGGCCGTCGAAGCTCTTCGGGTTCAGGCCGCGGAAGTCGCGGACGCGGGGCAGCGCCACGTTCACCAGGCGGTCGATGAACTCGTACATATGGGTCTTGCGCAGCGTGACCTTGCAGCCGATCGGCTGGTTCTCACGCAGCTTGAAGGTCGCGATCGCGATCCGCGAATAGGTCACGATCGCCTTCTGGCCGGCGATCTGGGTCAGCTCGGCAGCGGCGGTCTCGGCCTTTTTGCGGTCGTTGACGGAGTCGCCCACGCCCATGTTGAGCACGACCTTGTCGAGGCGCGGCACCTGCATCACGTTGGCATAACCGAACTTCTCGGTCATCATGCCGCGGATCTTCTTGTCATACTCCGCGCGCAGACGCGGCGTGTAAGCTGTATCAGCCATCGATCTCTGCTCCCGAGCTCTTGGCAACACGAACCTTCTTGCCATCGGCCTGAATCTTGAACCCGATGCGGGTCGGCTTTCCGTCCTTGCCGACATACGCAATGTTGGAAAGGTCGATCGGCATCTCCTTGGAGATGATGCCGCCTTCCTGGGTCTGGGTCTGCTTCTGGTGACGCTTCACCATATTGATGCCGCGAACGAGAGCCTTGTTCTCGTCCGGACGCACCTCGAACACCTCGCCGGTGCGACCCTTGTCGCGGCCGGTGAGCACCATCACCTTGTCGCCCTTGCGGATCTTGGCAGCCATCACAGCACCTCCGGCGCGAGCGAAATGATCTTCATGTGGTTCTTGGCGCGCAGCTCGCGCGGCACCGGCCCGAAGATACGGGTGCCGACCGGCTCGGACTGATTGTTGATCAGCACGGCGGCGTTGCGGTCGAAGCGGATGACCGAACCGTCGGCGCGACGGATGTCCTTGCGGACCCGGACCACGACGGCCTTCATCACGTCGCCCTTCTTCACCTTGCCACGCGGAATGGCTTCCTTGATCGACACAACGATAACGTCGCCCACGGTGGCATAGCGGCGCTTGGAACCTCCAAGAACCTTGATGCACATGACACGGCGTGCGCCTGAATTATCGGCCACGTCGAGGTTGGTCTGCATCTGAATCATTGATGCACCTCGTCCTCTTTCTGCGCTTTAGCGCGCTCAAAATTTCCCTGAATTCCCTCGGCCAGGCCGAAGTAATCAGGCCGTTTTCTTGTGTTCGCCCCGGACCACGGTCCAGCGCTTCAGCTTCGAGATCGGCTTCGATTCCTCGATCCAGACCATGTCGCCCGGCTTGAACTGGTTGTTCTCGTCGTGCGCGTGGTAGTTCTTGGAACGGCGGATCGTCTTCTTGTAGATCGGGTGGGTGAAGCGGCGATCGACGCGCACCACGATGGTCTTGGCTTGCTTGTCGCTGACGACCACGCCCTGCAGAGTACGTTTCGGCATAGCTGGCCCCTTACTTCTTCTTCGCGCGCTGCTGGGCAGCGATGGTCTTGATACGAGCGATATCGCGGCGGGCTTCCCGCATCCGCGAGGTGTTCTCCAGCTGCCCGGTGGCGCGCTGGAAACGCAGGTTGAAGCGTTCCTTCTTCAAATTCAGGATCGCGTCTTCCCGCTGGTCGTCGCTCATCGCGCGAATGTCTTCAACTTTCATCTCGGCCATGGCGATTACTCCGCAATGCGCGCAACGAAGCGCGTCTTGATCGGCAGCTTGGCGGCGGCGAGCGACAGCGCTTCCTTCGCGGTCTGCACCGGCACGCCGTCGATCTCGAACATCACGCGGCCCGGCTTGATCCGGACCACCCACAATTCCGGGGCACCCTTGCCGGAGCCCATGCGGACTTCGGCGGGCTTCTTCGACACCGGCACGTCCGGGAACACGCGGATCCAGACGCGGCCGGCGCGCTTCATGTGACGGGTCAGCGCGCGGCGGGCGGCCTCGATCTGGCGGGCGGTGACGCGCTCAGGCTCCATCGCCTTCAGGCCGAACTGGCCGAACGCCAACGTCGCGCCAGAGGTCGCAACGCCGTGGATACGGCCCTTATGCGCCTTCCGGAACTTCGTTTTCTTAGGTTGCATCATGGCTTTAAGCCCTCAAATTCCTGCTTTGCCTCAAGCGGCGTCGCGGCGCGAACGCGGCGTGCTGTCGCCTTCGGCCATCTTCTTGTCCTGGGCCATCGGATCGTGCTCGAGGATCTCGCCCTTGAAGATCCAGACCTTGACGCCGCAGGTGCCGAAGGTCGTGAACGCGGTGGCAACGCCGTAGTCGACGTCGGCGCGCAGCGTGTGCAACGGCACGCGACCCTCGCGGTACCACTCCATGCGCGCGATTTCGGCACCGCCGAGACGGCCCGAGCAGTTGATGCGGATGCCACCGGCACCGAGACGCATCGCCGACTGCACGGCGCGCTTCATGGCGCGGCGGAACGCGACGCGGCGCTCGAGCTGCTGGGCGATCGATTCAGCGACCAAGGTCGCGTCGAGCTCCGGCTTGCGGATTTCGACGATGTTGATCACGACGTCCGACGAGGTGATGTCGGCAACCTTCTTGCGCAGCTTGTCGATGTCGGCGCCCTTCTTGCCGATCACGACGCCCGGACGGGCCGAGTGGATCGTCACGCGGCACTTCTTGTGCGGACGCTCGATCACGATGCGGGCCACGGCCGCCTGCTTGAGCTCCTTGTGCAGGATCTCGCGGATCTTGACGTCCTCGTGCAGCAGCTTGCCGTATTCCTGCTTGCCGGCGAACCAACGGGAGTCCCAGGTCCGGTTGATGCCGAGACGCAGCCCGATTGGATTGATCTTTTGACCCATCGTCTTCTCCTGCGCCCTTCTTAGGCGCTTGCCTCGGCCTCGACCTGACGAACCACGATGGTCAGGTGCGAGAACGGTTTGAACACACGGCCCGAACGGCCACGGCCGCGCGGAGCAAAACGCTTCATCACGATGCCATTGCCGACATGCGCCTCGGCGACGACCAGATCGTCAACCTCGAGGTCATGGTTGTTCTCGGCGTTCGCGATCGCCGATTCCAGGCACTTCTTGACGTCGACCGCGATCCGCTTGCGCGAGAACTGCAGATCGGCGAGCGCAGCGGACGCCTTGCGGCCGCGGATCAGCTGCGCCACCAGGTTGAGCTTCTGCGGGCTGACGCGCAGCATGCGGGCGACGGCCTTGGCCTCATTGTCCGCGAGGCTACGTTCGCGCTTTGGTTTGCTCATCGGTTAATCCTCAAGCCTTCTTGGCTTTCTTGTCGCCCGAATGGCCGTGGAAGGTCCGGGTCGGCGAGAACTCGCCGAACTTGTGACCCACCATTTCCTCGTTGATTGCCACCGGCACGTGCTTGTGGCCGTTATAGACGCCGAACGTCAGGCCGACGAACTGCGGCAGGATGGTCGAGCGGCGGCTCCAGATCTTGATGACGTCGTGACGGCCGGACGAGCGCGCGGCATCTGCCTTCTTGAGCAGAGAACCCTCGACGAACGGGCCTTTCCAGACTGAACGAACCATGTCCGGCGTTCCTTACTTCTTCCGCTTGTGGCGGCTGAGGAGAATGAATTTGTTGGTCGACTTGTTGGTGCGGGTCTTCTTGCCCTTGGTCGGCTTGCCCCACGGAGTAACCGGGTGGCGACCGCCCGAGGTACGACCTTCACCACCGCCGTGCGGGTGATCGATCGGGTTCATGACGACGCCGCGGTTGTGCGGACGCCAGCCGAGCCAGCGGGTACGACCGGCCTTGCCGATCGAGATGTTCATGTGATCCGGGTTCGAGACCGCGCCGATCGTGCCGCGGCAACGGCCGTGCACCAAACGCTGTTCGCCCGAGTTCAGGCGGATGATCACGTAGTCCTGGTCGCGGCCGACGATCTGGGCGTAGGTGCCGGCGGAGCGCGCCAGCTGACCGCCCTTGCCGATCTTCAGCTCGATGTTGTGCACGATCGTGCCGACCGGCATGTTGCCGAGCGGCATGACATTGCCCGGCTTGACGTCGACATAGTTGCCGGCGACGACGGTGTCGCCCGCCGCCAGGCGCTGCGGCGCCAGGATGTAGGCCAGCTCACCGTCCTGATACTTGATCAGCGCGATGAACGCGGTGCGGTTCGGATCGTACTCGAGCCGCTCCACGACCGCCGGCATGTCCACCTTGTCGCGGCGGAAGTCGACGGTGCGGTAGGCCTTCTTGTGGCCGCCGCCGCGGAAACGCACGGTGATGCGACCGGTGTTGTTGCGACCGCCGTTGCCGAGCTTGCCCTCGGTCAGGGTCTTCACCGGCTTGCCCTTGTAGAGCGCCGAACGATCGACCATGACCAGCTGGCGCTGGCCCGGCGTCGTGGGATTGTAGGTTTTCAATGCCATCGTCGTTGCGCCTTATAGTCCGGTAGTCACGTCGATGCGGTGGCCCTCTTCCAGGGTCACGATCGCGCGCTTGGTGTCCGACTGCGAGCCGAGATTGCCGCGGAACACCTTGGTCTTGCCCTTGCGAACGAGAGTGTTGACGCTCTTCACCTTGACGTCGAACAGCTTCTCGACCGCTTCCTTGATCTGCGGCTTGGTCGCCTTGCCGGCGACCTTGAACATCACCTTGTTGTGCTCGGAGGCGAGCGTCGCCTTTTCCGTCACAACAGGGGAGATGATGACGTCGTAGTGGCGCGGATCGATGTTCTTCATTTGAAGCGCGCCTCCAGCGCATCAACCGCAGCCTTGGTCAGCACCAGCTTCTGGCGGCGGAGAATGTCGTAGACGTTGATGCCCTGAATCGGCAGCACGTCGATGTTCGGAATGTTGCGGGCCGCGGTCGCGAAACCGGCGTTCAGCTCTGCGCCGTCGATGATCAGCGCGTTGGTGAGCCCGAGGCCGGAGAAGTGACCGAGCAGCGCCTTGGTCTTGGCGGCCTCGAGCTGCGCATTGTCGATCACGATCAGCCCGCCGTCCTTGGCCTTGGCCGACAGCGCATGCTTCAGCGCGAGCGCGCGCACCTTCTTCGGCAGGTCGGTCGCGTGCGAGCGAACAACCGGACCGAACGCACGGCCACCGCCGCGGAACTGCGGCACGCGGGCCGAGCCGTGACGGGCGCCGCCGGTGCCCTTCTGCTTGTACATCTTCTTGCCGGTGCGCCAGATCTCGGCGCGGCCCTTGGCCTTGTGGGTACCGGCCTGACGCTTGTTCAGCTGCCACTGCACGCAGCGCTGGATGATATCCTTGCGCGGCTCGAGACCGAAGATCTCGTCCGAGAGCTGGACCGAGCCAGCGTCTTTGCCTTCAAGGGTGGTGACTTTCAGTTCCATCTCACACGCCCTCCTTCTCGGCCACAGCTTCGGCAGCGTCGCCGCCGGCAACCTTGAACTTGCCGGGCTTCGGGGCTTCCTTCGGCAGCGGCTTCTTGACCGCGTCGCGCACCGAGATCCAGCCGCCCTTGGAGCCGGGAACGGCGCCTTCGACGAGGATCAGGCCGCGCTCGACGTCGGTCGAAACCACGCGCAGATTGAGCGTGGTGATGCGATCGACGCCCATGTGACCGGGCATCTTCTTGTTCTTGAAGGTCTTGCCGGGATCCTGACGACCACCGGTCGAACCGATCGAACGGTGCGAGACCGACACACCGTGGGTGGCGCGCAGACCGCCGAAATTCCAGCGCTTCATGCCGCCGGCGAAGCCCTTACCGATCGAGGTGCCGGTGACGTCCACAAACTGGCCGACCACGAAATGGTCCGCCTGGATTTCCGCGCCGACCGGGATCAGCGCGTCCTCGGACACGCGGAACTCGGCGACCTTGCGCTTCGGTTCGACCTTGGCGACCGCGAACTGACCGCGTTCGGCCTTGGGCATGTACACGGTCTTGCGGGCGCCCGAGCCGAGCTGAAGAGCGACATAGCCGTTCTTCTCGGTCGTGCGGTGGCCAAGCACCTGGCAGTTGCCCAACTTCAGCACGGTCACAGGGATATGCTCGCCGGTCTCCGTAAAGACCCGCGTCATCCCGACCTTTTGTGCGATCACTCCGGAGCGCATCGGCGTGCTTCCTGTCTTTCTGTCCGCAAGCGGCGGACGTAAAAATCCAAAACCTTAGAGCTTGATCTCGACGTCGACACCGGCGGCCAGGTCGAGCTTCATCAGCGCATCGACGGTCTGCGGGGTCGGGTCGACAATGTCGAGGAGGCGCTTGTGGGTGCGCATCTCGAATTGCTCGCGGCTCTTCTTGTCAACGTGCGGCGAACGGTTGACGGTGAACTTCTCGATGCGGGTCGGCAGCGGAATCGGTCCGCGAACCTGCGCACCGGTGCGCTTCGCCGTGTTCACGATCTCACGGGTCGACGTATCGAGGATTCGATGGTCGAACGCCTTGAGACGGATGCGAATATTTTGGCCGTTCATTGCCGTATTCTTTCTTTAGTGAGTGGCGAGTAGCGAATAGCGAATGGAGTGACCCACTCGCTACTCGCCATTCCCTATTCGCGTAGTTACTCGATGATCGCGGCGACGACGCCGGCGCCGACGGTGCGGCCGCCTTCGCGGATCGCGAAGCGCAGCTTCTCTTCCATCGCGATCGGCACGATCAGGTGCACTTCCATCGCGATGTTGTCGCCCGGCATCACCATCTCGGTGCCTTCCGGCAGGTGCACGACACCGGTCACGTCGGTGGTGCGGAAGTAGAACTGCGGACGGTAGTTGGTGAAGAACGGGGTGTGGCGACCGCCCTCTTCCTTGGTGAGGATGTAAGCCTCAGCCTTGAACTTGGTGTGCGGCTTGACCGAACCGGGCTTGCACAGCACCTGGCCACGCTCGACTTCCTCGCGCTTGGTGCCGCGGAGCAGCGCACCGATGTTGTCGCCGGCCTGGCCCTGATCGAGCAGCTTGCGGAACATTTCGACGCCGGTGACGATGGTCTTCTGGGTGTCGCGGATACCGACGATTTCGATTTCCTCGCCGACCTTGATCACGCCGCGCTCGACACGGCCGGTAACGACGGTGCCGCGGCCCGAGATCGAGAACACGTCTTCAACCGGCATCAGGAACGGCTGGTCGATCGGACGCTCCGGCTGCGGGATGTACTCGTCGACATTGCGCATCAGCTCGAGGATGGCGTCGTGGCCGAGCTTCTTGTCCTTGTCCTCGAGGGCGGCGAGCGCCGAGCCCTTGATGATCGGGATCTTGTCGCCCGGGAATTCGTACTTCGAGAGCAGCTCGCGGACTTCGAGCTCGACGAGCTCGAGCAGCTCCGGATCGTCGACCATGTCGCACTTGTTGAGGAACACGACGAGCGCGGGCACGCCGACCTGGCGGGCGAGCAGGATGTGCTCGCGGGTCTGCGGCATCGGGCCGTCAGCAGCCGACACGACCAGGATCGCGCCGTCCATCTGGGCAGCACCGGTGATCATGTTCTTCACGTAGTCGGCGTGGCCGGGGCAGTCGACGTGAGCATAGTGACGGTTCTGCGTCTCGTACTCGACGTGAGCGGTCGAGATCGTGATGCCGCGCGCCTTCTCTTCCGGCGCCTTGTCGATCTGGTCGTAGGCGGTGAACGTCGCGCCGCCGGTTTCTGCAAGCACCTTGGTGATCGCTGCGGTCAGCGAGGTCTTGCCATGGTCGACGTGACCGATGGTGCCGATGTTGCAGTGGGGCTTGTTACGCTCGAATTTTGCTTTGGCCATTTGACTCTCCGTTCAGTCGTCAGTTGCTAACCAACGACAATCAAGCAAACTTTTTCTGGACTTCAGCCGACACGTTCGCCGGAGCTTCGGCGTAGTGATCGAACTGCATCGTGAAGGTTGCGCGACCCTGGCTCATCGAGCGCAGGTTATTCACGTAACCGAACATGTTCATGAGCGGCACCATCGCGTTGATGACGTTGGCGTTGCCGCGCATGTCTTGGCCCTGGATCTGGCCGCGCCGGGAATTCAGATCGCCGATGACCGAGCCGGTGTAGTCTTCCGGGGTCACCACCTCGACCTTCATGATCGGCTCGAGCAGAACGGACTTGCCCTTCGTCAACGCTTCGCGGAACGCGGCCCGCGATGCGATTTCGAACGCCAGTGCCGACGAGTCGACGTCGTGATACTTGCCGTCGACCAGCTGCACCTTGACGTCCACCACCGGGAAGCCGGCAACGACACCGGAGCCCATCACGCTGTTGAGGCCCTTTTCGACGCCGGGGATGTATTCCTTCGGCACCGCACCGCCGACGATCTTCGATTCGAACTCGTAGCCCTTGCCGGGCTCGTTCGGCTCGACGACGATCGACACTTCGGCGAACTGACCGGTACCGCCGGTCTGCTTCTTGTGCGTGTACTTGACTTCGGCCTTCTTGGTCACGCGCTCGCGGAACGCCACCTGCGGCGCGCCGATGTTGGCGTCGACCTTGTAGGTGCGCTTGAGAATGTCGACCTTGATGTCGAGATGCAGTTCGCCCATGCCCTTGAGAATGGTCTGGCCGGACTCCTGGTCGGTCGACACGCGGAACGACGGATCTTCCGCGGCGAGCTTGGCAAGCGCCACGCCGAGCTTTTCCTGGTCGGCCTTCGACTTCGGCTCGATCGCGATTTCGATCACCGGCTCCGGGAATTCCATCTTCTCAAGGATGACCGGCTTGTCGGGATCGCACAGCGTGTCACCGGTGCGCGCTTCCTTCAGGCCAGCCAGCGCGACGATGTCGCCGGCATAGGCTTCCTTGATGTCCTCGCGGTTGTTCGCATGCATCAGCAGCATGCGGCCGATACGTTCCTTCTTCTCGCGGGTCGAGTTCACCACGCCGGTGCCCGACTGCAGGACGCCGGAATAGATGCGGCAGAAGGTAATGGTGCCGACGAACGGGTCGTCCATGATCTTGAACGCGAGCAGCGCCAGCGGCTCCTTGTCGTCCGCCTTGCGCACGACCTCGTTGCCGTCATCATCGATGCCCTTGATCGCGGGCACGTCGATCGGCGACGGCAGGTAGTCGACGACCGCGTCGAGCAGCGGCTGCACGCCCTTGTTCTTGAACGCGGAGCCACACAGCACCGGATAGAACGCGCCGGTGAGCACAGCCTTGCGGATCAAGCGCTTCAGGGTCGCCTCGTCCGGCTCCTTGCCGTCGAGGAACGCAGCCAAAGCGTCGTCGTCGAGCTCGACGGCGGCTTCCACCATCTTCTCGCGATATTCCTTGGCCTGCTCGATCATGTCTTCCGGGATGTCGACATAGTCGAACTTGGCACCGAGGGATTCATCGTTCCAGACGATGCCCTTCATGACGACCAGGTCGACGAGGCCCTTGAAGTTGTTCTCGGCGCCGATCGGAAGCTGGATCGCGATCGGCTTGGCACCGAGGCGGTCGACGATGTCGGACAGGCACTTGAAAAAATCGGCGCCGGTCTTGTCCATCTTGTTGGCGAAGACGATGCGCGGCACCTTGTACTTGTCACCCTGGCGCCAGACGGTCTCGGTCTGCGGCTCGACGCCCTGGTTGGAATCGAGAACGCAAACGGCGCCGTCGAGCACGCGCAGCGAACGCTCGACTTCAATCGTGAAGTCGACGTGGCCGGGGGTGTCGATGATGTTCAGACGCTTGCCGTTCCAGAACGCGGTGGTCGCAGCCGAGGTGATCGTGATGCCACGCTCCTGCTCCTGCTCCATCCAGTCCATCGTCGCGGCACCCTCGTGCACTTCGCCGATCTTGTGGCTCTTGCCGGTGTAATAGAGGATGCGCTCGGTGGTCGTGGTCTTACCGGCATCGATATGCGCCATGATACCGAAGTTGCGGTAGTTCTCTATGGCATGAACGCGGGGCATAGGCTGTTCCTTAAATTCCGTTGTTCGCCTTACCAGCGATAGTGCGAGAAGGCGCGGTTGGCTTCCGCCATCCGGTGCACGTCTTCACGCTTCTTGACGGCGTTGCCGCGATTGTTCGAGGCATCGAGCAGCTCAGCCGAGAGGCGCTCCGTCATGGTCTTCTCGTTGCGCTCGCGGGCGGCCGAGATCAGCCAGCGGATGCCGAGCGCCTGACGGCGCACCGAACGGACTTCCACCGGGACCTGGTAGGTCGCGCCGCCGACGCGGCGGGAACGAACTTCGATGGTCGGCATCACGTTCTCGAGCGCCTGCTCGAACACGCCGAGCGGGGGCTGCTTGGTCTTGGCCTCGATCATGCCGAGCGCACCGTAGACGATGTTTTCGGCAACCGACTTCTTCCCGGCGTACATCACCGAGTTCATGAATTTCGTAATGATGACGTTCCCGAACTTCGGATCCGGAAGAACTTCACGCTTCTCAGCAGAATGGCGACGCGACATCTGATCGGTTCCCGCTTACTTCGGACGCTTCGCGCCGTACTTCGAACGACGCTGCTTACGGTTCTTGACGCCCTGGGTATCCAGCACGCCGCGGAGGATGTGGTAGCGCACACCGGGCAAGTCCTTGACGCGGCCGCCGCGGATCATGACCACCGAGTGCTCCTGCAGGTTATGGCCCTCACCCGGGATGTAGCCGATCACCTCGAAGCCGTTGGTCAGGCGCACCTTGGCGACCTTACGAAGCGCCGAGTTCGGCTTCTTCGGGGTCGTGGTGTAGACGCGCGTGCACACGCCGCGCTTCTGCGGCGACTGCTGCAGCGCCGGCACCTTCTTACGCGACTTCTGCACTTCACGCGGATTTGCGATCAGCTGGTTGATCGTCGGCATGCAGCCTTCACCCTTTAGTTCGCGCGAAAGCCTTGAATGGCTCCGCAAATTTCTTCTCAGGACTAGCCGTCCCGCACGGCCCGCTCGGCACGGAACAAACAACCGCGCAAAGCGAAATCGCGCCAACCACTCATCGCTGAGCGGAAAGCGCATCGACGCCACAGAGGACCGCGATCCCGAACCGATCAGCGTTCGCTGTTCGGTCCGCCACCGAGGTCATGCATCCGAATTCACTCTCAAGAGGACGTGCTCAAGAGAACTAATATCGTCCTGGCATTGCCTAGCTATCATCGACAGCGTTTGAGCGGCATTCGTCGAGGTTGGTGCCCGTCCGGCTCCTCAAAAAGGGCCATCGGGTGTTCCGTTCCGACGCTGGCGTAGCTCACCGCCTGTCGTTAAGTGGGCGCCTTGTATAATCGAGAGATAGTGAAGTCAAGCAAAACGACAAGCAAAGAAACGCCTCTGGCACTTGCAGATTTCGCATTTCGCCGAGGTTCGGCGCAAGGCGAAATGTGACGGTCGACCGACCTCCCCGCACCTTCATCCGAATCTTCGGGGCGCACGCGGAATCATATTATACCCGGGTAAAATATAGATAGAAACAACTCTCCCCAAGTTGGTCTTGAAGGCAAACTTCGAAACTAAGCCTTTATTTGCCATTCGCAGCGCAAAAATCGGGGTCACGGCCACGGAAACTCTTATGCGGTATACCGACATCGCGATCATCGGCGGCGGTCTTGCGGGCTCGACCGCAGCCGCCATGCTCGGCCGTGCCGGGATACCGACGATCCTGGTCGATCCCCATCAGGTCTATCCGTTCGATTTCCGCGTCGAAAAGATCGGCGGCGACCTCCAGCTCGAGCGATTCGCCAGGACCGGCCTTGCCGAGTCGGTGCTCCGCTCGGCGACGCTGGACGGCGAGAACTGGATCGCGCGATTCGGCCACCTGCTCGACCGGCAGCCGAGCCGGCAATACGGCATCATGTACGACGCGCTGATCGCCGCGATTCGGAACGAAATCGCGGGACCGGCGGAATTCGTCTGCGACAAGGTGGTCAATGTCGCGACCAGCTCCGAGCGGCAGCGGCTCGTGCTTGCCAATGGCGAGGAGATCTCGGCGCGCCTCGTGGTGCTCGCCAACGGCCTGAACGTCGGGCTGCGCCGGATGCTCGGCATCGAGCGGCTGGTCACGAGCTTGTGCCACTCGATCTCGCTCGGCTTCGATTTCGTCCCCGTCGGCCGCCCCGCCTTCCCGTTCGCGGCCATGACCTATTTCTCGGAGCGGCCGAGCGACCGCATCCCCTACATCACGCTGTTTCCGGTCGGAGACCGGATGCGCGCCAACCTCTTCACCTATCGCAAGGCCGACGATCCCTGGCTGCGGGCGATGCGGCGTAATCCGGTCGAGACGCTGAACGCCGCGCTGCCGCGGCTGCGCCGGCTCGCCGGCGAGTTCGACATCGCGGGCGACATCAAGATCAGGCCCGCCGATATCTATGTCAGCACCGGCTATCGGCAGGCCGGCATCGTGCTGGTCGGTGATGCCTTCGCCAGCACCTGCCCCGTCACCGGCACCGGCACCGACAAGGTGTTCACCGACGTCGCCCAGCTCTGCAACGTCCACATCCCGGCTTGGCTGTCGACCGACGGCATGGGTGAGGACAAGATCGCCGCGTTCTACGACGATCCGGTCAAGACCGCCTGCGACGCCTGGTCGAACGCCAAGGCATTCAGCTTCCGCGAGGTGTCGGTCGGCAGCGGGCCCAGCTGGCAGGCCCAGCGCTGGGCACGCTTTTTCGGCTATCTCGGCCGCGGCTGGCTGCGCCGGCTGCACACCCCCGCGGCGGCGGCGTCAACAACGCGGCCGGCCAATCACTTCCGGCAACGTCCGCAAGCCGCGGACCGGGCGTAAAGTAAAATCTAGCGCTCGGCCATCGCCCGCGTCGCGGCGCGGGCCTCACGCCTCCTCATCCTCGTCCTCATCTTCATCATCGTCATCATCCGCGTCGTCGGCGTCCTCGTCGTGATTCAGATGCCCCTGGTCGTCCCACAGCTTGCGATAGACGCCATTGCGGGCCAGCAGTTCCTCGTGTGAGCCGCGTTCGATCGCCCTGCCGCCGGAGATCACGATGATCTCGTCCATCTCGACCACCGAAGTCAGGCGATGCGTCGACCAGATCATGGTGCGGCCCTCGGCGACCTTGAGCAGCGTGCGGTTGATCGCAGCCTCCGTGGTCTGGTCGAGTGCCGAAGTCGCCTCGTCGAGCAGCAGAACGGACGGGTTGCGGATGATCGCGCGCGCGATCGCGATGCGCTGGCGCTGGCCGCCCGACAGGGTATCGCCGCGCTCGCCGACCGGCGTGTCGTAGCGCTGCGGCAGGCTCATGATGTAGCGATGGATCTCGGCCTTCCGGGCGGCGTCCTCGACCTCCGCGTCGGTCGCGCCTTCCTTGCCGAGCCGGATGTTCTCGCGGATCGACATGTTGAACAGCATGTTCTCCTGGAACACGACCGCCATACTCGCCCGCAGCGACTCGCGCGTCACCCGGCGGATATCGACGCCGTCGATGGCGACCCGGCCCTCGTCCGGCACGTAGAGCCGCAGGATCAGGTTGATCAGCGTGCTCTTGCCCGAGCCGCTGGGACCGACGATCGCAATGCTCTTGCCGGCATTGAGCTTGAGGCTGAGATTGTCGAGCACCGGCGTCTGCGCCCCCTCGTACTGGAAGGTGACGCGATCGAAGGAGATGTCGTTGGTGATGCGCGGCAGATCCGGCGCGCCGGGACGGTCGGCGCCGCGGGTCGGCTCGTCGAGCAGTTCCTGGATGTGCCGCACCGCCGCCGCCGACTGGATCGACACCGGGATGAAATGCATCAGATGGGCGATGTTGTACGACACCTCCCAGAACGCACTCTCGAAGGTCACGAAGGTGCCGACGGTGATCTGCCCCTTGGTGGCGAGATAAGCGCCGATCGCCAGCACCACGAGGTGGAGCAGCAGCACCGCGATGGTGACGGTGCGCTCGACCATGGTCGACAGGAACATGGCTGACGCGGCCTTGGCGCGGACATCGCGGTTGCGCATCGTGAACCAGCCGAGCGCCCGGCGCTGCAGATTGAACGCCTTCACCACCGCCTGGGCGGCAACGTTCTCCTGCACCGTTCCGAGCAGCGCGGCTTCGTTCTGCTTCTGCTCGTAATTGGCCTGCACCGCCTTCGGCGTCAGGATGCGCGGCCCGATCAGGGTGATCGGAAACACCAGCAAGGCGACCACGGCAAGCTGCCAGTTCAGGAACAGCATCAGGATGATGCCCGCGACCAGCTCGAGGCCCGGCAGCGCCGCGCTGTTGGCAAAGGTCTTGACCGAACCCTCGAACGCCGACAGATCGATCGAGAAGCGCGACAGGATCTCGCCGCGCTTGGTGCGCGCGAAATAGGCCGACGGCAGGTTCTGGACATGGTCGAACAGCCGCGTCCGCACGTCGGCGATGATGCCGGCGGCAAGCCGCGCATCCCAGCGCTCGTACCAGACGGCGATGATCGAGGTGACGATGCCGGCCACCGCGAGCACGCCGAGGATCTTGTAGAGGGCTCCGAAGTCCTCCTCGCCGAGCGCGTCGTCGATCAGGAATTTCAGGCTGAGCGGCATGATGACGTTGAACAACGTCTCGACCAGCACGCCGAAGGCGACGCAGGCGAACGGCTTCTTGTAGTTCGCCAGGATCGGCCTGACGAAGCCAAAGATCGTGGAGAGCGCGCCGGCGGCTTCCTTGGCGGTGAAGACGACGAGGTCCTCGTCATCATCGTCGTCATCGAGCTCGAACTCGTCGTCCGCGTCCTCATCCTCTTCGTCGTCAGCCGGCGCCGCGGCGGGCTTCGTGGAGGCGGCCGCCACGGGCGGACCGGACGCGGGCTTCTTCTTCAGCTCGGGATCGTCGGCCGCCGCTTTCGTCGGATCGTCTGATGCAGGAGGTCTTGGCGCCATGAAACCAACCGATGCTCCACGGCCGGCATGACCGCAAATCGAAACCGCAGCCGATAACACTGCAACCGTAATCCTATGCGATCACGACGAATTCGGCAAAGCGTTTGGAACGGCCGACGCGTCGCCGCACGCTCGCGCGGATTCGCGGAGCGCAGCATTGCCGCCGTTTGACAGCTGGTTGACACAAGGCCGGTCGCCTGGCGGCAAAGGCTTCCGCTCGGTGCCGCTAGTCGTCGAGGTCGGCTTCGACCTTGTCGAAGAAGGAATAGCGCAGGCTGTCGGAGTCGGCGTACCACTGCCCCGGCCCCTTGTTGGCGGCCAGCGTCAATGTCCACAGCGCATCGGTGCAGTCGCGGCGGTGCATCGACAGGTCGAAGCCGTTGCCGAAGAACAATTCCGACCACTCCCACCAGGTGCCGAGCTTCTTCACCCCGCGCAGCAGGTCGTAGCGGTCGATCACCGCCGACGCCATGTCGGAAGTCACCGACGCGAACACGACGCCGGTCTTGACCACGCGGTTGAGCTCGCGCACCCCGCGCACGACCTGCTTCTCGCCGAGATGGCACAGCGAGGTCTCGAACACGAAGTCGAACTCGTTGGCCTTGAACGGCATGTCGGCGATCGAGCCGAGCTTGTTGTACTTCTTGAGCGCCTTCGGCGTCTTGCCGTGGATGTAGCGGTTGTTCTCGATGCCCCAGGCATCGATGCCCCGTTCGCGCAGCGCGCCGACCAGTTCGCCGCTGGCGGAGCCGGCGATCAGCAGCTTGTAGCCCTTCGCCCTGCCCCACACCGTCCTGATCAGGTCCGTCAGATAGGCCGGGTCGGTGAAGTTGCGCCAGACCTCGCCGTAGGGGCCGACGCCGCGATAATTGTCGAAATAGCTGCGGTCGATCTTGTCGGACAGCGCGCTCTCGTCCTGCGCGCGGGTACGGCGCAGCCGCATCATCTCGGTGAGGATGATGTCGGTCGCGGCATCGGAGGAATCGAGCAGTCCGTTCAGCGTCGAATCGAATAGATAGTCGCCGACCACCACGATGCCGGGGTGCTCCTTCGGCTCGGGCCGGTGGTTGGTCATGACGTCGCGCACCGGCAGGCCGCCCGGCAGCGCGTTGACCGACGACAGCCAGCGATGGATCTTGCCCTCCAGGAAATGCTCGCGCGCATCGCCGAGCGAGGCCGGCAGCGACTTCAACGCCGCATCGATCAGCTCCTGGTCGCTGAGATTGGCGAAGGCAAGCGCATCCGAGCCCGCGATCAGCCAGTTCAGCACGCCGTGCTTACCGACATCGTGGCGCGCGCCCTCGTTGTAGACGCAGCAGCCGCCGAACGCCTCCGACATGAACCAGGCGCCCGGGATCTTCTCGCCCCAGAACGGCTCGTCGAACAGGATCGAGACCCGCAGATAATGCGCGGGCCGGTCGAAATAGGCGACGTGCTTGACCATCGACTTGCGCAGCTGTTCGCCGTCCCAGCGCATGGTCGCGAGCCAGGAGTGCGGCAGGCAGACCAGCACGAGATCGAAGTCGCGCGTCTCCGGCCCCTTGCCGTTCATCATGTTGAGCTGGTAGCGGCCATCAGCGGTCTTGCCGACCTTGAGCACACGATGGTTGAGCTGGATGTCGGCGCTGACTTCCGAGCGCAGGCAATCGATCAGCTGCTCGTTGCCGTTCTGAATCGAATACAGGCCGATATAGCCGTCGACGTCCATCACATAGTTCTTCAGCGCGTTGAGGCCGTTGGTGTTGTGGCTCTCGGTCGCGATGTCGGAACGCGCCATCACCTTGAAGAAGCGCTTGGCGGTCGCGTCCTCGACCTCCTCGTCGAGGACCTGCTCGGCGGTCTTGTAGGCCCACGGGTGCTCGTTGTCGTGGGCGCCGACGCCCTCGTAATATTCGATCGGCGACACCAGGTCGCTGCAGCGCTTGCGGAACGCCTCGATCGCGGCCGCGGTCTTCGCCCCGTATTTGCGGCGCATGCCGGGAACGTCGGCGAGCAGCTCGCCGTCGAGTTGCACCTGCTCGGCATCCATCGGGATCGTCTGCAGGCCGAAATGCTGGATCAGTTCGCGCAGCGGGTCCGGCCCCGTCATCGAGTAATCATAGATCTCGGCGACGCCGGCCTCATACACCGCCGGCGCCGTGTCGAATTTGCGCGTGACGATCTTGCCGCCGAGGCGGTTCGACGCCTCGAAGATGGTAACGCGGCAGAGGTCGCCGAGTTTGCGCTTCAAATACCAGGCGCTCATCAGCCCCCCGGGGCCGCCGCCTACGATAGCCAAGTCGAGCATATGGATTCCGTCGTCTCCGGCGCGAGCCAAACAGCCGGTCTAAGTCACCCTAGCAAAGGCACTTTTTTGCCTGAAGGAAAGATGAACAAACTGCGTCCCTGCACCGCAGCAAGCAAAGAAAGCAGCAAAAAGGCCGGCTAAACGCCGGCCTTCTCGCCATACCCGTAGTCTTGCGGATGCCTATTCCGCGGGCGGCAGCGCCAGCGGCTCCGCTTCCGGAGCCGTCGGCACGATCGCCGCCTGCTGCTTCTCGCGCTCGTCGAGGATCAGCTTGTCGCGCTTGACCGCGACTTCGCGGATCCGCGCCATCGAGGCGCCGGTGCCGGCCGGGATCAGGCGGCCAACAATGACGTTCTCCTTGAGGCCCTCGAGCGGGTCCACCTTGCCGTTGACGGCAGCTTCGGTGAGCACGCGCGTGGTCTCCTGGAACGACGCCGCCGAGAAGAAGGAGCGGGTCTGCAAGCTCGCCTTGGTGATGCCGAGCAGAACCGGCGTACCCGTGGCGGGCTTCTTGCCCTCCTCCTTGGCCTTGGTGTTGAGCGCGTCGAACTCGATCTTGTCGACCTGCTCGCCCGAGATCATGTCGGTGTCGCCCTGATCGGTGACCTCGACCTTCTGCAGCATCTGACGGACAATCACCTCGATGTGCTTGTCGTTGATGAGCACGCCCTGCAACCGGTAGACCTCCTGGATTTCGTTGACCAGATAGGCAGCGAGTTCCTCGATGCCCTTGATCGCCAGGATGTCGTGCGGCGCCGGATTGCCTTCGACGATGAAATCGCCCTTTTCGACGATGTCGCCGTCCTGAAGGTGGATGTGCTTGCCCTTCGGGATCAGGTACTCGCGCGGCTCCTCGGTCTTGTCCATCGGCTCGATCGAGATGCGGCGCTTGTTCTTGTAGTCGCGGCCGAAGCGGATCGTTCCCGCGGTCTCCGCGATGATCGCCGCATCCTTCGGCTTGCGAGCCTCGAACAGTTCCGCCACCCGCGGCAGACCGCCGGTGATGTCACGCGTCTTGGCGCTCTCGGTCGAGATACGCGCCAGGATGTCGCCAGGCATCACCTTTCCGCCGGTGTCGACCGACAGAATGGCATCGACCGACAGCATGTAGCGGGCATCGCCGCCACGCGCGAGCTTCATCACCTTGCCGTCCTTGCCCTTGACCACGATGGCCGGACGCAGGTCCGAACCGCCGCGCGTCGTGCGCCAGTCGATGACCACGCGCTTGGCGATACCGGTCGATTCGTCGAGCGTTTCCGAGATCGACTGGCCTTCGACCAGATCCTCGAAACCGATCGTGCCCTCGACTTCGCTCAGCACCGGGCGGGTGTAGGGATCCCACTCGGCGATGCGCTGGCCGCGCTTGACCATGTCGCCTTCGTCAACGTGCATCTTCGAACCGTACTGGATACGGTGGGTTGCACGCTCGGTGCCGTCGGCATCGACGATCGCAACGACCATGTTGCGCACCATCGCGACCAGGCTGCCTTCGCTGTTGCGGGCGATCGCCTTGTTCCTGATCACGATCTTGCCGTCGAAGTTCGATTCGACGAACGACTGCTCGTTGAGCTGCGCGGCGCCGCCGATGTGGAACGTGCGCATCGTCAGCTGCGTGCCGGGCTCACCGATCGACTGCGCCGCGATGACGCCGACGGCCTCACCGTGGTTGACCGGCGTGCCGCGAGCCAGATCGCGGCCGTAGCACTTGGCGCAGATGCCGTTGATCAGCTCGCAGGTCAGCGCCGAGCGGATCTTCACTTCCTGGATGCCAGCCTGCTGGATCGCGTCGACATGGCTCTCCTCCATCAACGTGTCGCGCTTGATGACGACCTCGTTGGTGGCGGGATCGCGCACGTCATCGCAGGCCACGCGGCCCAGGATGCGCGAGCCGAGCGAGGCGACGACCGTGCCGGCATCGACGATGGCGCGCATCTTGATGCCGAGCGTGGTGCCGCAATCGGTCTGCGTGATGATGCAGTCCTGCGCGACGTCGACCAGACGGCGGGTCAGGTAGCCGGAGTTCGCGGTCTTCAACGCGGTGTCCGCGAGGCCTTTGCGGGCGCCGTGGGTCGAGTTGAAGTACTCGAGCACCGACAGACCTTCCTTGAAGTTGGAAATGATCGGCGTCTCGATGATCTCGCCCGACGGCTTGGCCATCAGGCCGCGCATGCCGGCGAGCTGGCGCATCTGCGCCGGCGAACCACGCGCACCGGAGTGCGCCATCATGTAGATCGAGTTGATGTCGGCATCCGCGCCCGCCGCCGTCTTCTTGGTGGACGAGATCTCCTTCATCATCGCCTTGGCGACTTCTTCACCGGCCTTCGACCAGGCGTCGACGACCTTGTTGTACTTCTCGCCATGGGTGATCAGGCCGTCATTGTACTGCTGCTCGAAATCCTTCGCCAGCGTACGGGTCTGGTCCACGATCTTCCACTTCGACGCCGGCACGACCATGTCGTCCTTGCCGAACGAGATGCCCGCCTTGAAGGCGTTGTAGAAGCCGAGCGCCATGATGCGGTCGCAGAAGATCACGGTCTCCTTCTGACCGCAGTGACGGTAGACCTGGTCGATCACGCCGGAGATCTCGCGCTTGGTCATCAGCTTGTTGATGATGTCGTACGAGATCTTGGTGCTCTTCGGCAGCAGGTTGCCGAGCATGACGCGACCGGCGGTGGTCTCGATCCAGCGCTTGGACTGCTTGCCTTCCTCGTCGAGGCCTTCCCACCGGTACTTGATCTTGGTGTGGAGGTGGATGACCTTCGAATGCAGGGCGTGCTCGAGCTCGGCCATGTCGCCGAAGATCTTGCCCTCGCCGGGCAGGCCTTCGCGCATGATCGAGACGTAGTAGAGGCCGAGCACGATGTCCTGCGACGGCACGATGATCGGCTGGCCGTTCGCCGGATGCAGGATGTTGTTGGTCGACATCATCAGGACGCGCGCTTCCAGCTGCGCTTCGAGCGACAGCGGAACGTGCACGGCCATCTGGTCGCCGTCGAAGTCGGCGTTGAAGGCGGCGCAGACCAGCGGATGCAGCTGGATCGCCTTGCCCTCGATCAGCACCGGCTCGAACGCCTGGATGCCGAGGCGATGCAGCGTCGGCGCGCGGTTGAGCAGCACCGGATGCTCGCGGATCACCTCGTCGAGGATATCCCAGACCTCCGGACGCTCCTTCTCGACCAGCTTCTTGGCCTGCTTCACCGTGGTGGACAGACCCTTGGCGTCGAGCCGCGAGTAGATGAACGGCTTGAACAGCTCGAGCGCCATCTTCTTCGGCAGGCCGCACTGGTGCAGGCGCAGCTCGGGACCGACCACGATCACCGAGCGGCCGGAATAGTCGACGCGCTTGCCGAGCAGGTTCTGGCGGAACCGGCCCTGCTTGCCCTTCAGCATGTCGGCGAGCGACTTCAGCGGACGCTTGTTGGCGCCGGTGATGACGCGGCCGCGGCGGCCGTTGTCGAACAGCGCGTCGACGGCCTCCTGCAGCATGCGCTTTTCGTTGCGGATGATGATGTCCGGCGCACGCAGTTCCATCAGCCGCTTCAAGCGGTTGTTGCGGTTGATGACGCGGCGGTACAGGTCGTTGAGGTCGGAGGTCGCGAACCGGCCGCCGTCGAGCGGCACCAGCGGACGCAGGTCCGGCGGAATCACCGGCACGACCGTCATGATCATCCATTCCGGCTTGTTGCCGGAGACACGGAAGGCCTCGACGATCTTCAGACGCTTGGCGAGCTTCTTGTGCTTGATGTCGGAGTCGGTCTCCGCCATGTCGGCACGCAGCGTCGCCTCGAGCTTTTCGAGCTCGAGCCCCTTGAGCAGCTCGCGGATCGCCTCGGCGCCGATCATGGCGGTGAAGGAATCCTGGCCGTACTCGTCCTGCGCCTTCAGATACTCGTCTTCAGACAGCAGCTGACGGTCCTTCAGCGCAGTGAGACCCGGCTCGAGCACGACGTAGTATTCGAAGTAGAGGATCCGCTCGAGATCCTTCAGCGTCATGTCGAGCAACAGGCCGATGCGCGAGGGCAGCGACTTCAGGAACCAGATGTGGGCGACCGGCGCCGCCAGCTCGATATGGCCCATGCGCTCGCGCCGGACGCGCGACAGCGTCACCTCGACCGAGCACTTCTCGCAGATGATGCCCTTGTACTTCATCCGCTTGTACTTGCCGCACAAGCACTCGTAGTCCTTGATCGGCCCGAAGATGCGCGCGCAGAACAGGCCGTCACGCTCCGGCTTGAAGGTGCGGTAGTTGATGGTCTCCGGCTTCTTGATCTCGCCGTACGACCAGGACAGAATCTTCTCCGGAGACGCGATCGAAATCCGGATCTGGTCGAAGACCTGGGCCGGCGTCGTCGGATTGAAAAGATTCATAATCTCTTGATTCATGGTCTTCTCCTCGCGTGCCGATCGTCACCGGCAGCAAATTCGAAACTTCTATTCAGCGCGCGCCCCGCCCAACGTCCGAGCGGAGTGCGGAGGCCCGGCGCGTTTCGCGCCGGGCATGATCACAGCGTTACTCGGCCGCTTCCGACGTCGACGCCGGTCCCACCTTGGAATTGTGCAGGTCGACGTTGAGGCCGAGCGAGCGCATTTCCTTGACCAGCACGTTGAACGATTCCGGAATACCGGCCTCGAAGGTGTCGTCGCCGCGCACGATCGCCTCGTACACCTTGGTACGGCCGGCGACGTCGTCCGACTTCACGGTCAGCATCTCCTGCAGCGTGTAGGCGGCGCCGTAGGCTTCAAGCGCCCAGACCTCCATTTCGCCGAAGCGCTGGCCGCCGAACTGCGCCTTGCCGCCCAGCGGCTGCTGGGTGACGAGCGAGTACGGACCGATCGAACGCGCGTGGATCTTGTCGTCCACGAGGTGGTGCAGCTTGAGCATGTAGATGTAGCCCATCGTCACCTTACGATCGAACTGATCGCCGGTACGGCCGTCATAAACGGTCGACTGGCCGGAGGCGTCGAAGCCCGCGAGCTTCAGCATCTCCTCGATGTCGGCCTCCTTGGCGCCGTCGAACACCGGCGTTGCGATCGGCACGCCGTGGCTCAGATTGCGGCCGAGCTCGACCAGCTCGTTGTCGTTCAGCGACTTGATGGTTTCATCCTCGCCATAGATCTTCTTCAGGGTCTCGCGCAGCGGCTTGAGATCCTGCTTGTGATAATAGGCGTCGATGGTCTGGCCGATGCGCTTGCCGAGGCCGGCGCAGGCCCAACCGAGATGGGTCTCAAGGATCTGACCGACGTTCATGCGCGAAGGCACGCCGAGCGGATTGAGCACGATGTCGGCGTGCGTTCCGTCCTCGAGGAACGGCATGTCCTCGATCGGCACGATCTTCGACACCACACCCTTGTTGCCGTGACGGCCGGCCATCTTGTCGCCGGGCTGGATCTTGCGCTTCACCGCGACGAAGACCTTGACCATCTTCATCACGCCGGGCGGCAGCTCGTCGCCACGCTGCAGCTTCTCGACCTTGTCGAGGAAGCGCTGCTCGAGGCCCTTCTTCGACTCGTCGTACTGCTTCCGCATGGCCTCGATCTCGGCCATCAGCTTGTCGTTCGGCGAGGCGAACAGCCACCACTGCGACTTCGGATACTCGTCGAGCACCGCGCGGGTGATCTTGGTATCCTTCTTGAAGCCCTTCGGGCCGGCGATGCCCTGGCGGTTCTCCAGAAGCTCGGCGAGGCGGCTGTAGACGTTGCGGTCCAGGATCGCCTGCTCGTCGTCGCGGTCCTTGGCCAGACGCTCGATCTCCTCGCGCTCGATCGCCAGCGCACGCTCGTCCTTGTCGACGCCGTGGCGGTTGAACACGCGGACTTCCACGATCGTGCCCTGCACGCCCGGAGGCACGCGCAGCGAGGTGTCGCGGACGTCGGAGGCCTTCTCGCCGAAGATGGCGCGCAGCAGCTTCTCTTCCGGCGTCATCGGGCTCTCGCCCTTCGGCGTGATCTTGCCGACCAGGATGTCGCCGGCGCGGACTTCCGCACCGATGTAGACGATACCGGCTTCGTCGAGGTTCTTCAGCGCTTCTTCCGAGACGTTCGGAATGTCGCGGGTGATTTCCTCAGGACCGAGTTTGGTGTCGCGGGCCATCACCTCGAACTCCTCGATGTGAATCGAGGTGAAGACGTCGTCCTTCACGATCCGCTCGGAGAGCAGGATCGAGTCTTCGAAGTTGTAGCCGTTCCACGGCATGAACGCGACCAGCACGTTGCGGCCGAGCGCGAGCTCGCCGAGATCGGTCGACGGACCGTCGGCGATGATGTCGCCCTTCTTGACGATGTCGCCGACCTTCACCAGCGGACGCTGGTTGATGCAGGTCGACTGGTTGGAGCGCTGGTACTTCATCAGCCGGTAGATATCGACGCCCGACTTGGTCGGATCGAGATCCTCGGTGGCGCGGATCACAACGCGGGTGGCGTCGATCTGGTCGATCACGCCCGAGCGGCGCGCGGCAATCGCCGCGCCCGAGTCACGGGCGACCACGCCTTCCATGCCGGTGCCGACGAACGGCGCCTCGGCGCGAACCAGCGGCACCGCCTGGCGCTGCATGTTCGAGCCCATCAGCGCGCGGTTGGCGTCGTCGTTCTCGAGGAACGGGATCAGCGCCGCGGCGACCGAAACCAGCTGCTTCGGCGACACGTCCATGTAGTCGACCTTGTCCGGCGTCACCGGCAGCACTTCGCCGGCATGACGGCAGACCACGAGGTCGTCGGTGAAGCGGCCCTTGGCATCGAGCGGCACGTTGGCCTGCGCGACGCGGTAGCGGCCCTCTTCCATCGCCGACAGATAGACCACCTCGTCGGTGACCCGGCCGTCCTTGATCTTGCGATAGGGCGTCTCGACGAAGCCGTACTTGTTGACGCGCGCGAACGTCGCCAGCGAGTTGATCAGGCCGATGTTCGGACCTTCCGGCGTTTCAATCGGGCAGATACGGCCGTAATGCGTCGGATGCACGTCGCGGACTTCGAAGCCGGCACGCTCGCGGGTCAGACCGCCCGGGCCAAGCGCCGACAGGCGCCGCTTGTGGGTGATTTCCGACAGCGGGTTGGTCTGGTCCATGAACTGCGACAGCTGCGAGGAGCCGAAGAACTCGCGCACCGCGGCAGCCGCGGGCTTGGCGTTGATCAGGTCCTGCGGCATCACGGTGTCGATATCGACGCTCGACATGCGCTCCTTGATCGCGCGCTCCATGCGGAGCAGGCCGATCCGGTACTGGTTCTCCATGAGCTCGCCGACCGAGCGCACCCGGCGGTTGCCGAGATGGTCGATGTCGTCGATCTCGCCCTTGCCGTCGCGCAGGTCGACCAGCGTCTTGATGACCGCCAGGATGTCTTCCTTGCGCAGCGTGCGATGGGTATCGGGCGCATCGAGCTCGAGGCGCATGTTCATCTTGACGCGGCCGACCGCAGAGAGGTCGTAGCGCTCGGCGTCGAAGAACAGCGACTGGAACATCGCCTGCGCCGAATCCAGCGTCGGCGGCTCGCCCGGACGCATCACGCGGTAGATGTCGAACAGCGCGTCCTCGCGCGTCATGTTCTTGTCGGCCGACAGCGTGTTGCGGATGTAGGCGCCGACATTGACGTGGTCGATGTCGAGCAGCGGCAGGTCCTTGTAGCCCTGCTCGTTCAGCACCTTGAGCGACTTCTCGGTGATCTCCTCGCCGGCTTCGGCGTAGATCTCACCGGTCTTCGGGTTGACGAGATCCTCGGCGAGATAGTTGCCGACGAGCTCCTCGTCCGACATGCGCAGCGCCTTCAGGCCCTTCTCCTGAAGCTGGCGCGCCTGGCGCACGGTCAGCTTCTTGCCGGCCTCGAGCACCACCTTGCCGGTGTCAGCGTCGATCAGGTCGTTGACGGTCGAATAGCCGCGGAAGCGGTTGGCATCGAACGGCACGCGCCATCCGTCCTTGGTCCGCTTGTAGGTGATCTTCTTGTAGAAGGTCGACAGGATCTGCTCGCCGTCGAGACCGAGCGCGTACATCAGCGAGGTCACGGGCAGCTTGCGGCGGCGGTCAATGCGCGCGAACACGATGTCCTTGGCGTCGAACTCGATGTCGAGCCAGGAACCGCGATACGGGATCACGCGCGCGGCAAACAGCAGCTTGCCGGACGAATGGGTCTTGCCCTTGTCGTGGTCGAAGAACACGCCGGGCGAACGGTGCATCTGCGAGACGATGACGCGCTCGGTGCCGTTGACGACGAAGGTGCCGTTCATCGTCATGAGCGGGATGTCGCCCATGTAGACGTCCTGCTCCTTGATGTCCTTCACCGACTTGGCGCCGGTTTCCTCGTCGATATCGAACACGATGAGGCGCAGCGTCACCTTGAGCGGCGCAGCGAAGGTCATGCCGCGCTGGCGGCACTCGTCGACGTCATATTTCGGCTGCTCGAACTCGTAGCGGACGAATTCGAGCATCGAGGTGCCGGAGAAATCCGAGATCGGAAACACCGAACGGAACACCGCCTGCAGGCCCTCGTCGAGCCGACCGCCGGTCGGCTCGTCGACCATCAGGAACTGGTCATAGGACGCCTTCTGAACCTCGATGAGGTTCGGCATTTCGGCGACTTCCTTGATGTGACCGAAAAACTTGCGTACGCGTTTGCGACCGGTGAATGTCTGCTGCGCCATCGTGGCCTCTCATTTTCGTCGCCTTTATGGGGCGAACCTTCCGGGAGCGACTGCCATCGGCCCCGGGTTGAATTTCGAATCGTCTCGAAGGAACGAAGCGCAAAGTCAGGAATTAAATCCCCGCCCCGGCCCCGACCACCTCCAAAACGCAAAACAACGCGCGGGGCGCATCACTGCACCCGCTCGTCCAAACGCTCCGCTTTACGGACTGAAAAAGCCCGAAATCTGACTGTCTCCCAACGGCTTCCGCCGAGGACCCTGCCGTCCCCGCCGCCTACCGTGTTTTTCCGCTGCCAACCCGATATGGGATGGCAATAAAGGAGATTCGAGGGTTAAGTCCACGGATCCCCACACTTTTTTGTGTCCGGCGCACCACGCGACAACCTGTCGCACGCCGTTTGCATGGCCCGGGAGCGCCCAGAGGCGCTCCCGGATCGCGCATTACTTGAGGTCGACCTTGGCGCCAGCCTTCTCGAGCTGGGCCTTGATCTTGTCGGCTTCTTCCTTGTTCACGCCTTCCTTGACGGGCTTCGGAGCGCCTTCGACGAGGTCCTTGGCTTCCTTCAGGCCCAGGCCAGTGATGGCGCGGACTTCCTTGATGACTTCGATCTTCTTGTCGCCGGCGGCAGCCAGCACGACGGTGAAGTCGGTCTTCTCTTCAGCCGGAGCAGCGGCAGCGCCGCCGGCAGCCGGGCCGGCAACCGCGACGGCGGCAGCGGCGGACACGCCCCACTTTTCTTCGAGGAGCTTGGCCAGTTCGGCCGCTTCGAGCACGGTGAGGCTCGAGAGGTCGTCGACGATTTTCTGCAGATCAGCCATTGTTCAGTTCCTTAAACGTTTGGTTCGAACCAGGTTTGAGATTAGCGAAGGGGTCAGGCCGCTTCGCTCTTTGAGGCATGAGCCTGAATGACGCGCGCGAGCTTGGCCGCGGGCGCATTCGAGAGCTGAGCGAGCTTGGTCGCCGGCGCCACGAGGAGGCCAACGATCTTGCCGCGCAGTTCGTCGAGCGACGGCAGTGAGGCGAGCGCCTTCACGCTGTCGACATTCAGGACGGTTTTACCCATCGAGCCGCCGAGGATGACGAACTTCTCGTTCGCCTTGGCGAATTCGACGGCAACCTTTGGCGCCGCAACCGGATCGTTCGAAGTGGCGATCACGGTCGGCCCCTTCAGCAGGGAGCCGATGGCTACGACGTCAGTGCCTTCAAGAGCAATTTTGGCGAGACGGTTCTTCGAGACCTTCACCGATGCACCCGCCTGCTTCATCTGCATGCGCAGCTTCTGCATCTGGGCCACGGTGAGGCCGGAATAGTGAGCAACGATCGCAACCGACGTGGTCTTGAAGACCTCGTTAAGTTGTTCGACCGACTCTTTTTTTGCCGCTCGTTCCACAGCAAGCTCTTTCCGGTTGGCGGCCTTTCCGCGAAGGCAGGACCGCCGGGTTGCACCCATCGTCCCGCCCTAAACCTGATCCGCAGGGTGCAAGACCCTTCGGACATGCCGGGCAAGACGACATCTAGAAGCCTGCCCTCCCAGAGCCTTGCGGCCATGGGCTGTCGAGGTTCGAACCAAACCAGCCTCTCAAGCCGCGAACGATCCGCGACCTGGAGTGCAAAATCCGGTCTTCACCCGTCTATGCAGGCCATACGATTAAGCCGTTGAAAACACGAAGTTCTCGCGGGCGCCTGCAGTCTTGGACAGGATCGAGGCGCTTCAGCATGCTGAAGGCCTCTGCTCTCATTCCTCTGGAGGCGACGGGTCTCCTTCCTTTCGAGCATCCTTGCGGGCATGCGGAAAGGAATGATCTCCTATCATCTCAGGTTTTCGGAATGCGAGCACGGACATGCCAGCAAGTGCCAGCACGCCCGGAAGGCGCTATGTAGCCGGTCCTGCCCTGCTTGCCAAGAGCAAATTTCAGACCAGTTCGGCGGTCTGGCGGCCCAGCAAAAAATTTCTTCCCGGACGGCGTCACGCCCCAATGCCCTCGCTCGTCTGGGCGCTGGAGGCTCGCATGAAACGATGGATTGCAGGAATTCTCGCCCTATTCAACCTCGCCAATGGGCTGGCGATGCTGTCAGCCGGTCCCCTCTGGTGGTCGCTGGTGCCCGGCGCCGCCGATACCGGTCCGTTCAACCCTCATTTGGTCCAGGACGTCGGCATCGCCTTCATCGCGGCCGGGCTCGGCCTGGCGGCGCGAGCCTTGTGGCCGGCGTGGTGGCCGGCAGCGGTCGCGGGCGCCGCGTTCCTGGCCGGCCACGGCGCGCTGCACCTCGTGATGATCGCCGGCGGCCACGACCGCCATGCCGCATCCGATCTTGTGGCGGTCGTCCTGCCCGCGGCGCTCGCCCTCTATTCCGCCCTGCCAAATCAAGGAGACCGACATGCGTAGCTTCATCGCGCGCCGCATGCTGCGCGCCTATTCCAGGCGCTACGGCTATGACACCACCTATCTCGAGATCATGCTCAAGGAATCGCCCGCCGCGTTCTTCAAATTCGCCGCCGCGATGAAGGCCGCCGCCTACCGCGCGGTCGCGCCGGTCGAGGCCTTTTATGCCGCCAAGCTGACCGGCGCCCTGGCGGAAGATTGCGGTCCCTGTGCGCAACTGGTCGTCGACATGGCGATCGGAGCCGGGATGGCGGAGCAGCAGGTCACCGCCGTGCTCCGGCGTGACGTTGCCGCCATGACCGCGGACACCGCGCTCGGTTTCCGCTTCGCGCAGGCGATCGTGCAGCGCTCGGCCGACGACGGTGCCTGCCGCGACGCGGTTCGCGCGCGCTGGGGCGAAAAAGGCGTGATCGACCTCGCTTTGGCCCTACAAATCGGCCGCATCTTCCCCATGATGAAGCTGGCGCTGGGATATGCCATGGAGTGTCGCCGCGTGACCGTGGCCGGCCATCAGATCGATGTCATCAAGCAGGCGGCCTGAGCGCGACCCGCTGGGTCCGTATCGGACGCGGCTGACCGGGCTCGCCTACCGCATGCTCGGCAGCCGCGGCGATGCCGACGACGTGGTACAGGACGCTTGGCTGCGGTTCGCCGCGGCTGACGACGTTCGCAATCCCGAGGCGTTCCTGGTCACGGTGGTGACCCGGCTCTGTCTCGACCGGCTGAAGAGCGCCCGCGCCCAGCGCGAGGTCTATGTCGGCGCCTGGTTGCCCGAGCCGGTGTTCGACGAGGCGCTGTCGGCCGAGGCGGCAACCGAACTCGCCGACGATCTCTCCTTCGCGCTGATGCTGGCGCTCGACGCCCTGACGCCGCTCGAGCGTGCCGCGTTCCTGCTGCACGACGTGTTCGACCGGCCGTTTGCGGAAGTCGCCCGCACGCTCGAGCGCAGCGAGGCGGCCTGCCGGCAGCTCGCCGCGCGCGCCCGCCGATCGGTCCGCGACAACCGCCCTGTTCCAGCCGAGCCGCCCGAAGGCCACGCACGGCTGCTGACCGCATTCTGCAAGGCCGCGGCCAGCGGCGACGTCTCCGCCCTCGCCAACCTGCTGCGCGAGGATGCCATTGCGATCACCGACGGCGGCGGCCGCAAGCTGGCGGCGCTGAAGCCGATCAAGGGGGCAGAGAAGATCGTCCGCTTCATCATCGGCATCGCCGGCAAGAACGCCGGCAGCGAGGTTCGCGTCGAACCGATGATGGTCAATGGCAGCGCGGGCGCGCTGATCTTCCTCGATGGCGAAGTCGACCACACGCTGAGCATGGCGATCGACGGCGAGACGGGCCGGATCGCGGCGATCTACATCGTCCGCAACCCGGACAAGCTGCGCCACGCGCCGCGCCGGAACTGAAGCTCCGATCAGGACGCCGTCGCCACCGGATAGGCGAGCGGCTTGCCGGCAAAGAACGCGTCGAGATTGGCGAGCACGCAATCCTGCATCGCGACGTGCGATTCCAGCGTGTGGCCGCCGAGATGCGGCGACAGCACCACATTCGGTATTGCGGTCAGCGCATCGGGCGCATGTGGCTCCCTCGCGAACACGTCGAGGCCGGCACCGGCAATCACGCCGTCGGTCAACGCTGCGACCAGCGCCGTCTCGTCGATGACCGAGCCGCGCGCGATGTTGACGACGAACCCGTCGCCGCCGAGCCGGCGCAGGATGTCGGCATTGACCGCATGCTCGGTCTCGGCGCCGGCGCGCACGGCGATCATCAGCACGCTGCACCAATCGGCGAGCGCCTCCAGCGTCGGAAGGTATTGATAGGGCACGTCGTGCTTCGAGCGGCTGAAATAGCCGACCTCGGTCTCGAAGGCCGCGACGCGGGCGGCGATCTTGCGGCCGATCTCGCCCATGCCGTAGACGCCGACCTTGCGGCCGCGCATGCCGGCCTGCGGCCGCATCATCGGCGACGGCTTTGCACCGGCCCAGTCCCCGCTCCGCACGTAATTGTCGGCCACCAGCAGCCGCCGCACCGACGCCAGCATCAAGGTCACCGCCGTGTCGGCGACGGAGGCCGCATTGGCCCCCGGGCTGTGGCCGACCACGATGCCGCGCCTGGCGGCGGCGGCGAGATCGACGCCGTCATAGCCGGTGCCGTAGCAGACGATCGCGCCGAGCTTCGGCAGCATGTCCATGGCCTCGGCGCCGAGCGCGGTGCCGCCCGCGGTGATCATGGCGCGGATCTCGGCGAGCTCGGCCGCCGGGAACGCCTCGTCCAATCGCTTGCCTGCCGCGTTCAGCAGCTCATAGCACTCGCCGAAGCGGATCAGCTGAGCCTTGGGAAAGCGTGAATAGACCAGGACCTTATCGGGCATTGTTCTTCTTTCCTGCGAGAGGCTTCAGCTGGTTGTTCTGACGCGTCTTCTTCACGCGAACCGGTACCCACTTCGCTGGAAAACGCTCCTGCAAAACAAAGGGCGGAACCGGTTGCCCGGTCCCGCCCCTTTTATCTCGTCACGGCCAAGGATCTCAGCCGAGGATCGTGCCCGGCTCGACCTTCACGCCCGGGCCCATGGTGGAGGAAACCGCCACGCGCTGGATGTAGGTGCCCTTGGAGCCTGCCGGCTTCGCCTTGGAGACCGCATCCGCGAGCGCCTTGACGTTCTCGACCAGCTTGTCCTCGGAGAACGAGGCCTTGCCGATGCCGGCCTGCACGATGCCGGCCTTCTCGACGCGGAACTCGACCGAGCCGCCCTTGGCGCCCTTCACGGCGTTGGTGACGTCCATGGTCACGGTGCCGATCTTCGGGTTCGGCATCATGCCGCGCGGACCGAGCACCTTACCGAGGCGGCCGACCAGGGGCATCATGTCGGGCGTGGCGATACAACGATCGAAATCGATCGCACCGCCCTGCACCTTCTCGACCAGGTCCTCGGCACCGACGACGTCGGCACCGGCGGCCTTGGCTTCCTCAGCCTTGGCGCCGCGCGCGAACACGCCGACGCGCAGCGTACGGCCGGTACCGTTCGGCAGGTTGACGACGCCGCGGACCATCTGGTCGGCGTGGCGCGGGTCGACGCCGAGATTGATCGCGATCTCGATCGTCTCGTCGAACTTCGACTTGGCGCGCTCCTTGACCATCTTGATGGCATCCGCGAGCGGATAGAGCTTCTCGCGATCGACGCCCTCGCGGGCCTTCTTCAAACGCTTTCCGATTGACATGGCCCGTTACCCCGCAACTTCCAGACCCATCGAACGGGCAGAGCCCTCGACCATCTTCATGGCCGATTCGATGTTGTCGCAATTCAAGTCCTTCATCTTCTTCTCGGCGATCTCGCGCACCTGCGCCTTGGTCACCTTGCCGGCCTTGTCACGGCCCGGCGCCTTCGATCCGGACTGGATCTTGGCGGCCTGCTTGAGGAAGTAGGACATCGGAGGGGTCTTCATCTCGAAGGTGAAGGACCGGTCCGCATAGATCGTGATGATCACCGGGATCGGGGTGTTCTTCTCTTCCTTCTGGGTCTGCGCGTTGAACGCCTTGCAGAACTCCATGATGTTGAGGCCGCGCTGACCAAGCGCGGGGCCGATCGGGGGCGAAGGATTCGCCGCACCGGCCGGGACCTGAAGCTTCAGGTATCCGGTCACTTTCTTTGCCATTTATCACTCCTGTTGTGCCGGACAGGGCCGGCGGTTTCAGGTTCCGTGGTTCGGTTGAAGGGGCTGGCGACCGCCTCCTCCCTCCCACGGCCTCTCTACTTGACGCGAGGCATATACCCCGCGCCGTCCGGTCAGACCACCTTTTCGACCTGACCGAATTCCAGTTCCACGGGGGTCGCGCGGCCGAAGATCGACACCGCGACCTTCACGCGCGAGCGCGCCTCGTCGATTTCCTCCACCACGCCGGAGAACGAGGCGAACGGGCCGTCGGCCACGCGCACGTTCTCGCCGATTTCGAACGACACCGACGCCTTCGGACGCTCCACGCCCTCCTGCACCTGGTGCAGGATCCGCATCGCTTCCGCTTCCGAGATCGGCATCGGCTTGTTTTCCGCGCCGAGGAAGCCGGTCACCTTCGGGGTGTTCTTGATCAGATGGAACGCCTCGTCGGTCAGCTTCATCTTCACCAGCACATAGCCCGGGAAGAACTTGCGCTCGGCGTCGATCTTGCGGCCGCGGCGCACCTCGGTGACCTTCTCGGTCGGCACCAGCACCTGCTCGAACAGCTCTTCCAGCCCGCGCTGCTTGGCCTGCTCACGGATCGATTCCGCGACCTTCTTCTCGAAATTCGAATAGGCGTGAACGATGTACCAGCGCTTGTCCATCAATTGAGTTCCCATGCTCATCAGTGGATGCCCAGTATCAGGGTGATGAGATAGCGGATGATCTGATCCGCGGCGAAGAAGAAGATCGAGGCCAGCGCCACCATCACGAACACCATGATGGTGGTGATGGTCGTCTCGCGGCGCGTCGGCCAGGTGACCTTGGCGGTCTCCGAGCGCACTTCCTGCAGGAATTTGAACGGGCTGAAAGCCATCGTGAGATCCGCGTCCGTTACCGGACGATTGCAACGTTTCAAGGAATCCGAACAGCCGACCTTGCGGACCCAGCCCTCGTTTGGAAGGTTGAGCCGATAAACGAGCTCGAATGTTCGGGGAATTAGGCCGCGCCGGATATCCGCCATCTAAGCGGGCCGGCTGCGAGTGCCGGGTATCTACTGCGAGACCGGCCAAACGTCAAGGTCGGCGGGGTCGCGCCCGGCGCCCGCCCGGTTCGGGCAGATCGGATATTGGTCTCTCCAAATCAAGGGCTTAGCCGGCACTCTGCGACACCCTGGCGTCCTGTCGAGATCAGGATCGTTCGTCTCGCCTCGTCTAGGCCAAGGTCTAGGCCAAGCCGGGTCCTGGCGGCAGCAGCATCGATACAAGCAGTCCGCTCGGCTCCCGCAGCCTCAACGCGATGCTGCCGCCATGGCGCTTGGCAATATCCTGCGCGATCGATAGCCCCAGCCCGAAGCCCCCCTCCTGCCGGGCGCTGTCGGCCTTGAAGAAGGGCTCGAACACCTTGTCGTGGAGCGCCGGCGGAATGCCCGGACCGTCGTCGGCCACCTCGATCTCGATGTGGCCGGCCTCCGTGAGGCGAAGCATCACCGCGACCTTGCTGCCGTGCTTGACCGCGTTCTCCACGATATTGGTGACGGCGCGCGACAGCGCGCGGGGCCGACAGGCATAAGGCAGACGCGCCGGCCCGGCATAGGATACCGCGTGGCCCATGTCGGCGAAGTCCGAGCAGATGGTCTGCAGGAAGCTCGGCAGGTCGATGAACGACGCCGCCTCCGAGCGGGCATCCTCGCGCAGATACTCCAGGGTCTCGTTGATCATGCGCGTCATCTTGGCGATATCGCCCAGCATCGCCGGGCGCAGGGTGTCGTCGCCGACGCGCTCGGAACGCAACCTGAGCCGGGTCAGCGGCGTCCGCAGGTCATGACTGATGGCGGCGAGCATGCGGGTGCGGTCGTCGAGCAGCGCTGCGATACGCGTTCGCATGTCGTTCAGCGCGTCGGCGACCTGGGCGATTTCGAGCGGACCGCGCCGGCGCAACACCTCGGGAGACCGCGGCGAGCGGCCGAACGAGGTCGCGGCACGCGCGACGTCGGCCAGCGGCGCGATCACCCAACGCACCGCATAGACCGACAGCAGCAGCATGGAGATCAGCACGATGATCCCGCCTCCGGCCACCGGGCGGAGCAAAAAGGACCAGAAGCCGCCCTTGACCGCAACGTCGGCCATCAACGCGTGGCCGTCGTCGAGCTTCACGACCACCTGTGACGACGAGCCTGCCGGATGGCGCAGTTCTTCCAGCAACTCAATGCCAGACTCGGCCGCCAGCTGCCGAAACGCTCTTATGGAAAACGGCCGCGTCTCGCCGACCGTCCGAGGCACGAGTTCGCTCAATGCGACGCGCCTGACGTCGAGACCGCCGCGCCTGGCTGCCGCCAGCAGTTCATCGGCGTCGGTTGGCGTCTTCGTGGAGCGCAGAAGCTGCGTGAGCTCCGCGACCCGCCCGGCCAGAAACTTCTGCGTGTCGTTGACTGAGGGAGAATCAAACAGAAAGATCACGGTCGCCGCGGCGAGCGTGATGCCGATCAATTCCGAGAGCGCGACGAGGCTCATGAGTTGCGCAGCGACGCTGCGCGGCATCAGCCGCTGCGCCCATCCCATCATATCTGCTCGACCGCAGGCGTGAACACATAGCCGCCGAGCCGCACCGTCTTGATCATCGAGCGGTCCCTCGGATCCGGCTCGATCTTCTGCCTGATGCGGCTGATATGCACATCGACGCTGCGCTCGACCGACGCAATCAGGCCGCCGAAGGCCTGCTCGATCAATTGCTCGCGCGACAACACCTGCCCCGGATTGCGGCAGAACGCCAGCAGCAGATCGAACTCGGCACCGGTCAGCGTGATCCGGACGCCCGCGGGGTCATGCAGCTCACGGGTGGTGGGGTTGATGCGCCATCCGGCAAAGGTCAGCGGACGCGGCCGTGACCGCGACGAGGCGCCGCTCTCGACGCGGCGCAGCAGTGCCCGGATACGGGCGACCAGTTCGCGCGAATTGAACGGCTTGGTGACGTAGTCGTCGGCACCGAGTTCGAGGCCGAGGATGCGGTCGATGTCCTCGCCGCGCGCGGTGACCATGATGATCGGAATCGAAGACGACATGCGCAGGCGTCGGCAGATGCTCAGCCCATCCTCGCCCGGCAGCATCACGTCGAGCACGACGAGATCAAAACTCTCGCGCTTGAGCAGCGCATCCATCTCCACCGCCGAGCCGACCAGCACCGGCCTGAAGCCGTTGTCCTCAAGCACCTCGGCCAGCATGCGCGCGATATCGGCATCGTCCTCGACGCAGAGGATGCGTGCGTTGGTGACGGGGAAAGCCACGAGGTCATATTCCAGGATTTGCATCACGGCATTTTAGAGGCCTCGGCCCCAAATGCGCAGCGCGCAAATATAGCGTTTTGTTAAGCCTGCACGGCCAAATGTGGCTCAAATAGGTCGCGCGGTTTCGCGAGCTACATCTGACTTAATATCTCTTAATCCCGACCCGGGCGGCCCTGCTCTATCGTGACGTGCGATCGTTCGTGGGGTGAGCGGTCGTTCGAGGGGTACATGAGAGTCGAATTTCTGCCGGACGTCGCGACTGATGCGCGGAGCACGGGCCGGGCGTCGCGCAATGGTCAGCCCAATCGGTCATCCCTGCTTGCCGGCGCTGCGATTGCGGTGGCGTTGTTGTCGGGCTGCGCCAGCGCACCGATGACGCGGGGCGGGTCACTGGCATCCTACGACAATCTCACGCCGTCCGACGGCGTGCTGGCGAAATCGCTGGTTCGCGTCAACAAGGACGAGGTCCTCGCTGCGAAGACGGTGCGAATCGTTCCGACGACCTTCGCGCAGGCGGCTTCGCCGACGCTGTCCGAGGAGCAGAGACACCTGGTGGCCAACGCGATCGATCGCTCGCTGTGCGTCGGCCTGAGCGAGCGGCTTCAGGTCGTTGGTCCCGATCAGCCTGCGGATCTGTCCGTGCACGCGCTTGTCACCCAGGCGGCCCCTACCGACGAGGTCGCGGCGGGCACTTCCAAGGTGGTCAGCTTCCTGCCGAGCGCGCTCGGCGCAGGCGTGCCGGTGCCGGTGCCGCGGTTGCCGGTCGGGCTTGGCAGCTTGACCGTCGAAGCCGAGGTGCGGGATCAGGCCAGCCGCCAGCAGGCGGCGATGATCTGGGCCCGCGGGGCGAATTCGTTCACCAACTCGCCGATGGTTTCGAGCGCCGGTGACGCCTACGATCTCGCCCCTTCCTTCAGCGACGATTTCAGCAAGCTCGTCGTCACCGGCGCTACGCCATTCGGAAAGGCGCCGGAGCTGCCATCGTTCGACAAGATTGGCGCAACGTTCGGCGGCAAGCCGAAATACGCGGCCTGCGAGGCGTTCGGCCGCAGTCCCGGCCTGGTCGGAATGGCCGCCGGCAAGCTTGGCCTGCCGCCGGAATGGTCGGACAAGGCGCCGGCGGCAGCTGGCCAATAGACAGCCTAGCCGACGAAGCTCTTCTGCACCGCCTGGTCGAGCGTGGCGCCGCCGACATAGCGCTGGCGCAGCTCGCGCTTGAGCAGCTTGCCGCTCGGGTTCTTCGGCAAGGCATCCACGAAGATGACCTGCTTCGGCACCTTGAAATGGGCCATCGACGCCGCGCAATGCTTGATGACGGCGTCGGCATCGAGGCTCTGGCCGGCCTTGACCACGACGATCGCGGTCACCGCCTCGATCCAGCGCGGATCGGGCAGCCCGACCACCGCAACCTCCGACACCGAAGGCAGCCGGTAGATCATCTCCTCGACCTCGCGGCTCGCGACATTCTCGCCGCCGCTCTTGATCATGTCCTTCACGCGATCGACGACGCTGATGTAACCGTCGGCATCGACGATCGCGAGGTCGCCGGAATGAAACCAGCCGCCAGCGAACGCCGCCGCGGTCTTGACCGGATCATTGTAGTAGCCGGACAGGAGATGCGGCGAGCGGTGCACGATCTCGCCGACTTCCCCGACCTTGACGTCGGTCATGTCCGGCCTGACCACCCGCGTCTCGACGTTGATCGCGGGCTTGCCGGCCGAGCCGGCCTTCGGCAGCTGGTCCTGCGGTGTCAGCACGGTCGCGAGCGGCGCGATCTCGGTCTGGCCGTAGAAATTCCAGAACTTCACCTCGGGCAGCCGGCGCTGCAATTCGAGCAGCACCTCGACCGGCATGATCGAGGCGCCGTAATAGCCCTTGCGCAGGGTCGACAGATCGGTGCGGTCGAACGCGCCCGAGCGCAGCATCGCGATCCAGATCGTCGGCGGCGCGAAGAACGAATTGATCTTGTGGGCCGCGATCAGCGCCAGGACATTGTCGGGCACCGGCTTGCCGGTAATGAGGCTGGTGGCGCCGAGATAGATCGCGGGCCCCAGGAAAACGTCGAGCTGCGCGCAGTGATAGAGCGGCAGCGCGTGCAGCACCGTGTCGTCGGTCGCCATGCCACCGTCGATGATGCAACTGACATACTGCCACATGACAGCTTCATGGGTGAGGATTGCGCCCTTCGGCAGCGACTCGGTGCCGCTGGTGTAGATAATCTGCGCTGCATCGCGGCTGTCCACCGAGACATCCGGCGCCGACGCGTCGCTGTGCAACAGGCTGTCGAATGTCGTGATGCCGTTGGGCGCGGTGGCCGGATCCTCGCCGGGCAGCCAGACCAAGGTCTCGACCGCCGAGCCCTTGGCGGCCGCAGCCTGCGCCGTCTCCACGAAATCGGGGCCGACCGCGAGCAGCTTGGCGCCGGAATTGGCGAGGATGAAATTGATCTCGTCCGGATTGAGCATGAAGTTGATCGGCACCAGGACTGCGCCGATCCGCGCCACCGCAAAGCGCAGCGCGGCGAAGCCGTGCGAGTTGCGCGACAGCACCGCGACGCGATCACCCTTCGCAACGCCAAGCCCGAGCAAGCCGCGGCCGAGCCGATTGCAGATCGCGTCCATCTCCGCAAAGCTCCAGCTCACCTCGCCGCAGATCAGCGCGGTCTTGCCGGGGTAGCGCTTTGCCGACCGGCGCAACAGATCGCCGATGCTGTGCTCGCGGGCGCGCTGGATGGTTGCTGCGATGTCTCCGCTCATTAAGTCCCTCCCGAATGTGCTTTCTGTCGTTGTTTTCCGTCTTGTCTTGGCCGCTCCGTCCCTATTGCCGCGCGGCGTAAGCGTGTTCCATGTAGGTGTGCTCGACCGAGCGATCGAGCGAGGCGATCTTCTCGAAGCCGCGCCGCCAGTCCTGCAAATGCCGCCGCGTCCACAGCACGCCGGCCTCCTTGTCGCGCCGCTTGATCGCGTCGAGCAGATGATGGTGTGCCTCGACCAGCCGCGCGCCGCCCTCCGGCACGCCGCCCACGATCATCTCGGTGGTCGGAAAGAACAGTTGCGCGGCGGGCTCGCGCGCCAGCTGCAGCACGCGGTTCTGCGAGGCCTTGGCCATCAGCACATGGAATTCCGCATCGAGCTCGGCGAGTGCCGCGGGATTGCCGACGACAGCCGCGCTGCGCTCGAGATTGCCGGCAAGCTCGGCGATGTTCTCCTCGGTCGCGCGCTCCACCGCGCCCTCGACGCTTGCGACCTCCAGCGTCATCGAGGTCTCGAACAATTCGCGGAACGTCACCTCGTGCAGGATCAGCGCGCGGGACAGTCGCGTCGCGAGCTTGTTGTAGCGCGGCAGGCAGGCTTGCAGCCGGCGGCTGGAATCGCGGCGGATCAGCCCGCCCTCCTCGAGCACGCGAATGCCCTCGCGCACCGTCGAGCGGTTGACGCCGAACTGCGCTACCAGCTGCTGCTCGGTGCCGATCGGCTCGCCCGGCTTGATCCGGCCGTTGATGATCTCGCGTTCGATCGCGTCGGCGACCTTCTGATAGGCCGGCGCGACATCGATACGCCTGAACAGCGGCGTGGTGGGCATCTTCAGCTCCCCCGGACCCCGATTGTCGTTTGTCCGACAAAGGATAGGCGAAGGCCCTTGAGGCGTCAAACCGGCGATATTCGGCCTGATTGTCGCACCTAGGCGGCCGGAATTGACACCGGAACCGGGCAAATCTAGCTTTGTCGGACAAACTGATAAGAACACCTCGGGGAGGCACACCATCATGAAATCCATCGTCACGAGTCTGTCCGCCGCCGGCCTGATAGCGGCTGTGCTGGCAGGGCCGGCGCTCGCGCAGCAGGCGCCGCTCAAGATCGGCGTGCTCACGGATTTCCAGTCGGTTTATTCGGACATCGGCGGCGCCGGCAATGTCGAGGCCACCAAGATGGCGATCGAGGAGTTCGGCGGGTCGATGTTCGGCAAGCCGATCGAGCTCGTCACCGCCGACGCCCTCAACAAGGCCGACGTCGCCGCCACCATCACCCGCAAATGGTACGAGGCCGAGAATGTCGACATGATCATCGACATGCCGACCTCGGCGACCGCGCTCGCCGGCATGGAGATGTCGAAGCAGTTCGAGAAGATCATGATCGTGACGGACGCGGCGAGCTCCGACATCACCGGCAAGTCCTGCTCGCCCTACACGCTGCACTGGACCTACGACACCTATGCCAACGCCCACACCGTCGGCAGCGCGATCGTGAAGAACGGCGGCGACACCTGGTTCTTCATCACCGCCGACTATCTGTTCGGCCATTCGATCGAGCGCGACACCGGCGACGTGGTCCGCGCCGCCGGGGGCAAGGTGCTCGGCAGCGCGCGGCATCCGCTCAACACGCCGGACTTCTCGTCCTTCCTGCTGCAGGCGCAGGCTTCGAAGGCCAAGATCATCGGCATGGCCAATGGCGGCGCCGACACCATCAACACCATCAAGCAGGCCTCCGAATTCGGCATCGTCGCGGGCGGGCAGAACCTCGCCGGCATCGTGATGTTCATCTCTGACATCCACAGCCTCGGGCTGAAGCTCGCGCAGGGCCTGATCATCACCGAGGCCTACTACTGGGATCTCAACGACCGCACCCGCGCCTTCGGCAAGCGCTTCTTCGAGCGCATGAAGCGGATGCCAACGATGAACCAGGCCGCGACCTACAGCGCCACCCTGCACTACCTCAACGCGGTAAAGGCCGCCGGCACCAAGGAGACCAAGCAGGTTTTGGCCAAGATGCGCGCGACCCCGGTCCGCGACGCCTTCACCGATAACGGCATGGTCCGCGAGGACGGCCGCATGGTGCATTCGATGTTCCTGTTCGAGGTCAAGAAGCCCGAGGAATCGAAGGCGCCGTGGGATTATTACAAGGTGCTCGCCGAAGTCCCCGGCGACCAGGCGTTCCGGCCGCTGAAGGACGGCGGCTGCCCGCTCATCAAGTAGGCAAACATGATCATGGCCGGGGTCCAGGACCTCGGCCAACACCTTCAAATGATTGGGTAAAAGCTGGCAGGAGTGGCAGGGCTCGAACCTGCGACCCCCGGTTTTGGAGACCGGTGCTCTACCAATTGAGCTACACTCCTGCAGGGAACCCGCGTCGCCGCCGGTTCGCGCCGTTTCAAGCACAGGGCATGGCCGGTTTGCAAGGGCGAAGCGGTGAAGCTTCTGTTCATTGCAAAACTTCTGCGCCAGACTTCGGCGATCACCCCGCGTCGGCACCTCGCCGCAAGAATCAAGAACCAGGGAGAGACCATGAACGCTCAAACCGCCACCAAGCACGCCACCAGCCCGACCACCCCGTCCCTCCCCCTCGCCAAGCCCGAATCGATCGGGCTGTCGAGCGCGCGGCTGCAGGCGATGTCCGACACCTTCCGCCGCGAGGTCGACAAGGGAACCGTGCCGGGCGTGACGGTGCTGGTGGCACGGCGCGGCCAGATCGGCTGGTTCGACGCGATCGGCCGGCAAAGCCCGACCGCCTCCGCGCCGATGGCCCATGACACCATCTTCCGCATCTTCTCGATGACCAAGCCGATCGTCTCGGTCGGCATCATGCAGTTGCTGGAGGACGGCCACTTCCTGCTCAACGACCCCGTTGCGAAATTCATCCCCGAATTCGCCGAGACCAAGGTCGGCGTCGAGAACAACGGCAAGCTCGAGCTGGTCGCGGCGAAGCGGCAGATGACGATCCAGGACCTGCTCCGCCACACCTCCGGTCTGACCTACGACCACACCGGCAACGGCCCGGTGCAGCAGCTCTACCAGCAGTCGCGGCTGCGCAGCCGCAAGATCACCAATGCCGAGCACGCCACCATGCTCGCCGGCATGCCGCTGGTCTGCCAGCCCGGCGCCGAATGGAACTACAGCCGCTCCACCGACATCCTCGGCCGCATCATCGAGGTCGTCAGCGGCAAGACGCTCGGCGCGTTCCTCACTGAGCGCATCCTCTCGCCGCTGCAGATGACCGAGACCGCCTTCCACACCGGGGAAGCCAATGCCGGCCGCCTCGCCGAGGCGTTTGCCAACGACCCCTGGACCAACGAGAAGGTGCAGCTGTTCAACATGCTGGAGAAGCCGGCGATGGAATCCGGCGGCGGCGGATTGGTCTCGACCACGATGGACTATGCCCGCTTCGCGCAGATGCTGCTGGGTGGCGGCTCGCTCGACGGCACCAGGATCATCGGCCGCAAGACGCTCGAATTCATGGCCTCCGATCACCTCGGCGCCGGCGTCAAGATCCAGGGCACGCTGGTGTCGCCCGGCCACAGTTTCGGCCTCGGCTTCGCCGTGCGCATGCAGCAGGGCATCGCGCCGTTCTCCGGCTCGGTCGGCCAGTATTTCTGGAGCGGCATGGCCGGCACGTTCTTCTGGATCGATCCGAGCGAAGACCTGATCGCGGTCTTCATGATGCAGGGCCCGGGCCAGCGCGAATATACCCGCTCGCTGGTGCGCAACGGGGTGTACGCGGCGGTAGAGTGAGGCGAGCACGCCTCCCCTTGCTCCGTCATGCCCGGGCTTGTCCCGGGCATCCACGTCTTTGGGGTCGCAAAGGAAGACGTGGATGGCCGGGACAAGCCCGGCCATGACGACAATGCGCGACCTCGGCGACGCCGGCGTCAGCTGATCGTCGCGCCGCCGTCGATCACGATGGTCTGGCCGGTCATGAAGTCGCCGGCCCGCGAGCCCATCATCACGGCGGCGCCCGCGATCTCGTCCGGCACGCCGATCCGCAGCAGCGGCGAGCGCGCGGTCGAGGCCTTCAGATTGTCCGGATTGTCCCACAGCGCCTTCGCGAAGTCGGTCTTGATCAGGCCCGGCGCGATGCAGTTCACGCGGATATTGTGCTTGCCGTACTCGCAGGCGAGGTTGCGCGCGAGCTGCATGTCGGCGGCCTTGGAGATCGCGTAGGCGCCGAGGATGGTCGAGCCCTTCAGGCCGCCGATCGAGGACACGATGATGATCGAGCCGTCCTTGCGCTCGATCATCTGCGGCACCACCATCGAGATCAGCCAGTTGTTGGCGACGATGTTGTTGTCGAGGATCTTGCGGAACTGATCGTCGGAGATGCCGGCGAGCGGACCGTAATAAGGATTGGACGCCGCGTTGCAGACCAGCACGTCGATCTTGCCGAAGGCGCGGTTGCTCTCGTCGACCAGGTTCTGCAGGTTTTCCTTCGACGAGATGTTCGCCGCGATCGCAACCGCGGTGCCCTTGCCGTAGCTGTCGTTGATCTCCTTCGCCACCTGCTCGCAGACGTCGGCCTTGCGCGAGGAGATCACGACCTTGGCGCCGTGCTCGGCCATGCGCTCGGCGATCGCGCGTCCGATGCCGCGCGTCGAGCCGGTGATGACGGCGACTTTTCCCTTCATGTCGAACAAGGTCATGTTTCTCTCCCTGATGTTAAGTGTTCGTCTTAGCGTCATTCCGGGGCGACGCACCAGCGTCGAACCCGGAATCTCGAGATTCCGGGTCTGGTCCTTCGGACCATCCCGGAATGACGATCACGCAAGCTTGCTCGCCGGCCTGACTTCAGGTCCGGACGGCTGATGCATCGCGGCGTGGCGCGGATCGGCAATCCACGGCTGTTGGTTCACCATCGGCAGCCGCCAGGTCGACAGGCCGGCGCTCGCGATGTGATCGAGCCGCGTCACCGAGACGTTGTCGACGTCGAAGGACAATCCGCGGTCCGGCTGGCCGCCGAGCGCCAGCCCGACCGCGGCCTTGATCACGCCGCCATGGCCGACGGCGATGATATTCCTGCCCGCTTCCGCGGCGGTGATCCGCACAATGGTGCGGCAGACGCGGGTATAGAGATCCATGTAGCTCTCGCCGCCGGGCGCGGGCTCGTTGACATCGGCGAACCAGGCCGTGCCCGGCGGACGGCTGGCGAGAAACGCGGCGCGGTTCATGCCCTGCCATTGGCCGAGATGCTGCTCGGCGAAGTCGCGTTCCTGCGTCATGCTTTCCGGCTTTGGAAACCCGGCAGCCCAGATCGCGTCGGCTGTCTTGTGTGTGCGTTTCAAATTGCTCGAATACCAGACCGCATCGCGCGGCAGCATCTTGGCGACCGCCTCGAACACTTCGGTGTCGCCGGTGTCGCAGTCGATATCCTCTTGCCCGTAGATGTTGCCGCCGTCGCTGCGCACCGGCGCGTGGCGAACCCACCACCACCGCGTCACCTTCACGTCAGGCTTGTCTGGATTGGACATCGGATGAGCCCTTCAATAGTGTCCCGTCTCGCTGTACGTCACGCCGCACATCGCCTCAAGTGCTTCGGACGTTTGAAATTTTGTTTGAATTCCGTCGCGCGGCAGACGCGTCGGGGATCACATGAACAGGGAGAAAATCATGGGCCGCCTCGAAGGCAAATCCGTCATCATCACCGGCGCTGGCAGCGGCATCGGCCGCGCCGCCTCGCTGCTGTTCACCAGGGAAGGCGCCAAGCTGATCGCGGTCGATCGCACCGAGGGCGTGAACGAGACCGCCAAGCTGGTGCGCGACGCCGGCGGCACCGTTGAAGCCGTCACCGCCGATGCCGGCTCGGAGAGCGACGTGAAGGCCTTCATCGAGAAGGCGGTTTCGAAGTACGGCAAGCTCGATGCGATCTGGGCCAATGCCGGCGTCAGCGGCGGTCTCGTCCCGCTCGCCGACCAGACCGTCGAACATTGGCAGGAAGTGCTGCGCGTCAATCTGATCGGCCCGTTCCTCGCGATCAAGCATTCGATCCCGCACATGACGAAGCAAGGTTCCGGTTCGATCGTCTGCACCGCCTCCGTCGCGGGCCTGAAGTCGGGTGCCAGCGGACATCCGTATGGTGCGAGCAAGGCCGGCGTCATCAGCCTGGTGCAGACCACCGCCTACTCGCTCTCCGGCACCGGCGTGCGCATCAATGCGGTGTGCCCAGGCCTGATCGAGACCGGCATGACCAAGCCGGTGTTCGATCGCGCCAAGGAGCGCGGCACCCAGGACAAGATCGGCCAGCTCAATCCGCTCAAGCGCGCCGGCCAACCGCACGAGCTCGCCGCGATGGGATTGTTCCTGGCGAGCGATGAAGCGTCCTACGTCAACGGCCAGGCCATCCCGGTCGACGGCGGCCTGACGGCGTCGATGCCGTATACGGGCAAGCCGATTTAGCAAGGGCGCTCTCCGTTCGCTGGGCCTGCCAGTCCGTGTGACGCGACAACGGCGCCACATTCACAACTGTGGTCCCTGCGAAAGCAGGGACCCATACGCCGCGGCGCGTGTTGAGAACGGGACTCGTCGTCGCAGCATCGTTCAACAATCAGCATTTGTGGTTATGGGTCCCTGCCTTCGCAGGGACGACACCGAATATGTGGATGGGAGAGCGCAGCGAAACCCACCATGCTTCCGCGCCGATCAAAGTCGATCGGTTTCGCTGCGCTCTACCCAACCTTGCGCTGACTCATGGCCAGTGCCGTGCAATAACCGCCGGCAACGGTCCGAATATTGCTTGGCCTCGGAAGGCCAACCAGCTGTTATACTTCGCTGGCAGGATCGCCCGCACACTCGTCATTCCTCGCACAGTCCCTCGCAAACGAACAAGCAATGCAAAATCAACGTCCCGACCGCATCCGCAAGCTCTTGGCCGACCTCGTCGCCTTCGACACCGTCAGCGACCGCAGCAATCTGCCTCTGATCGACTACATCGAGCGCTACCTCGCCTCGCTTGGCCTCACGGGGCAACGCATCGTCGATGAGACCGGACAGAAATCCTCGTTGTGGGTCACGATCGGCCCCGAGGACAAGGCCGGGCTGGTGCTGTCGGGGCATACCGACGTCGTGCCGGTTGTGGGACAGGATTGGAGCCACAACCCGTTCGAGCTCGTCGAGCGCAATGGCCGGCTCTACGGCCGCGGCACCACCGACATGAAAGGCTTTGTCGCCGTCTGCCTCGCGATGGTTCCCGAGATGCTCGCGGCCGATCTGAAAACGCCGATCAATCTTGCCATCTCCTATGACGAGGAGATCGGCTGCGTCGGCGTGCGGCCGATGCTGCGCGAGGTCGCGCGCAGGCCGATCAAGCCGCTCGGCTGTTTCGTCGGCGAGCCGACCCAGATGCAGGTGATCATCGGGCACAAGGGCAAGCACGGCGTGCGCGCCACGTTCCGCGGGCTCGCCCGCCACTCCTCGATCGCGCCTGACGGCGTCAACGCCATCGAATATGCCGCCGACCTCATCACCGAAATCCGCCGCCGCGCCGCGTTGCTGGCCGCGGATGCCGAACAAGGCAGCCTCTACGATGTCCCGCACTCGACCCTGCTCACCAGCATCGTGCATGGCGGCGCCGCGCTGAACATCGTGCCCGACAGTTGCGTGGTGGAATTCGAATGCCGCGGCATCGGCATCACCGAGTCGAGAGAAGTGACAGACGCGATCATCGCCTGGGCGAAGGCCGAGATCGAGCCGGCGATGCGCAAGCGGCACCCCGAATGCGGCATCGACTTCGAGGAAATCCTCGACTACCCCGCGCTCGACACCGCCGCCGACGCTGCGATCGTCACGCTCGCCAAGCAATTTGCCGGCCGCAACGACCACGCCAAGGTCGCCTTCGGCACCGAGGCCAGCCTGTTCGTCAGCATGGCGGATGTGCCCTCCGTCGTGGTCGGCCCCGGCTCGATCGCACAGGCGCATACGCCGGACGAGTTCGTCGAGATGTCGCAGCTCGAGGCCTGCGGCGCATTCGTCGCGCGGCTGATCGCACATTGCGCGAAGTGATTTGCAAATGACTGCGTAGGATGGGTAGAGCGAGCGAAACCCATCACCTCGTATCCGCGGCGCCATGATGGGTATCGCTGCGCTCCACCCATCCTACGGATCACGGATGCCTCACAGCCCGTCCGGCGGCAATCCCGGTCCGGTCGCGGCGGGGCGGAGCTTGTCGCGCTTGCGCTCGCGGTAGAAGGCATAGAGGCCGGAGGCGACGATGATCGCGGCACCCGCGAGCATTGGACCGTCGGGCTTGTGGCCGAAGGCGAGATAACCTGTCAGCATCGCCCACGGCAGTGCGGTGTAGCGGAACGGCGCCACCGCCGAGATGTCGCCTGTGCGCAGCGACACGATGATGCACTGGTAACCGATCAGGATTAGCACCGCGGCGAAGGTGAGCAGGCCGAGCGCATTGCCGGACGGCGGCCGCCAGCCGCCGAGCGGGACAAGGACGACAGCACCCGCCGTCGTCACGGTCACGGTGGTGAGCAGCGTGATGAACACGGTCGGCAAGTGCTTCGGGATGCGGCGGGTGGCGAGATCGCGTACCGCGCAGAATCCGACCGACGCCAGCGCCAGCAGCGCAGCCTGGCTAAAGCCTTCCGCGCCGGGCCGAACGATGACGAGGACGCCGATGAAGCCGGCGGCGATCGCCAGCCAGCGCCGCCAGCCGACCGGCTCGCCGAACACCAGCGCGGCGCCGAGCGTGATGACCAGCGGCAGCGCCTGGAAGATCGCCGAGGCGTTGGCGAGCGGAATCTGCGAGATCGCCGAGAGATAGGTCAGCGTGCCGCCGATCTCGCCAAGGACGCGCAGTCCGACCGGCCAGATCAGCAGCGCGCCAAAACTGCGCAACGCGTCGCGGTACCAGGCGAGCGCCGCGACCAGCACCATCGCGACCAGGCCGCGGACGAGCAGGATCTCGCCGATGTTGAGCTCCGCCGACACCGCCTTGGTGATGGTGTCGTTGACCGTGAAGCTGGCCATGGCCGCAGCCATGAACAGGCTGCCGCGAAGGTTCGAGGAGAGGGTCAAAATGAAAATGTCCGATCAGGACCAGGGCGGCCGTTGACCGGACTGACTTGCCAAAGCGGCAGCGCGAACTCAAGTCACAGATGGCTACAATGCGGAAACATGCCGCACCTTGCAGCGGCGGCGCGATCTTGCTCTCTCGCCCCGCTCTTGCGGGGTCGAGACGAGCGCAGCTCGCTCTTAGAGGGTTGGGGTGAGAGGCTACCTCGGCAAACCCGGTGACAGATGAACTCGCGGAGAGTCCCCCTCACCCGGATCGCATTTCGCTTCGCTGCATGCGTTCCGACCTCTCCCCGCAAGCGGGGCGAGGTGAAAGCAAAGCGGCGCGAACCCTGCGGGATCGCGCCGCGTTCCTGGATCAGGTTGCGCCGGCCTTCTGCGCGTATTCCCATGACGCCTGCGACAGCGGCACGGTGCGCTTGGCCGACTCGAGGGCCTTGGCATTCGACGCGGTGCCGTCGCGCACCCGCCCCGCAATGCCCTGCGTGATGCCCGCAAGGCGGAACAGATTGTAGGAGAAATACCAGTTCAGGTCGGGCACCGGGATGCCGGTCACGTCGCAGTAGATCTGCGCCGCCTCATCCTGGCTCGGAATGTTCAATGCCTTGAGGTCGGCATTGACGAGGCCCGGCATGGTCCACTGCATCAGCAGATAGGTGAAGTCGGCCATGGGATCGCCGAGCGTCGACAATTCCCAGTCGAGCACCGCCTGCACCCGCGGCTCGGTGGCGTGGAAGATCATGTTGTCAAGGCGATAGTCGCCATGCACGATCGAGACGCGCTTCTGCTCCGGAACGGTTTTCGGCAGCCACTCGGCGAGCTTCTCGAATTCGGGAATGTGCTGCGTTTCGGAGGCGCGGTACTGCTTGGTCCAGCGATCGACCTGTCGCGCAAAATAATTGCCGGGCTTGCCGAAATCGCCGAGGCCGATCGCCTCGGGATTGAACAGATGAAGCTTGGCCAGCGTCTCGATCTTGCTGGCGAAGATCTTGCGGCGCGCGTCGGGCTCCTGGGTCGGTAGCGTCGGATCCCAGAACACCCGCCCCTCCTCCATCGACATGATGTAGAAGGCCGAGCCGATCACCGCGTCGTCGGTGCACAGCGCGTAGGCTTTCGCGACCGGGAAATTCTGCTTGCCGAGCGCCGCGATCACGCGGAACTCACGATCGACCGCATGCGCCGACGGCAACAATTTACCGAACGGCTTGCGCCGCATCACGTAGTTGCGGCCGGGGGTCTCGAGCTTGTAGGTCGGGTTGGATTGGCCACCCTTGAACTGCAGGACCGTGAGCGGGCCCTGATAACCCTCGACGTGTTCCCTCATCCAGGCGTCGAGACTGGCCTCGTTGATACGATGGCGCTCCTCGACTTCCCTTGTGCCGGAAAATTCTTCGTCTTTCCTGACGCCGTCCGCCACGATGACGCTCCCTCAACTCGATTTTTCAAGGAGCGCGTCGGGGCGCTCCCTCAATCAGGCTGGCACGCCAGCCTGATCTCTCTTTTTCATTCTGAGCACGATGTGCGCGCGAACGCCATGCGTTCCGCATCATGCTCAGTGCGACGTGTTTGCATACTTCCGAAGTTCAAGTCTGGCAATGGCGCGATTGTGCACTTCGTCCGGACCGTCGGCGAGACGGAGCGTGCGGATGTGGGCATAGGCGCGGGCGAGGCCTGCTTCGTCGGAGACGCCGCCGCCGCCATAGGCCTGGATCGCCTGGTCGATGATCTTCAGCGCCATGTTGGGAGCCGCGACCTTGATCATCGCAATCTCGGCCTGCGCGGTCTTGTTGCCGACCTTGTCCATCATGTCGGCGGCCTTGAGACAGAGCAGACGGTTCATCTCGATGTCGGCGCGGGCCTCGCCGATGCGCTGCTCCCAGACCGAGTGCTCGATGATCTTCTTACCGAACGCGGTGCGCGAGGCGAGCCGCTTCACCATCTTCTCCAGCGCCTCCTCGGCCTGGCCGATGGTGCGCATGCAGTGATGGATGCGGCCCGGACCGAGTCGGCCCTGCGCGATCTCGAAGCCGCGGCCTTCGCCAAGCAGGATGTTTTCCTTCGGCACGCGCACGTTCTCGAGCAGCACCTGGGCGTGGCCGTGCGGCGCGTCGTCGAAGCCGAACACCGGCAGCATCTTCTCGACCTTGATGCCGGGGGTGTCGAGCGGCACCAGGATCTGCGACTGCTGCTGATGCTTGGCGGCGTTGAAATCGGTCTTGCCCATCAGGATCGCGATCTTGCAGCGGGGATCGCCGACGCCCGACGACCACCATTTGCGGCCGTTGATGACGTAGTGGTCGCCGTCCTTCTCGATGCGGGTCTCGATGTTGGTGGCGTCGGAGGAAGCGACCGCCGGCTCGGTCATCAGGAAGGCGGAGCGGATCTCGCCGTCCATCAGCGGGCGCAGCCATTTGCGCTTCTGCTCCTTGGTGCCGTAGCGGATGAACACTTCCATGTTGCCGGTATCGGGGGCGGAGCAGTTGAACACTTCGGACGCCCAGGAGATGCGACCCATCTCTTCCGACAGCAGCGCGTATTCGAGATTGGTCAATCCCGCGCCATGGAATTCATCGTCCTCATGCGAGGACGGCGGCATGAACATGTTCCAAAGGCCTTCGGCCTTCGCCTTCTTCTTCAGATCCTCGAGGATCGGGATCACCTTCCAGCGCGGGCCCTCGGCGTCCTGCCTGTCGTAGATCGGCACGGCGGGGCGAACATGCGCTTTCATGAAAGCCTGAACGCGCTCCAGCCACTCCTTCTGCTTGGGCGACATCGTGAAATCCATGGGACGCTCCTCGTTTCCTAGACTTGGGCCGCTGACCCGGGCGGATGACCTGGGCCGTAGCCATTTGTCGACATTGTTGACCCCGCCTCCGCGGCTCGCAAGGGCGTTCGCGGAAGGGCGGCGGTGGTGTGCCAGAAGACCGCCCGCAATGCGCGGATTGACATTTCCGGCTCTTCAAACGATAGTTTCATACAAATGTTTGAAATGCAACTCCCTGTCGTCTTCGTCATTCCCCGGCGTACCGCGGAATAACGGAAAGGCTCCCAGCCATGGCCAGCGACCAGACCCGATCCGCCATTCTCGCCGCCGCCGAGCGGCTCTATGCCGACCGCGGCTTCGGCGACGTCACGCTGCGCGACATCGTCGCGGAGGCGAACGTCAACCTCGCGGCGGTGAACTATCATTTCGGCTCCAAGGACGAATTGATCGCGGAGCTGTTCGTCACCCGCAGCATCCAGACCAACCGCGAGCGCCTCAACGAACTGCGGGCGGCGGAGGAAAAAGGCGGCGGCCGCGCCGCGATCGAGGACATCATGCGCGCCCTCGTCGGCCCCACCCTGCGCGGCTGCCTCGGGCCGGATCGCGAGGGCTCGACCGCGGCGCGCTTCATGATCCGCGCCTCGATCGAATCCGTGCCGCCGATCCGTCGCATCAAGAATCGCGAGGTGGATCATTTGCGGAAATTCGCCGCCGCGATGCGCCGCGCGATGCCGGCCAGCAGCGACACCGAGCTCTATTGGGGCCTGCACTTCGCGCTCGCGATGGCGCATCACACCATCCGCGAGAAGGAACGCCTGCTGCGGCTGTCGGAAGGCAAATGCGACCTCGACGACGTCCGCGCCATCATCGACCGCGTGGTCACGGTCTCGGTGATGGCGCTGACGATGGGCGACGTGCCGAGCAGGCCGGCCGCGCGGCCGGTCGCGATGCACGGCCGGCTGACGCGCCAGGATCTGTGAAGCGAGGGCGCCGCTGCGGCGCCCTGCCCTTACACCATCGCGATGCAGTCGATCTCGACGTCGAACGGCCCGGTCCATTCCGGGATGCAGACGAAGGTCCGCGCCGGCGGCTGGTGCGGGAAGTACCTTGCATAGACTGCATTGAAGGTTGTGAAGTGCTTTGCCGAGGTGCAGAACACGTTGCACTTCATCACATTGTCGAGCGTGGCGCCGGCCGCCTCGAGGCATTGCTTGAGCTGCTCCATGACCAGCTCGCTTTGCCGCTCCATCGACGCGCCGGCGGCGAACTCGCCGGTCGCGGGATCGAACGGCGGCAGGCCGGAGACGAACACCATGTTGCCGGCCCGGGTCACCGGCGATGCCGGCGCCTTCCAGCGCTCAAGCCAGCTCGAGATCGGCTCGACGCGGACCACTTCCCGTTTCATGATGGGCACCTTCGATGAGGGATCGATGGCGCCAACCTAGCAGGTGGATGTCAATTATGCTTCGATATTGATCGAAGTGTTATTGCGCGGGCTCCACTGTCTAACCGTCATCCTGAGGAGGCCGCGCAGCGGCCGTCTCGAAGGATCGACGGGCACCAGCCGGCCCGTTCATCCTTCGAGACGCGGCCAAGTGGCCGCTCCTCAGGATGACGGAACGGTGGCCCGCGGCCTCGAAGTCAGCGCCTACAATATCCCCTGCGCCTTCAGCCCCTCGACCTTGGCGTCGTCATAACCGATGGTCGCCAACACTTCGTTGGTGTCGGCCCCTAACAGCGGCGGGGCGCGGTATTCGGTGATCGGCGTGCCCGAGAAGGTCAGCGCGTTGCGGATCAGCGACAGGTTCGGCTCGAAGGGATGGTCGACCTTGACCCGCATGCCGCGCGACTGCACGTGCGGATCGCTGAACACCTGCTCGAAATTGTTGATCGGGCCGGACGGCACGCCGGCCTCCTCGAGCTTCTCCAGCCAGTAGGCCACCGGATGCTTCAGGAACAGCCCGGCGAAGATCGCCATGATCTCCTTGCCGTGCACGACGCGGTCGTTGTTCTTGACGAAGCGCTTGTCGCTCGCGAGCTCGGGCTCGCCGAGCACGGCGCAGGTGCGCTGGAACTGGCCGTCATTGCCGACCACGAGCATCAGCTCGCCGTCGGTGCAGCGGAACACGCCGGCCGGCATGCCGCCATTGCCCCAGGTGCCGCGGCGCGGCGGGGTCTTGCCATTGACGAGGTAGATCTGCAGCCAGTGCGACAGCGACGCGATCACCGTGTCGAACAGGCAGACGTCGATATGCTGCCCTTCCCCGTTGTTGGCATCGCGATGGTAGAGCGCCGAGAGGATGCCGATCGAGGTGTTCATGCCGGTCATGTAGTCGACGATCGAAGGGCCGACCTTCATCGGGCCCTCGCCGGGCTCGCCGTCGATATGGCCGGTGACGCTCATCAGCCCGCCCATCGCCTGCAGGATCGCGTCATAGCCGGCGCGCGGCGCGTAAGGTCCGGTCTGGCCGAAACCGGTGACCGAGCAATAGATGATGCCGGGGTTGAGCTGCTTGATGGTCTCGTAGTCGAGGCCGTAGCGCTTGAGATCGCCGACCTTGTAGTTCTCCATCATCACGTCGGCCGTCTTGGCGAGCTCGCGGATGATCGCCTGCCCTTCCGGCTTGGCGATGTTGACGGTGACCGACTTCTTGTTGCGGTTGGCGCAGAGATAGAACGAGTTGTTGTTGTTCTGCTTGCCTTCGGGGTCGGCGAGATAGGGCGGGCCGAAGGCACGGGCGTCGTCGCCGCCGCCGGGCCGCTCGATCTTGATCACCTCGGCGCCGAGATCCGCCAGCATCTGGGCCGACAGCGGGCCCGCGAGCACCCGCGTCAGGTCGAGAATCTTGATGCCCGAGAGTGGCAGAGCCGACATGAACGTTCCTCCAAATCTTGATATCTTGATTGTGTGGCGCCGGGCCGCTGCCCGCGCGCGCTCAAGCCTGCCGATACACCATTTTGGTGTGGCGAGCACTGCATTGTCGGCATGAAGCCATCCCCGGGCGGCCTATGTGCGGCGCACCGGCGGTATTTGGCCGGAACCGGCCGGCCCCCGCCCGGATTGCCGCCACGCGAAATTGTGAAGATGGCCGACACCGATTTGCCTTGGCGTCAGCGGTATTTTGCCGCGACGAGGAGGAAAAGATGCGGACGATCACGACGGTCGGGTTGCTGCTGACGCTGGTTGCGGCCGCGATGCCGGCGGTGGATGCGCGCGGCGGCCACGGCCATGGCGGCGGGCACGCGATGCATGGCATGCACTTTGGCGGCGCCACTGGCGCCGGCGGTTTTGCCGACGACAAGCACCACGGCAACGATGCCTTTACCAAGGCAGCTTCGGATGAGGAGGACCGCCTGCTCAACAGCAAGCTGAAGAGCATCTGCCGCGGCTGCTAGGACGACATCCAGCGAAGCCGCGCCAGGATCGCGCGGCCCATGATCCAGTCCTTGTCGCTTTCGGTGAGGAACGGAAGCTCCTGCGTGAATTGCGTCACGCGCTGCCGGTAAGTGGCCCGGGCGAATGAATTGGTTATATCGGTTCCCCAGTGGCAGCGTTCCGGGCCGTAGGCGTCGAACAGGCGGTGGATATGCGGGATCACGTCGCGAAATGGATATGGCTCAGTCGAAATCAGCGGGATCGACGACAGCTTCACCGATACATTCGCATATTTTGCGAGCGCGGCCGCCTGGACGATAGCTTCCGGCACCATGTTGTTTTCCGATGAGCCGGGACGAGGGCGAAGTCCCGCGCCGACGCCCATGTGATCGATGATGAGCGTAAGTTGCGGGTGCCGCTCGGCGATGCGGGCGAACAGCGACGTCTGCCCCTCGGTGAGAAACATCACCGGCAGGCGGGCCTTCTCCGCCGCCGGCCAGAACCAGTCCGCGGTCCCGTCTGTCAGCCACGCCGCTTCGCCGGGGCCGAAGTTCAACCTCACGCCCAGTACGCCGGGCTGGTCGCGCCAAGTCGCCAGCCGTGCCGCGCGGTCGGGCTTGTCGAGGGCGACACGCGCCATGATGGCGAAGCGGCCCGGATACCGTCTGACTGCCTCTTGGGCATAATCGATGCGCTCACCTTCAAGCGACACTGGCGGAACGATGATGACGCGGTCGACGCCAGCCTCGTCCATCAGTGGAATGATTCGCTCGATGGTGAAGGGCTCCGGAAGCTGCGGTTTGGCACCGGGGAGCCAGGGTCTTTCCGGGGTGCTCGCCGGCCACAGGTGAACCTGCGAATCGACGATCACTCGTTTTTGCGGCGCGACTGCTGCCGTGGCGCGTTGCATTGACAGCGCGACGCCGGTCGCGACGGTGCCGGTCAGAAAATGACGGCGAGAAGGCATGTAATCTCCTTCCTGTTCGATAGCTTTGCTCACGACACAATGGTGATCGACACGGCGCCCCCTGGGCTGGGGTCAAAGCAAATTGGCTCGCAATATTGAAGATCACATCAGGAAATTGCGGCCGTAGAAATAGGGCTCAAGGTCAATTTGCGCCGCAACAATCTTGAACCACGCATGTCTCGGTTGGACCCTGGCGCGGCGGCGATGCGTAGCGACTTACGACGCGATCGCCTGCCGCGGCTGCGCGGTGGCGCCGATCAGCTTGCCGATCTCGGGCTTGCAGCCGCCGCAATTGGTGCCGGCCTTCAGGCAGCGGCCGATCGCATCGACGCTGTCGGCGCCCTTTTTGATCTCGGCGGTGATCTGGTGCCGTCCGACGCTGAAGCAGGAGCAGACGATCGGGCCGACATCCTCGCCCGCGCCGAACGGCCGTCCGGCGAGCAGCGCCATCCGCGCATTGGCCGACAATTGCTGTTCGGCGAACAGCCCGGTCAGCCAGGCCCGCGACGGCAGCGTGTGATCGGGCGCGATGAACACACAGCCCTCGAGCCGGCCGTCGCGCACCGCCGCGTAGCGGAAGCGGCCCGCGGCCGGATCGCGATAGGCGATCCATTCGATCTCGACACCTTCGAGGCCGAGCTGCGCCCGCGCCCAGTCGCGCCAGCTCTCCGGGCGGGTATCGAGCGCAAGTTCGAGCCGCGTGCAATCGCCGGCCTTGCCGTAAACCCAATAGCCGCTGGCCGGACGCCTGATCGCGTCGCGGCTCAGGATGAAGGCGTGCCATTTCGGCGCGTAAGGATCGGCCCTGACCGGCGTGTGCTTGGACTCCGGCTGGCCGGACAGCGGATCGACCGCCGGATTGACCAGCGCGTTGACGCGGCCCTCGCCGGCGAACTCCTCGTTCCAGTGCATCGGCACGAACACGCAGCCGCGGCGCTGGTCGGCGCTGACCACGACGCGCGCGATCATCTCGCCCCAGCTGCTGGTCAGCCGCACCAGCCCTTCGTTTTGCAGCCCGGCCTGCCGCGCGTCCTCGGGGTGGAACTCGGCATAGGGCTCGAAGACATGCGCCATCAATCGTCCGGTTTTTCCGGTCCGGGTCATGGTGTGCCACTGATCGCGCACGCGGCCGGTGTTGAGCACCAGCGGAAAGTCGCGGCTGGTGGCGTGGCGCGCCGCGCGCGGCGCCACCGGCACGAAGCGCGCCTTGCGGTCCGGCGTGAAGAATTGCTGGCTCTCGAACATCCGCGGCGTGCCGGCCGGATGGTCTGACGTCACCGGCCACTGCACCGGCGCCAGCGCGTCATAGGCGTCATCATCCAGCGTCGCCAGCGCCGAGATGTCGAAATCGCGCCGGCCGCTGTTCTCGAAGCCCGACAGTTCGGCGTGCTCGCGGAACACCTCGGCAACCGAAGCGTAGTCGAAGCCGGAATACCCCATCCGGACGGCGACGTCGCAGATGATGCGCCAGTCGGCGCGCGCCTCGCCCGGAGCTGCCAGGAACGGCCGCTGCCGCGAGATCCGGCGCTCGGAATTGGTGACAGTGCCGTCCTTCTCGCCCCACGCCAGCGCCGGCAGCAGCACGTCGGCATGGCGCGTGGTGTCGGTGTCGCGCATGCAATCCGTCACCACGACGAGCTCGCAGGCGTCGAGCGCGGCGCGCGCGCGATCGGCATCCGGCAGGCTCACCACCGGATTGGTCGAGATAATCCACACCGCTTTGATGCGGCCGTCGGCGATCGCATCGAACATGTCGACCGCCTTCAGCCCGGCCTTTTCCGCGATCACCGGCGCACGCCAGAACCGCTGCACCAGCGCGCGATGCGCGGGGTTGTCGATCTCCATATGCGCGGCGAGCTGGTTAGCGAGCCCGCCGACCTCGCGGCCGCCCATCGCGTTGGGCTGGCCGGTCAGCGAGAACGGCCCCATGCCGGGACGGCCGATGCGCCCAGTCAGGAGATGACAATTGATGATGGCGTTGACCTTGTCGACGCCGCTCGACGACTGGTTGATGCCTTGCGAATACAGCGTGACGACGCGCTCGGTCCGGGTGAACCAGTCGAAGAACAGCCCGACCGCGCCTTCGGTCAGGCCGCAGGTCGCCGCGGTCTGCGCCACGGTCTGGCCGCCGACCTGCTTGAGCGCGTCGACGACACCCGTCGTGCAATTGCCGACAAAGCCGCGGTCGACCGCGTTGCTGCCGGCAAGAAAGGCGAACAGGCCGTTGAACAGCACGGAGTCGCTGCCCGAGCGCAGCGGCAGATGCAGATCGGCGCCCTCGCAGGTCGCGGTGCGGCGCGGATCGATCACCACGATCTTGCAGGCCGGGTTCTTCTCCTTCGCCGCCAGCATGCGCTGGTGCAGGATCGGATGGCACCAGGCGGCGTTGGAGCCGACCAGCACCAGAAGGTCCGCCTGCTCGAGATCCTCGTAGCAACCCGGCACGGTGTCGCTGCCGAAGGCGCGCTTGTGCCCGGCGACGCTGGAGGCCATGCACAGCCGCGAATTGGTGTCGATATTGGCGGTGCCGACGAAGCCCTTGGCGAGCTTGTTGATGACGTAATAGTCCTCGGTCAGCAGCTGGCCGGAGACATAGAACGCGACCGCGTCCGGGCCGTGCTCACGAATAATGCGATTAAAGCCATCGGCGACGCGATCGAGCGCGTCGTCCCATGCCGCCGGCGCGCCGTCCACCATCGGCTCGAGCAGACGCCCGTCGAGATCGATGGTCTCGGCGAGCGCCGAGCCCTTGCTGCAGAGCCGGCCGAAATTGGCGGGATGCTGCCTGTCGCCCGCGACGGTGACGGCACCCGCCGCGTCCTTCGACGCGATGACGCCACAGCCGACACCGCAATAGGGACACGTGGTCTTGACGGACATTGCCTGACCGCTCAGCTCACCGCAGCCGCCTGCCGCACCGACAGCCAGACAATGCCGTTCTCGACCTTGGCCGGATGGGTATGGGTGCAGCCCTCGTCGGGCGCGACTGCCTGCCCGCTCGCCAGCTCGATGACGAAGTTATGCAGCGGGCAGGTCACGCGCTTGTTGTGCACGATGCCCTGCGACAGCGGCCCGCCCTTGTGCGGGCAGCGGTCGTCGAGCGCGAACACCTCGTCGCTCTCGGTCCGGAACACCGCGATGTTGCCGCCCGGCGTGCGCACCACGCGCGAGCCGAGCCGCGGAATGTCGGTCAATGCGCCGATTTCGATCCACTGGGTCATGCGAGCTCCAATTCGGCGAGAGGCGCGAACTCGTTGCGGTCGACGCCGCGGCTGGCACGCTCAGCCCACGGATCGGTCTGCGCGAACTGCTGCGAATAGGCAAAGCGGGCGAACAGCGCCTTGCGGTTCGCAACGTCGTCGACCACGCGCTTCCTGATCTGCTCGAGACCGACGCGGTCGCACCATTTGTACATGCGCTCGAGATACCAGCCCTCCTCGCGGTAGAGCTGGGTCAGCGCCACGATCACCCCGAGGCATTCATCCTCGGTCTCGACCTTGGTCAGGAACTCGGTGCCCTTGATGTGCAGTCCGGCGGCGCCGGCGAAATGGATCTCGTAACCGGAATCGACGCAGACCACGCCGACGTCCTTGCAGGTCGCTTCCGCGCAGTTGCGCGGGCAGCCGGAGACGCCGAGCTTGACCTTGGCCGGCGTCCACGATCCCCACATGAACTTCTCGAGCTTGACGCCGAGGCCGGTGGAATCCTGGGTGCCGAAGCGGCACCATTCGGAGCCGACGCAGGTCTTCACCGTGCGCAGGCCCTTGGCGTAGGCGTGGCCCGACACCATGCCGGCGTCGTTGAGGTCGGCCCACACCGCAGGCAGGTCCTCCTTCTTGACGCCGAGCAGGTCGATGCGCTGGCCGCCGGTGACCTTCACCGTCGGGATGCTGAACTTCTCGGCGACGTCGGCGATCGCGCGCAGCTCGCTCGGCGTCGTGACGCCGCCCCACATCCGCGGCACCACCGAATAGGTGCCGTCCTTCTGGATGTTGGCGTGGACGCGCTCGTTGATGAAGCGCGACTGCTGATCGTCACGATATTCACCAGGCCAGGTCGCGAGCAGATAGTAATTCAGCGCCGGACGGCAGGAGTGGCAGCCATTCAGGGTCTTCCACTCCATGAAGCGCATGACCGCGGGAATGGTCTTGAGCTGCTGCTCGACGATGACGCGGCGAACGTCGTCGTGGCTGTGATCGGTGCATTTGCACAGCGGCTTGACCTTCGGCGCCGCCGAATAGTCGCCGCCGAGCGTGAACGCCAGCACCTGCTCGACAAGGCCGGTGCAGGAGCCGCAGGACGACGACGCCTTGGTGTGGGCGCGGACATCGTCGAGCGTGAACAGCTTCTTCTCGCTGATCGCCTTGACGATGGCACCCTTGCAGACGCCGTTGCAGCCGCAGACCTCGGTCTCGTCGCTCATCGCGGCAACCGAGCTCTGGCCGCTGACGCCACCATCGCCGAGATTGGCGGCGCCGAACACCAGGCGCTCGCGCATATGCGAGACGTCGGTGCCGTCACGCAGGTGCTGGAAGTACCAGGGGCCGTCGATGGTGTCGCCATAGAGCACGGCGCCGACGATCTTCTTGTCCTTCAGGATTATGCGCTTGTAGACGCCACGGTTGGCGTCCTGCAGCACGATCTCCTCCTTGTCCGGCCCCGGTGCGAAGTCGCCGGCCGAGAACAGGTCGATGCCGGTGACCTTCAGCTTGGTCGAGGTGACCGAGCCGTCATAGGTGGCGAAACCCTTCATCGCGAGGTGGTTGGCGCAGACCTTGGCCTGGTCGAACAGCGGCGCGACGAGACCGTAGGTCTGGCGGCGGTGCTGCACGCACTCGCCGACCGCGTAGATGCGGCCGTCATAGGTCTGCATGGTGTCGGAGACGACGATGCCGCGCTCGCAATAGAGTCCGGCCTTCTTGGCGAGCTCGAAATTCGGGCGGATGCCGACCGCCATCACCACGAGATCGGCCGGCAGCTCGGTGCCGTCGCCGAAGCGCACGCCGGTGACGCGGTCCTCGCCCAGGATCGCCTGGGTCTGCGCCGGCATCTTGAACACCATGCCGCGCTCTTCCAGCGACTTGCGCAGGAGCCCGCCGGCCACCGGATCGAGCTGACGCTCCATCAGCGTGTCGAGCAGATGCACGACCGTGACGTTCATGCCGCGCTTCATCAGCCCGTTGGCGGCCTCGAGGCCCAACAGGCCGCCGCCGATCACGACCGCGTTGCGATAGTCGGTCGAGGCCTTGATCATGCGATCGACGTCATAGATGTCGCGGAAGCCGATCACGCCCGGCAGGTCCTTGCCCGGCAGCGGCAGCATGATCGGATTTGAGCCCGTCGCGATCAAGAGGCGGTCATAGGGCACGCGCTCGCCGGCTTCGGTGACGACCTCGCAGGTGCGGCGGTCGATCATGGTGACAGTCTCGCCCTTGCGCAGCGTGATGTTGTTGTCCTCGTACCAGTCGACGGTGTTGAGCATGATGTCGTCGACGGTCTTCTCGCCGGCGAGCACCGGCGACAGCAGGATGCGGTTGTAATTGCCGTAAGGCTCGGAGCCGAACACCGTGATGTCGTAGAGATCGGGCGCGCGCTCCAGCAGCGCCTCGACCGTCCGGATGCCGGCCATCCCGTTGCCGATCACCACGAGCTTCTGCTTGGTCACTTTGTCGAGCATGGTCTGCCTTTCAATTCCGACGGCGCTGCGCAGCGACGCGGCGTGCGTCGTTGATGGGCACCGATAAAGGTTTGGAGTTGTAGGAAGCCCAGCCGCGGGCGCAGACCGTCTTCGATGACGACCGATGTTCCGTTATTGATTGTTATTCAAAACGCGTGCCAACTCGCGGCGGGCGAATCCGGCTGCAAAATCAACAGGTTTCCGGCCGACCAAAATCCGCCGGGTCGCCCGCCGCGCCGACAGCCGGCCGAAATTTTAGCCACGCCGATGATCTCTTGTGCATCACAGCATCGCTGGCCGTGATGGCGATCGCGAAGTCGCATTTGATGCGCAATCGCACCGGCTTGGCGCATCGCACAAAAAAGCACCAGCGTGCGCGTTTGCGCGGCGGCACTTGCCGCAAGCCACGCCACGTGCGGCCGCGGAACGCTGTTCGCGATTGCGCGGCAACGTCTTGCGACTGCACGGCAAAGCGACGCGACCCGATCGATGGCATGGTAATTGCTGACCACAGCTGTCGACGGAGTGCGTCTCAACGACGAGCGCGCTCAGCATTCACCCACATTCCATTTGTCTGCGCTTGAGACGGCCGCGCCTTGTGCGGCTGCCTCCGCCGCATCAACGCGAGATGCTTGCGATGAAGCTAGCCGAGTTCAAGAAGGCAGGTCACTGGCCGACACTGCTTGCCGCGTTCCTGTACTTCGACATCAGTTTCATGGCGTGGGTCGCGCTCGGACCGCTGATCGTCTACATCGCGCGCGACATGAATCTGGCGGTGAACGAGAAGTTCACCTTGGTCGCCATTCCCGTGCTCGCCGGCGCGCTGCTGCGCGTGCCGATGGGCATTCTCGCCGACATCATCGGCGCCAAGCGCACCGGCATCATCGCCCAGTTCGTCGTGATCGCCGCGACCGCGGCGGTATGGCATTTCGGGCTGACCAGCAAGTTCGCGATCGAACTGTTCGGGCTGGCGCTCGGCGTCGGCGGCGCCTCGTTCGCGGTCGCCCTGCCCCAGGCGAGCCGCTGGTATCCGCCGCAATATCAGGGCGTGGTGATGGGGATTGCCGGCGCCGGCAATATGGGCGTCGTGCTCGACACGCTGCTTGCACCGACCATTGCCGAGCATTGGGGCTGGCAGGCCGTGTTCGGCTGCCTCTTGATTCCGATGCTGATGGTGCTCGCCTATTACGCGTTCGCAGCCAAGGACGCGCCGGGCGAGCGCAAGAAGGTCTCGCTCCAGGCTTACGGCGCGCTGCTGAAGGATTCCGACAGCCGCTGGTTCATGTTCTTCTACTTCATCACCTTCGGCGGCTTCGTCGGCCTCGCCAACGCGCTGCCGCTCTATTTCACCGTGCAGTATCATGTCTCCGGCGTCGCGGCCGGCATGCTGGTCGCGCTGATCGTCGCGTTCGGCTCGGGGTTCCGTCCCGTCGGCGGCATGATCGCCGACCGGATCGGCGGCATTCGTTCGCTGTCGATCCTGTTCGGCGTCGTGGTCGCCGCCTATCTTGTCATCGCCTTCATGCCGGAGGGCCCGACCGCGCCGACGGAGGCCGGCTGGGCGTTGACCGAACTGCCGCGCATCGCCTGGATCTCGGTGCTGCTGTTCTCGATCGGCGTGCTGGCGCTCGGCATGGGCAACGGCGCGGTATTCCAGCTGATCCCGCTGCGCTTCCGTCACGAGATCGGCCTGATGACCGGGCTGGTCGGCTGCGCCGGCGGCGTCGGCGGCTTCTTCCTTGCCCAGACGCTCGGCTTCGCCAAGGGCATGACCGGCGGATTCGGGGCGGGCTTCCTGTTCTTCGGCGGGCTGGCGTTGCTTGGCTTCATCGGACTTGCCATGGTCAAGGTCCGCTGGCGCACCACCTGGGGCGCGGTGTCGGGAGCGCGCGTCTGAGGACTCCGCTCCGCAATGTGACGGGGCTCGGACGTGGCGAACGGTTCGCAACGGGACTTGGGGGTGCGCGTCGGCTTCGCCAGCGAGACCGGCAAGCGCGCCGCCAATGAGGATTATGTCGCGGCCTGCCTCGGCCAGCCGGGCTCGGTCCATCGCGACGTCGTCGCCGCGGTCGCCGACGGCGTCGGCGGCCACAAGGGCGGACGCGAGGCCGCGGAGGTCGCGGTCCGCAGCTTCATCGACGCCTATTATTCGCTGCCCGAGACGCTCGGCGTCCGTCGCCGCGCCGCGCGGGCGCTGGAAGCCGCCAACAGCTGGATCTACGGCCAGGGCCGCGTCGATGCTGGGCGCAGCGGCATGGCCTGCGCGTTCTCCTCGATCATCCTGTCGCGGCGGCAATGTCATGTGATCCATATCGGCGACACCCGTGCCTATCGCCTGAGCGACGGCCGGCTGGAACGCCTGACGCAGGACCATATCGCCGGCCGCGGGGACCTCGCCCACATGCTGAGCCGCGCCATCGGTTTCGAGGAGTTCGCCCGCTTCGACTACACGTCCCTCGGGCTCCGGCAACACGACCGTCTCCTGATCTGCAGCGACGGGGTTCACGGCGCGCTCGGCGATTTGCGCCTCCAGCAATTGCTGGAGGAACGCACGCCGCCCGACGAGTCCGCGCGCAGCATCGTCGATGCCGCCCTCGGGGCCGGCAGCAGCGACAACACGACCGCGCTGGTGCTCGACGTCGTCGACCTGCCGCCGGCGGACCGCGACGATCTTACGCACGCGATCGCGACGCTGCCGATCCTCGATCTGCCGGTGACCGGCGATACGATCGACGATTTCAGCCTCGGCGACGTCTTGTCCGACGGGCGCTACAGCCGCCTGTTCAAGGCGACTGACAAGCGCGCCGGCCGCGAAGTGGTGCTGAAGTTTCCACATCCACGGGTCGCGAGCGAAGGCTCCTACCGCCTCGCCTTCGTGCGCGAGGCCTGGGTCGCGGCGCGCGTGCGCAGTCTCTGGATCGGCGAAATCATCGAGGTGCCGGCGGAGCGGCAGACCAGGCTCTATTCGGCGATGCCGCTCTACGAGGGTGAAACGCTGGAGCAACGGCTTGGCCGCGCGCCGCGGCTGTCGCTCACCGAGGGCATCGCGATCGCAACCAAGCTGGTGCGCGCGGTCACCGCGCTGCACCGCGCCGGCATCATCCATCGCGACATCAAGCCCGACAACGTGATCCTGCTGAAGGACGGCGGGTTGCGCCTTGTCGATCTCGGCGTCGCGCGGGTGCCGCTGCTCGAGGATTTTCCCGCCGAGGACATTCCGGGCACCGCGAGCTACATGGCGCCGGAACTGTTCGGCGGCAAGGCCGGCGACGAGGCCTCCGACCTGTTCGCGCTCGGCGTCACGGTCTACCGCATGTTCACGGCGAACTATCCTTTCGGCGAGATCGAGCCGTTCTCGCGGCCGCGCTTCGGCAAGCCGGCGCCGCTGTCGCGCTACCGGCCGGACCTGCCGGCCTGGCTCGACGCGGTGATCGGCAAGGCGCTCAGCGTCGATCCGGCGCAACGCTTCGGCGATGCCATCGAGTTCGCGCACGAACTGGAAAACGGCGCGACCTGGGCCGGCCCCGCCGTCGCGACCCGCAAGTCACTGCACGATCGCGATCCCGTCACCTTCTGGAAGGTGCTGTGCGCGATCCTGGCCCTGGTCGTCGTCGTGCTGCTGGCGCGGCACTGAGCATTGATGAGATCAAGTTGAAGACCGCCTGTACTCCCTCTCCCCGTTCTTACGGGGTCGAGACAAGCGAAGCTTGCTCTTAGAGGGTTGGGGTGAGGGGCCGTCTCCGCGTATTCGGAGATAGCTGCATGTGCAGAGACTCCCCCTCACCCGGAACGCATCTCACGATGCGTCATAGCCGAAGCTCTGGCTTCGGCGTTCTTGAGAACGGCCGCCGAAGGCGGCCTATGCCTCTCCCCGCACGCGGGGGCGAGGTGAAGCGGAGTTTGCAGCTCAGGACCCGGCGCGCCGGATCGTGATCCGGGTCTCGTCGGTCATGTCCTTGAGCTCCTTGTTCGGCTCGCGGTAGAGATGACGCTCGATCTCGACCGTGCGGCCGTCGGTGGTCTTGGTGCATTTCTCGTCGACAAATACGCCGCCGACCTCCTGCTTGTCGGCGCCCGGCTGTGCCTTCGAACAGGTCCAACCGTCCTCGCCATAGCGCGATCTCGCCTGTAGGCCGAGCAGGAACGCCTTCTTGCGCAGATAGAGCCGCGCCTTCGGATCGGTCTCGATCATGAGCGCCGCGATCTTGGCGTCCTTGTCGATCATGACGGTGAGGATCGCGGGATGGCCGCCGACCATGGTGCCTTCCCGCCCGCTCTCGCGATCATACTCGAAGCGGATGCCGCGCAGCTGGTCCGGTCCGGCCTGGCAAGCCTGCCACTGCGCCCAATCAGCCAATCTGTGGGTCTTCTCTCCGACGCAGGTCAGATTAATGTAGCCCGCGTCCGGCACGCTGCTGATCGCCATTCCGACGCTGATGTCGCGCAGGTCTCCCGCGGTCGCCATCGCCGGCACCGCTGCCGTGACGGTGACAGCGAAGACCAAGCCACGGATTGCCGATCCTTGCTTGCTCATGGCTTTGCCTTCTCGCTCTGGTCGGACGGCGCCGCGGCGTGGCCGGCCTCCTTGTAGATGTTGCAGACCCGCGAGCCATCGCCGAAGAACGCGATGCACTCATCGTAGGTCGGCTCGCCCTTGCCTTTGACCCGGGCGAGCACGTAATCGGCGACGGCCTCGATCTCGTTCGGCCGCAGGAACACATTCGCCTCGGGCGGCATGCGGTCCGCGACGTCCTGCCGGGTCATCTCGTAGCATTTCGTGGTGTCGTAGGAGCCGCGCACGAAGAACGGCATGCCGGTGCCCGGCCGCCCGCACGTCACGGTCTCGATGATCTGCTCGCGGGTCAGCTCGGTCTTGCGCAGCGACAGCGCGTCGCCGCCATAGCCGCCGCCGCCATTGCCGTGCCATTTGTGGCAGCCGACGCAATTGCCGCGCTTGAACACCGCCTTGCCCGCATCGGTCGGATCGCTCGCCGACTGCGCTTGCGCGGTACCGGTGGATCCCATCACCAGCGCGCAGCCGAGCCACGCGCCAACCAGCCATACTTTTTTCATTTGTCTTGTTTCTTGTCTTTTTTCTTGTCTTTCTCGGCCAAATCGACGCGGGAGGCCTCGGTGAGAGGCCTCCCGCGATTGCGACGTCAAAGGGCGAACACGTAGAGCATCGAGCCCGGCTGCATCCGCTTCAGCTCGGGCGTGGCATCGATGAACCACTTGTCCCAGGCACCGCCGAGGCCGACCAGGATCGCGACATACTGCTTGCCGTCCACCGAGAACGTCATCGGGGGCGCGTTGACGCCGCCGCCGGTGTTGAACTGCCAGAGCTGCTGCAGCGATTTCGCGTCATAGGCGATCACCTCGCCGGACGGCTGTCCGGAGAACACGAGGTCGGGCGTTGCCAGGATGCCGCCGAGGTTCGGGAATTCGGTCTCCGCCTTCCCCGCCACCTTGCCGGTGGTGACGTCGATCGCGGTGACGCTGCCGGTGATCTTGACCGGCTGGCTCGGTCCGCCGCCCGTGAAGAACTCGCGCTTCTTCAACTTGTCCGGCGTCGTCTCCTCGACCGTGATCCGGTTGCAGCTCTCGATCACCGGGATGTACCAGAGCTTCAGGTTCGGATTATACGCGGTCGGCGGCCAGTTCTTGCCGCCCATGTTGCCGGGGCAGATGTCCGTCACCTTGTTGGTCCGGCTTGGCGTCACCGCCGCGTTGTAGCGCTGCACGCCCTGCTTCGGATCATACTCCACCGGCTTGCCGGATTCGGGGTCGAGACCCTTGGTCCAAGTCACCTTCTTGACGAACGGCAGACCCCAGATGAACTTGCCGCTGTTGCGGTCGATCGCATAGGCAAAGCCGTTGCGGTCGGCCTCGAGCGCGAGCTTCTGCGTCGTGTTGTTCGGACCGGGGACGTCGACCAGCACGTTCTCCGCCACGCTGTCATAGTCGTAGGGATCGTTCGGCGTGTGCTGGTAGTGCCACTTGATCTTGCCGGTGTCGGCATCGAGACCAAGCGAGGAGTCGGTGTAGAGGTTGTCGCCGGGCCGATACTCGTTGTCCCAGTCCGGTCCGGGATTGCCGACGCCCCAGACGATGGTGTTGGTCGAGGGGTCGAAGCTGCCGGTGACCCAGGTCGATCCGCCGCCGCTCGCCTTGGCGTCCTTGTCGTCCTTCCAGGTCTCGTGACCCGCCTCGTCCTTGCCCGGGATGGTGTGGGTGCGCCACACTTCCTTCTGGCTCTTCAGGTCGGTCGCGGCGATCCAGCCGCGAATGCCGTATTCGGCGCCGGCCACGCCGGTGATCGCCATGTCCTTGACGATCAGCGGTGCGCCGGTGATCACCTCGCCCTTGTCGGGATCGGCGACCTGGCGCTGCCAGGCGACCTGCCCGGTCTCCTTGTTGGTCGCGATCAGGCGGCCGTCGAGCGTGTGCGAGACGACGAGGTTGCCCCACAATGCGACGCCGCGGTTGTCGACGCCGCAGCAGGCGACCGCGCCGGCCCAGTCATGGTCGGTCTTCGGGTCCATCTTCCAGAGCAGCACGCCTTTACCGCCATGCGCATCGATCTTGTAGACCGAACCCCAGCCGTCGGTGACGTACATGAAGCCGTTCTCGACGATCGGCGTTCCCTCCAGGCCGCCATGCGACCAGATTCCGCCGCCCTCGACGCCGCCGAGATGCATGGTCCAGGCGACCTTCAGGTTCTTGACGTTGTCCTTGTTGATATCGGCCAGCGACGAGAAGCGCGTCGCCGAATAGTTCTTGTGGTGGTGCAGCCAGTTGCCTGCTTCCTTGTCAGCATTGAGCAGACGGTCCTGATTGACATCGTCGGCGAGCGCCAAAGAGCCCGCGAAGGTCGCTGCGGATGCTACTGCCGCGGCGAGCATATGCGACTTTACCCAATTCAACCTTGTCATGAGTTCATTTCCTCCGGATCTAGCATTCTTCATTGATCGAACCGCCCGTCACACACGGGCGGTCACGCGAGAAGCCTTGAGTCCCGGCGCGTGGCTGTGCGCCACCCGCCGCCTTCTTGAGTCACTTGTGTTAGGTCACTTCTGGACCTGTACCTCCGTCTCGATGGTGCCTGCTTTCTGAAAAACGATCGCGCATTTGAAGGTCTCGCCCGGCGTGAGCGCCTGACGCATCTGCAGAAGCATGACGTGATAACCGTCACGCTTCAGCTCGAGCATTGCCTTTGCCGGCACTGGTATATTGGATATCGAGCGCATCGCTGGTGCGCCCTCGCCGCGATCCACAGTATGACGCTCGGAAAAATTCGCAACCGGGCAGCGGACACGAAGCAGCGCATCGGCGCTGTCGGCCTCGTTCTTGATCGTCATCGTCAACGGAAGGTCCCCGCCCGCTTTGTCGACCGCCGGCACGCGCGCGTCCACAATCTGCAAGGACTCGTTCGCGGCGGCGTTATGCACCACTCCGAACGTGCTGATCAGGCAGAATAATGGCAACGCGATCCATGATCGGCACGCAACGGCGCAATGCAACCCCCGCTCGAACGACATCAAGTTCTCTCCCAACATGATTTTTGCAGCATTGTTTCACGCTTCGTCGTGCGCTGCCAGCAATAGATCGCGAACGCTGATCAATGCGATTTCGGCACGCATGGCGGCCATGCTAACTTCTTGCGCATGAGTGCTCTCGATAAACTTCCGCCGATAGAGCGCGACGCAGCACATGCCGCACTGCGTCAGGTGATCGGCACCGCGGCGATCGACGCCGTCACATCCGTCTCGGGCGGCGCAACGTCGGCGCAATTGTTCCGGATCCATGCAGGCGGCGAGAATTATTTGCTCCGAATCGAAGGAATGCCGAGCCCGCTGCGCAATCCGTTTCAGTATGTGTCGCTCAGGATCGCGGCCGAGGCCGGCATCGCGCCGCGACTCCATTATGTCGACGAGGCCTCGCGCATCGCGGTGATGGATTTTGTGCAGCGGCAGCCGCTCGGCCGCTATCCCGGCGGCCTGCCGGCGCTGGCGAAGGCGCTCGGCGAATTGCTGGCGCGCCTGCAGGCGACGCCGACCTTTCCCGCTTTCGTGCGCTACCCCGACATCGTGGCCCGGCTCTGGGCCCATGTCGGCCGCACCGGCCTGTTCGCGCCCGGCGTGCTTGAGCGCTGCAACGCGCATCTCGCGCGGATCCGCGCGGCCTATGCCTGGGACGAGGCCAACTCGGTGTCGAGCCACAACGACTCGCTCCCCGCCAACATCCTGTTCGACGGCAACAGGCTCTGGATGATCGACTGGGAATCCGCCTATCGCACCGATCCGCTGGTCGACCTTGCGATTGTCGGCGACAGCCTGGCGCGCACGCCGAAGCTGGAAAACATCCTGCATCGTGCCTGGCTCGGCCGCCCGCTCGACGAGGCGCTGCGCGCACGGCTCGCACATGTCCGCGCGCTCACCCGGCTCTACTATGCCGGCGTGCTGCTCAGCGCATCCGCGACGGCGCCGCGCGCCACACCCGACACGAGCCTCGCAGCACCGACGCTTGCCGAGCTCGCAGAGGCTACACGCGCCGGCTTGCTCAAGGCCGGCACGCCGGCGGCCAAGCACGTGCTGGGCAAGATGTTCGTCGCCTCATTCCTGACCGAAATCGAGACGCCCGGCTTCGATCTTTCGGTCTGACGTTCAACCCGGCGGATCGAACGTCGACGGAAAACTGCGGCGCAGCTCACTGCGGCACCGGGTGCAGCCTTGCGAGCTGGTCGAGCGACAATTCGGCCTCGCGATCGCTCAGGGGAAAACGCACGATCACGTCCTGACGCGACAGCTGGCCCCACAGCCCGTCCGACGACCATTTCTGCGGCTCGGGTCCGCGCGGACCGTCGACCCAGATGAAATACCATTCCGCCATCGACGCGACCAAAGCTCCTCGCCGGAACATTGGTCCTTCGCCGGCCAATCCGCAACGCCCGATTTCGGGCGCGGCGCGGCAGGTGGGCTATTCGTACGGCGTGCCGTCCTTGTGCAGGAAGCGGCCGTCGGAGCTCGGGCTCATCATGTCGATGTCGGAGCAGGTGATGACGTCGGCGCGCGAGCGCGAGCCGACATCGAGATAGGTCGCCGTCATCTGCGACCTGTTGATCAGATGATGCCCGTTGCCGGAGTTTTTCGGAAATGCCGCGCAATCGCCGGCCCGCAGCACCGTCTCGCCGCCGTCTTCCACCAGCACCACTTCGCCCGCGAGCACATAGACGAACTCGTCCTCATCCGAATGCCAGTGGCGCTGGCTCGACCAGTTGCCGGGCGGCAGCCGCATCAGGTTGACGCCGAAGTCGGCGAGCCCGCCGGCATCACCGAGACGCTGCCGCGCCCGCTCGGCGCACGGCGCGGCGAACTCCGCCGGATAGCCGGTCCCCTTGCGTTCCGGCACGTTTGCAAGGTCGATCCTGGGCATGGCGTCTCTCCGGCGGTCGGTGGGCGAACGAGCGATCGGGCCGGCGGCAATCCGTCCATGGAAGGCGCCGGCAGCAGGTTCCGAGGTCAGCCGCCAAATCGCTTCACCAGTTTTGAACTTTTGGCCGTGCTGATCTGCTGACCGGTCAAATCGCTTCCCACGCTCAATCCCTTCGTCATCAAGTTGCTGCGCAGGGCGGCCTGCTTCTCATCGGCGTAATCTACGTCGACGTGGTCGAGACTCATCAAATGCCCAAGTTCATGGGCCCACGCGCGTCCGTTGGCAAAGTCATTGCCATACCATTGGACAAAGCTTGCCGGCTCGGGATCGCTATGAAGGTATGAGCTGCCACCGGCCGAGAGATTGACAATCGGGTTGACGAGATAAATGTGGACCGCGTTGTCGGGAGCATGCCGGAGACTGAGAACATCCAGCACGCGCTGGTCATTGTTGCGCGCGCTCTTCGCCATATCGAGCGGTTTATCTTCCACGTAATCATTGATCACGAACGCGATCTTGGCCTTCGCCCAGATCTTATTGACCACATCCAGTGCCTTCTTGGCGGCCTCGCCACTCCATTTTTGAGGCTCGGCGACACCTTTCTCGGCAAATGGCGTGACGTAGATTTTCAGCGGAATTGACATGTGCGTCTCCAACGCTAGAGATTTCCACGACACCTGCGGTGGGGGTCCACGCGTCGACGTCCGGATCCCGAGGACGCAGATTTCGATTCTTTCGGGACTCGCACGTCTCAGCTCGAGCGGATCGGCGTTGCTTCCAGATAGACGCAGTTCGCGCTCCTATGGAAGAGGCCCGCGGCGCGACAAACAGCCGAAACGAGCCGGCTGAACCTTGTCGACGCCACCGAGACTAACGACGCGGCCGCCACACCCTGACGATCCGCGCGAGCATCGCTTGAGCATGCGGGTCAATTCCGAGATCACTATCGAGAGATGGAACTTCGCTTGGCGAAGCCACCCGGATGGCGGCACTGCCAGCCATTCCGGCGCCAAAGATAAAAATCAGATATTTCAATATCTTACAGGTCAACTGACATTTGTTCGGCCGTCCGCCACCGGCCCTACACGCTTCGGTGTATCCTTGAACATTCTCGCTTCCCCAAGCGACAACATCAGGAATGGATTGGACTCAGGATTGTTACCGTACGGAGGCATGCCGGCGCTCGTAACGCTTGACGCAGTGGAGTTTGCGCGCGGCCACCTTCGATAAAGCTGCCGTTGTTTTGAGCCGATTTTGGACGTTCGCCATGCGCTACACGCTCCTCCGAGTTCTTGTTGTTCTTGCTGCTTCAGTTCTCCTGGCGTCTCAGCCAGCCTGGGCAACGAAGCGAGTGGCTTTGGTGGTCGGAAATTCGAACTATCAAAATGCGCCATTGCTTCCAAATCCTGCCAATGATGCCACCGCAATCGCCGCGACCTTGAAGGGCGCCGGGTTCGATTTGGTGGAGTCCCGGCTGAACCTGACCTCGAGCGACATGCGGCGGGCACTGAGGGATTTCGCCGACCAAGCTCGCGATGCAGACATCGCCATCGTCTACTATGCAGGTCACGGAATCGAGATCGACGGGACGAATTATCTGATTCCGACGGATGCCAGGCTTGAACGCGACACTGATATCTATGACGAGGCCTTCTCGCTCGATCGCGTCCTGCTGGCTATCGAGCCCGCGAAACAGCTCCGCGTCGTGATCGTTGACGCCTGCCGCAACAATCCATTCGCCGACACGATGAAGCGAACCGTCGCTTCGCGCGCGATCAGCCGCGGGCTCGCCCGGGTAGAACCCGCCGTATCCAATACGCTGATCGCGTTTGCGGCCAAAGCCGGACTAACCGCACTCGACGGCAACAGCACGAACAGTCCCTACGCGACGGCGCTGGTGAAATATATCGCAAAGCCTGGACTCGACCTGCGCAGGGCTTTCGGCTTCGTCCGCGATGATGTCTTGCAAGCCACCGGTAATCGACAGGAACCCTACGTTTACGGATCGCTGGGCGGTGAGGACGTTGCGCTCGTACCAAAGGCCGAGGAGCCGGCGCCGCCGCCGGCTAACGCCTCGTCGGAGATTCGTCGCGACTACGAATTGGCCCTGCAACTGGGTAACAAGGCCGCTATGAGCGCGTTCCTCGCCCAGCATCCCGACGGCTATTACGCAAATCTGGCCAAGCTTCAGCTCAATCAGATCGACGCGGAGGACGCGCGCGTCACCGCCACCAGGAAAGCGCAGGAAGCGGAGCAGCAGAAGGCTCGGCTTGCGTCCGAAGGTGCCCAGCGAGCGGAGCAGGAAAAGGCGGCCGCAGATTTCAAGGCTGCGGAGGATGCCCGCATCGCGGCAGAAAGAACAAAGCAGGCAGCGCAGGACCAAGCTGCTGAGGCTGAACGGAAGCGGACCGCATCCCAAACCTCAACGGTCGCCATGCTTTCCGCGAACGGACCCGCGCCCGACAGCGCCAGGCCGGATAATATTGCAACCGCTACCCCATCGCAGAATAGCGAGGGCGCGAAGGTTGCCGCCTTGAACACGGCGCCGCCGCAGGAGGATCTTGCCAAATCGGTGCAGAGCGAATTGAGCCGGGTTGGCTGTTTTACTGGCTCCATCGACGGTGAGTGGAACGCGGCCTCGCGTCGCTCCCTGACCCTGTTCAACCGGCACGCCGGAACCAAATTTGACGTCAAGCTTGCAAGCCTCGATGTGCTCGATGCGATCAAGCTGAAACCGGCCCGGGTTTGCCCGTTGATCTGCGAGCATGGCTACAAGGCCGACGGCGATCAGTGCCGCAAGATCACCTGCGCCGAGGGCTCGTTCCTGAACGAGGATAACGAATGCGAGAAGCGGCGCGGGAAAAAGCCGGTGGCGAAGCGCAACATGGATGAGCGGCCGTCGCGCGCCGATCGTCCGGTCCGCGAGAGGCCCGAGCCGCAAGCCGACGTTCCCCGACGACAGGCGACGGCCAGACCCTCTGGTGGCAGCGGCCAGATCGTGTGCGATGCTTATCTATGCCGCCCGGTCCGTCGCGGGTGTCATCTCGATTACCGTGGCGGCGGAGGTCCCGGCGGCGGTACCGGCAATGTCGAGGTTTGCAACTAGGACGGCATGCAGGGCGGCGCGCCCGAGATCGGGCCGCCGTCTCCTCCCCGCAATCGGCAATGCCGGGGGCAAGGGAACCGAACCGCGGGGCCCTGCACGCAAGACGCCGGACAGCAGCCTCGGCCACAAGAATATTCACCACATGATCCCGCCGGACGGTCTCCTCAACCGCCCGGGTAGCCGTAGCAACGCAATCGCTGACCTACTTGATGGAGTATGACTTGATGTCGAACGACCAATTGTTCGGCAACAGTCTTCCGCCGCCGCTGTCCGGTATCCGCAGCTGACTGGTCCAATCCGAGAGATAGCTCAACGTGTCGGCCGGCCCCTGAAGCTTGCGCTGAACGTCCGGCAAATCCAGCAATTGCACACGTCGCTCGCTCAGGATCGCAACGATCACGGCGGACCCGGCCGGCGGCGCGACGACATATTCAAATCCACGCTGCTGTGCCGCCGGCGTCGGAACAATGAATTGGACACCAGGCTTCACAAGATTCATGTCGGGTCCGACCGACTGCGCCAATAGCTCGGCAGTCGGGAAGATCTGGGACATCCGCCCTTCCGCATCCACATCCACCAGCATCAGATAGCCGGGCTTCCTGGCGGTTACGCCGAATGACACCTTGCCGCCAATGTTGACCGTTGGACCCGGCAGGATCTCAAGCGCCACGCCGGCAGCATTTGCCGCGCCGCGCGAGGCCTGTACGCGCCAGAGCAATGGAGCGTTCGTCGCACCTCCCGATGGAGAGGCCGATGGCGGCGGCGCCGCGAGCGCGACGCCGCTTCCCGCCAGCAACAGCACGATCGCGAACCATGATTGCTTGCGGCATACCAGTTCCGCTGGCGACATGGCCCGCTGCCCCAGGATTGTCAGGGAACGCTGAAGAAGCCGATTGACGCGATCCGCGCGTCCGCCGGCAGGTAGCGCTCCAGACTCTTGATCACCTGCCCCGAGGCGCGGCGCCGGTTGAGCTGCATCAGGACCGTCTCCAGATCGACCATCCGCTGCTGCGAGGTCACCGCGACGATCTGCTCGGCGCCGAACGGCTCGCCCACCCGGAGAGGCAGTCGCAGATTTGCCGATCGAGCCAGCGCGGCATCGGACCCCACCGGATACAGTATTTGGATGGTTCCATCACCGGACACGTTGAATAGCAGCACAGCCCGCGAACCGACGTCGGACAATTCGACCTCGACGGTCTGGCCGCTGCGCTGCTGTCGATCATCCGGCCAAATACGCATCAGCTGCGGCGACCGCGTCGCCATGCGCTTAAGCTCCCGAATTGCCGCGGTTCGGTTGACCACTGTCGTCAAACCGCCAACGTCAACGCCATAGGCGACCACGTCGCCCCAGGCGATCACGTCATGAGACACGGGGTCCCAGATCAGGTCGGGATTATCAGTCGGTTGAACTGCCTGCACGCTGGCGTCCTGTGGCTTGAGACTGGTGAAATAATTCATCTTGCCGTCAAGCGCCGCCAAACGGATCGGCGTGGTGAGGCGGAACGGCGGCAGCGCGGCACTGGGCGCGGCCGCGGCGCTCGCAGCGGCACTGGTTGGAGCAGTTTGCGACTTAGCCGTAACGGCCGGCGGCGCGGGAGATTGTTTCTCGGCGGACGCGACGTTAGCAACCTGGCCGGAGGCAGCTCTCGCGGCCGTCCCCTGGATCAGCACCACGCCGCGCGTCAATTCGAAGGCGACCTCGGTTTCCGGCATCTGGGCCGGCGACGATACCGTCACGATGTTCTGGCGCTGGTCGGACAGTTGATAGACCACCTGCCGAACATTGCTGAAAAGCTCCTTCAGGGTCACCTTGCCATCATGGTTGATGTCCGCGTTGCCCTCCACGGCCCGGGCTACGGCATAACTCAGGGCGCCGCGCAGGCCGTCGATCCCGGGAATCCGCACTTCCGGCGCCTTGGTGTGCCGATCGACCGCGGCGATGAACGCGGTGTGGTCGAGATCGAGTTCGGACTTCGGGTCGTCGCTGCTCGACACCGGCTTCAATTCATCGACCAGCAGCGTGTAGCGCGGCACCTGTCGAAAGCTCATCTCGGCCGCACGCGGATCGATATCGCGCACCATTCCGCCGCCATGGCAGGTATCCGCGACGAAGATCACCCTTGCGCCGCGCAATTCGAACTGCCGGATGAAATGATTGAATTCGCTTCCCAGAATGCGCTCGACCGATCCGGCCGGGGTGGTCGCGAATTCGGGCAGCAGGAACACGTTCTCCATTCCGTCCGGTTCGGAGCCCTTGATCCGCTCCGGCTCCTGCGTGCCGTGGCCTGCGATCGACAGGAAGACGAGATCGTTGCTCTTTGTCCGCTCCACCAGTGAGCTGATCTCGCGCAGCACGCTTGCCCTGTCGGCCTGTGCATTGGTCAGCTCGACCACATCGCTGACGCCCATGGTCCTCAGGCTGGACACGATGTCATTGGCGTCGGCGACCGCGCCCTTCAATTTGCGTACATGCTGGTAGTCGTCGATGCCGATGACGAGCGCCCGGAGAGCCGCACCGTCGGGATTGCTTATCGACAGTTCACCCGCCGCATGCGCGTGCTGGAGTGGCAGGCCGATCAACGCAGCGAGCAGGATGGCGGCACACAGCCAACCGGTCCTTCGATCAAAGCCCCTGAGCGTTCGCATCGCGATCCACCTCGATATCAACCAGGTCCGCCCTGGAACCACGCCGGCAAGGCAGAGCGGCAGGAGTGCCGTCCGGACCTCCAGAAACCAGCGCGCAGGCGGTGATCCATGTTCATCTGTAGCCTTGGCAAGACCTCAGGTTCAGCGCCGTTTATTCGCCGTCTTGCGGCCTGTCGGCGCCTCGGTCTCCTGATAGGCGTTCGCGGAAACGGTCGCCTGATCGTCTGCGAACGCCCGAAAGCGGACCGGAACGTAACCGCGCGCGAGCAGGCTTGCGAGCGGATAGACGTTGCGGCAGACCCGACCGTTGCAGCCACCCGTCGAGGATTCCATGACCTCGGCCTTGCGATCGGGCGTAAACCGCAGGAACAACATCACGTGGGAACCCGGCTTGTTCAGGGCGTCGCCAGGCTTGAGGTCCCAGGGGTTGGTCACAGGTGCGGCGATCGCGGGGATGGCGGCGGTCGTGTAGTGGACGGAAAGTCCCCACGTGGCACTGACGAATGCCGAACAGTCGACGCCGGCCACATCCGGCCGTGGCTCGTTGCGGGTGCAGACATTGCCCGCCAGCGTCCCGCTGTCGATCCGCTGCCGGAAGTTCGCGAGCGAACCGTGGCACCCCCAGCAATAGGGCACGCCGCGCACTTCCTGGTTTATCTTGCCCTGCAGGTACCACGGCCGGCGAATACGGCTGAAACCGGAGCATTGGCTGTCGGGATCGCTGCCGTAGTTGGCCGGTGTCAGCTTCCACTGAATGCCCTCAAAGGCGAAGGCGGTCTCGATCGCCTGCTGACGATTGGACGGCCGCACGGCAGCGGTCGCATTGAACTTGATATCCGGCCGCGCCGCCGCCGGCGCGGCCGCCGTGCGCGATGGCCTGACGTCAATGACGGATACCTTCCCCAGGGGGCGGAAGCCGACACCGACCACCTCGACACCATCCGGCTTGGTGCGCAGAAAATAGACGTCGCCATCGCCCGAAACGGTGACGAACCGCCGGGTCACGGGCGTGTTCTCCAGCGGCAGCTCGTAGATACCCTCTAGGCGTCCGTTCGCGGCATAGCGTGCGACGAAGGTGGAGGCATTCTTGCCCGACGGAGGAATGTCCTCGGCCAGCACGTAGAAGCGGTCGCTGTTGTCGATCTCGAGAAACTCAACGGTGCCGAGCTGGTTGCGGACGCGCAGGCCGAGCTGACCGATGGTCTCGTTGGATACCATGGTCTGGATTTCGACCCGAACGCCGGCATTGCCCTTGTCGGGAATGATATCGGCGATCACCGATCCCTTGCTGCGCGAGGCGATATATTGCCGGTCGGGCTGTCGCGTCGTCCTCACGATGGCCGCGCGCGTATTCTGATCGAGCAAGTCGGTCGGGCTGCTCAGCGCCTGCGAGCCCATCTGGGCGAAGGCCGAAATGGCGACCTGGTCGTCGGTTCCGCGGGATGAGACTTCCTCCAGCTGGATCTCGTCTCCACCCAGCCCGCGTGTGGACTGTCCTGGTGCCGCCTTCAGCATCCGCACGCCGCCGTCCCAAACCATGATGTCGTCGTTATGGACGACGAGGTCGGTGGGCTGCACATCGCCAGGCATCTTCAGGATGTCGGGAGCCGTGTTCGGTTGTTTGGGGTCGAATTGCAGAATACGGCCATTGATTTGATCGAGCACAAACAGGTTTCCCTGTCCGTCAGCGCTGAGCGCTTGCGGGCCCGCGAGTTCGACGTCCTGGCTGGCCGCGACGATCCCCACCATGGATGCAGCCGAACCGCCGGCAAAGCTTCGCACGACCGTATCGTCGGCCCTTGCCCCGGTGGCCGCTATGGCCGCGCCGACGATAGAGAGCCAGATCCAGCTAGATCGACGAAGCATATCCGCCTCAATGTAACCGAACCGAATGCGGCGTCAGTCCGACTAATCCAAGACTGCCTAATCCAAGACTGCGCGAGTGCAGCGTCAATTAGTGGCGAGCAACCCCGATCCCGTTCAACTCTTTCACTGGACGGTGATAGTCCGAACTCCTTCAGCTTGCAGTGCAAAATCATGGCCAGAAACAGATTTGAGCAAGTCAGCGAAATCCAGCCAGACGCGATTACTCTGGTTTTGAGGCGCGACAATGCCGGTGCCTCCGGGTCAATCGTGTTGCCGGCCGCCGCAAGCGGGGGACGCCTGAACAGCGACCAGGTCAGCGCCCATATGCCGGCCCAGGATGCCTTTCGCGGCGCAATCCGTCTCGCCAATGACATGAAGCTCGCGATCGTGGTTTGCGACCCCGATGGCGTCTGGAAGCCGGAATGGGGCGACCTCTACCAGGCGATCGATTGACCCACACGGACAGACGCTGCGGCGCCGCATGGAGGCCGGCATGGCAAATGGAGCGTTAAGCGGGCTGTCGTTGAGGTCGCGAGCCTTGATGATCGCCCTGTTGGCCGCAACCGGCTGGCCTGCGCGGGCAAATGATTCCGCGGCCGAATTGTCCATCGGCGGGCTGCAATTCGTCCGCACCAAGGACGTGGCCATGGCGAGCGAGGAGCTTCATATCGGGCTGGACCGGGTCACCGTTCGCTACCAATTCGTCAACCAGACGAGCAAGCCGGTTGCGCTCACTGTCGCCTTTCCGCTGCCCGACATCGACCTGTCCGAAGCCGAGAACATTGCCCTTCCATCGAGCGATCCGGTCAACTTCGTCGCGTTCGAGACCAGGATCGACGGCAACGCGGTGCCGCTGACCATCGATCAGCGCGCCATGGTCGGCAACAAGGATGTCACCGCCCTCCTCCGTCAGTTCAAGCTGCCTTTGCTGCCGCTCGGTGATCGGGAGATCCGAGTCGCCGACCTGCCGGCGACAACCCGCACCAAGTTGATCGACGACGGCCTTCTGATGCCTGCCGGCATGAGCGACAACGGTCGCCAGCAATATACGCCCGGCTGGGTAACCAAGACATCTGCCGTTCGCGAGCAGGTGTTTCCCGCGGCGCGTACCGTCACGGTCGAACATCAATATCGCCCGAGCGTCGGCTCCAGCCCTGACACGGTCCTGCGCTCGGGTCTGCGTCGCAGCGCGGCACTGGGACCGGAAGTCGAGCGGTACAGGAGAGACTATTGCGTTACGGATGCGTTCCTTGCCGAATTGGACAAGCGCACAGGTGACAGCCAGGCCAATACCGCAAAGCTGCAGGAGCGGCGCATTTCCTACGTGCTCAAGACAGGTGCGAACTGGGCGGGTCCAATCCGGTCCTTCACGTTGACGATCGATCCCGGCGGCGACGACCGTCTGGTCAGTTTTTGTCCTGGCCGGCTCAAGCCCTCATCTGCCGACAATGCACGGCAGTTCACGGCAAGCGACTTCGAGCCGGATGCCGACCTGAAGATCTTGATGATCGGCAAGTTCTGAACGCCGGCTCAATTGGTGAGCATGACATAGCGTCCAGCCGCGGTGATGGCCACGTTGCCGCGTTGAGCTTCGCTCGTCGCCTGCAGGAAGAATGTGTCGGCAGCCATCGGTCGCGGCTGGCGCAATGAATCCAGAACCCGCGGGGCTGCGACGGCCAACAGGAGTTGCGGACCGGTCGTGCGCTCCATCGGCAGGGCAAAGGACAGCGAGTCGACGCCCGGCTTCAGGAGATAGGACAGGCTGCGCACCTCGCCGCGATCCGAGACCATGAGCAGTTCCACCACCCGGTTGGCAAAATTTTCGACGGTCCCGTTGAGGGTCTCGCCGGCCTTCAGCTCCGTCGCCGACAGGTTGATGCGCGGCGCACGCGCTTGATCGCTTCCGACCTGACTGAGGAATTTGACGGCCGGACATTGTGCCTGATTCACCTGCCTGACGCCGACCGAAGCCTCAAATCCCTGCTCCTTTCGAAACGCTTTATCGAAGGTATCGAACGGGGCGGTCGAAGCGCCGAAGCCTTCAATGACGGCTGCGCTTGAGCTCACGGCAACAGGCAGGATGAAGAAGCAGTCGCCGCCCGCATATTGGGCGACATATTTGCGGATGCGCTCGGCTCGACCCGGCCCGTCGG
>NZ_JADFUD010000160.1:0-1273 GCF_054820065.1 Bradyrhizobium sp. UFLA06-06
CATCACGAAGGTGCCGATCTTGCCCGCGGTCGGGCCGGGCTCGGAACCGTAGATGCGCGGGATGTTGCTGACGATCGGATAGATGGTGCCGCCCGAGCGCGCGGTGTTGGACGGCGTCGCCGGCGCCAGCACGAGATCGGAGAACGCCACCGCGTAGCCGAGCCCGATGGTGCGGCGGCCGAGGCCGCGCACCAAGAGCAGCGCCAGCCGGCGGCCGAGCCCGCTCTTGCGATAGCCGATCGAGAACACGAAGGCGCCGACGATCAGCCACACCGTGCTCTCGGAAAAGCCGCCGAGCATCCAGCGCAGCGATTTGTTCGGATCGTGCTCGACATAGCCGCCGATGCCGGCGACCGTCAGGCCGATCAGACCGACCGCGCCGACCGGCATCGATTCAAGGATCAGCCCGGTGATCACGGCGGCGAACACCGCGAAATAGTGCCACTGATTGGCGTTCAGCCCCGAAGGCACCGGAACCAGATAGATCACCAGCCAGACCAGCAACGGCGCAAACGTTCGCCATGACCATTTCATGCAGCGTCCCCCTCACCTGTGTCGATTGTCGGGCGCAAGCCACCGTGTCCCGGCAGCGCCGCCATCTTTTTGTTGCAATCTAGCACGACCGCGCAGTCCGTCTCGGGAAACTGCGGCGGAACGGCGCGGCTTGTGGAGGAACCGGCGCGTTTCGTCAACACGTAGCGTCCCGGTGGCAGCCCCCATCGCAAGACCGCCCGCGCTTTGCTATCCTTGGCGCTATGACGTCACGCGACTCCGCCTCCTCCGAGATCACGCCCGAGGTGCTGCTGCGCGCCTATGCCTGCGGCATCTTCCCGATGGCGGAGAGCGCCGACGATCCGACCCTGTTCTGGGTCGAGCCGGAATTGCGCGGCGTGATTCCGTTCGACGGCTTCCGTGTCGCCTCCCGCCTGGCGCGCACCGTGCGCACGGATGCCTTCACCGTCACCGTCGATACCGCGTTCAAGGCCGTGATCGCCGGCTGCGCGGCGCCGCAGCCCGGCCGCGACGACACCTGGATCAACAGGCGCATCCGCGATCTCTATGTCGGGCTATACGCGTCGGGCCATTGCCACAGCGTCGAGGTCTGGCAGGACGACAATCTGGTCGGCGGGCTCTACGGCGTCAGCCTCGGCCGGGCCTTCTTCGGCGAAAGCATGTTTCACACCACGCGCGACGCATCGAAGGTCGCGCTGGTGCATCTGATGGCGCGGCTGATCGCGGGCGGGTTCGAGCTGCTCGACACGCAATATGTGAC
>NZ_JADFUD010000161.1:0-1200 GCF_054820065.1 Bradyrhizobium sp. UFLA06-06
GTTCGTCGGCAGCGTCAGATGTGTATAAGAGACAGCTTTTTTGTCAGCTCTCTCGTAGTACGAGGTGAGCGATACTTCCAGAATCGTCACCAAAAGAACACCAACACCAAGGATTACCCATACTTCCGTTAACAGAGCGGCTAAGCGAATAACTCCCTTCCTCGCGGCGAGTAGCGCATCATTGCTAGCATAGGTGAATTCCGAAGATTGCGTTTTTTGGCATTTACCATCCATGTAGATGACTTCCTCGAAATGCGTGCCCTACGTGCGAAAGGGGTAGAAATCAAGACGCCCGCGAGGCGCACAGTTTGAACACCTCACTTTCTAATCGAGTTCATAGGAACCACGATAATCCTTCATCAGCGCTCTGCTCTGGTCTTCCTTGCGTACGAGCGAATTGCCGACGGCTAGCAGTTCAATTTCTGTTCCCATTAAACAGCGGAACGCATCCTCTGGAGTGCAAACGATCGGTTCACCTCGCACGTTGAACGAGGTATTCACGAGAACGGGGCACCCGGTTAGCTCCCTGAACTTCGATATCAAATTATGAAACCGCGGATTAGTCGTGTGATGCACAGTCTGTACCCGCGCGGAGTAGTCCACGTGTGTGACGGCTGGAATTTCCGAACGCGCGACGTTCAATTTATCGATGCCGAAGAGCTGCTTTTGCTTTTCTGACATCGGCAACTGCTTCGTGCTCATCACGTCGGCCACAAGGAGCATATATGGGCTGTCGGAATCCAGCTGAAACCATTGCGACACGTCCTCTCGCAGAACACTCGGCGCAAATGGACGGAAAGACTCTCGATACTTCACCTTGAGATTTAGCTGCTTCTGAACAGCCGCTGAGCGGGGGTCAGCAATGATGGAGCGGCCGCCTAGCGCTCGCGGGCCGAACTCCATCCGACCCTGCATCCACCCAACCGCCTTACCGTCGACGAGAGCATGTGCGACATTGTTAATCAGTGCTTCGTCCGATTCGGTCGTGAATACCGCGCCGGCCTTTCTCAGACTCTCCTCGACTTCGCACTGGCTGAACTCTGGCCCGAGATACGCGCCGTTCATGCTGTCGCCCGAATGGATGTTCCTGGGCTTTTCAAGCATGAGATGGTAGGCCGCGAATGCGGCGCCCACTGCGCCGCCCGCGTCGCCGGCGGCCGGCTGAATCCAGATGTTGTCGAAGAGTGTTTCTCGCAAGAG
>NZ_JADFUD010000162.1:0-1226 GCF_054820065.1 Bradyrhizobium sp. UFLA06-06
GATGGCCGATCAAGCGCGACGGCACCGTGTAGAACACCTTGCGCAAGGTGAAGCCGCCGGACGATGTCACGTGGACGATCACCTCTTCATAGTCCGACGTGCGGCGGTCCGGCAGATCCTGAAGTGCGGTACGTTCGCTGTCGATCCGCTTGGCGTTGCGGGCATTGCGGCGGCTGACGATCTCATCGATGAAGCCACGATAGGCAGCGAGATCGTCGAAGTCGGCGGTGCCACGCAGCAACAGCGCGTCGCCGACCGCCCGCTTGAGATGGCCATGCGAACTCTCGATCGCCCCGTTCTCGTGGGCGATGCCACGATTGTTGCGGGAGGGGCGCATGCCGTAATGGGCACAGAGGTCTTCGTATCGCCGCGTCAGATCGTCTTTGGCGTCGCGGTCGAGATTGCAAAAGGCGGCCGACAGGCTGTCGGTGCGATGCTCCCGTGGCGCTCCACCGAGTGACCACAAGGCATTCTGCAGGCCTTCGGCCAGAGCGATGAAGCTCTCACCGCCGAGCACGACATGGGCGTGCTCAAACCCGGAATAGGCCAGCCGGAAGTGATAGAGACGATGGTCGAGCGGCACGCCCGCGATCGTGACACCCAATTCGCCCATGTCGGTGAAGTCGGACAGGCCGCGCTGACCGGGTTCGTGGGTCTGCCGGAAGATGACCTCCTGCTCCTCGCCGTGGATCGCCCGCCAGGCCCGGATCCGGCGCTCCAGCGTGCGACGGATGCCGGCGCCGAGCTCAGGATGGCGTCGGAGCAACTCCTCGAAGATCGTGACCGGCCGCACACCGGGGGCGGCCTTCAGCATCGGCACGATCTCTGTCTCAAATACGCGGGCCAAGGGATCTGGCCGGCGACGGCCGCGAGGAGCCTTCTTCTGCGACGGAAGGCGTCGATCCTGCTCGATCCGGTAAGCGGTCGAGGTGCTGAACGACGCCTTGGCGGCGGCCACGGGCGGGCTATCGGTCTGACGGTACTTCATGTAGAGCCTCATTTGGTGATCGGTAATGTGTCGGCCTGGCACGCGAGTGATTCCTCTTGGCGGAAGAACCACTTGCATAACCAGCCGGCCGCGATCACCAGTCGGCGCGGTCCGCTGTGGATCGCGCCGACGCCGGGCTCGTAACTCCGGTCGGGCTACGCCCTCCCTGCGTCACGAGCCCGGCGTAGCCCTCTCATCATGGTCGACGCTCCACTTCCATCCTGTTCGCCGCGCGGCA